>JBKJKI010000152.1:0-21396 GCA_046597475.1 Polaromonas sp. | reverse complement strand
CCTCAGCGTTCATCACGAGCATCGGCGGCGCAATTCGTCCGAATGTCGGCGCGGTCGCCGTCAACAGCAACGGGCACGGTGTCTACGCCGACGCTCGAAAAACTCTCAGCCTCTGAGGCCCGCCAGCGTGACGCGCCCTCAGATCTCGGCTACGCTCAATCGGCATGATCCATATACCTCTACCTCGAGGATGCGCTCACTTGGCTGCCCACACAAAAGAACAGTCAGATTGCCGAGCAACTGCTCCCCCCGCTGGCAACCCGACCAGCTAGAGTTCCTTCCGTCGCGCTGACGCTGGCGTCAAGGTGTATTCCGCAGTTTCTTACTTTGCTCAAGGCCGGCCAGCGAGTTGACCGATGGCAGCAGTGTCGAGCAGCAGGGAAATTACCTGAAAACTCACGCCCCAAGAAGCCGATTTCAAATAATTGATTAGCGAAGTAATCGGCCCACCCTTGCCGCAAATCGCGCCGAAGAAACACGTAGCGCATGCGTGTCGAATATGGCAAGGTGGAACGCGGCACCGGCGAAGACCGATGTGGCAATGGTGCATATTGCCCGGTGATTAGCGTGGTCTGGGCTGCGTCATCGACATTGGTGAGCCTGTGCAGGGTCAATCTGGCCTTGCACAGGCATCCCGTTTGAGAGAGTGATCAAGACGACGTACCCGAGCCGGTGCCACGTTCCACTTCTCATGATGGAGGATGCCATGGCACAACGCAAGCGGCCCACCCCACAGGCGGCCATCACACTGACCCACCCCAACGCCGCCGGAATTGATATCGGCAGCGCTTCGCACTTTGTCGCCGTGCCGCCCGATCGCGACGAAGAGCCCGTGCGCGAGTTCCACAGCTTCACCGCCGATCTGCACCGCCTGGCCGACTGGCTCGACGCCTGCGGCGTGGACACCGTGGCCATGGAGTCCACCGGCATGTACTGGATTCCTCTGTTCGAACTGCTGGAGTCTCGCGGCTTTAGCGTGCTGCTGGTCAACGCCCGCCATGTCAAGAACGTCTCGGGCCGCAAGAGCGATGTGCTGGACTGCCAGTGGCAGCAGCAGCTCATGGGCTTTGGCTTGCTGCACGGCGCGTTCCGGCCCGCCGAGCAGGTCTGCGTGCTGCGCTCGCTCACGCGCCAGCGCCAGATGATCCTGCGCAACCAGGCACGCTTCGTGCCGCACATGCAAAAGGCCCTCACGCAGATGAACATCCAGTTGGCCAACACCATCTCCGACGTGGTGGGCGAGACGGGCCAGAAGATATTGCGCGCCATCGTTGCCGGTGAGCGCGACGGCATGGCCTTGGCCAAATTGAAGAACGGGCGCATCCACGTCAGCCTGGACGAGATCGCCAGGAGCCTGCAGGGCAACTGGCCGAATGCGACTCGCAGATCGAGGCCCAACTGCCAACCCTGCATGTCTGCGAAGAGCAACCGGCCCAAGGCAAGAAGCGCGCTCGCGCTCGCAACGCACCCAAGTTTGATTTGCGCACCCAGCTGTTTCAAATGTGGGGCGTGGATCTCACGCGCATCGATGGGATCGACGTGACCACCGCCCTGGCGGTCATCTCCGAGGTGGGATTGGACATGAGCCGTTTCAAAACCGACAAGCACTTCGCTTCCTGGCTGGGTTTGTGCCCGGGCACCAAGATCACCGGGGGCAAGGTCATGAGCGGCAAGACCAAGCGGTGTGCCAATCGGGCCGCCCAGGCACTTCGCCTGGCGGCGGCAGCCTTGCGTTCGAGCCAGTCGGCGCTGGGGGCTTACTACCGGCGCATGTCCGCCCGCATGGACAAGCCCAAGGCCATCACCGCCGCTGCGCACAAGCTCGCGCGCCTGATCTACGCCATGCTCACCAATGGTCAGGAGTACACCGACCGGGGGCAGGATTACTTCGAGGAGCGCTACCGCCAGCGGGTGTTGCACAACCTTGCGCAGCGGGTCAAAGCCATGGGCATGCAACTCACCCCCTGCGAATCGTCCGCCTGAGAACACCATGAAAATCAATCAGTTATCTGGTGTTTCTTGAGAGAGAGTTACCTGCGATGGCTGTCCTCTAGCCAGCCAACACCCCGTTCGCCCTGAGCCTGTCGAAGGGCTCTTTGTAGGCAAGCCTTCGACGGGCTCAGGCTGAACGGTGATAGGAGTCCGAGACAGGTCACTAATCGGCCCGTAATGAAACCGAATCAGCCAAGACCCCGGTTGATCAGGTGATTGCTGTGCAGGCTGCCCGGCTGCGCCTGGTGCTGCGTCAGGTGCGTGTGGCGCGCGACGGGTACACCACCACAGATTCGGGCTTGTTGCGATCGCTGGCGTCTGGCAGTTCGGCCGCTGGCTGACGCGTCATCAGCGTCTGCGACTGGCGTGCGTTGTTGATTTCCGCCTCGATTCTGGCGATGCGCTCGGCGTACATCTTGGCCAGGGCGCTGTGATGCTCGGCAGCGGCCTTGTGTTCTACCCAGGCCAGATTTGCTTCTTCCAGGTATTCCAGCGACTTGCGGACATGGGCATCAGCATGTTCAAAAAAGTGGAATCTCATGAAAAGCCTCCATTAAAGAGTCACCAAATAAACGGCAGGGCCAACAATGATATGAAACGGATTTTGCCTGGCAGACGAGACATGATCCTCCGAAATCCGGGATCATGTCAACGGCTGCGATGATGCCGCGGCCTTGTCCCTGTCCCCGGCTCAGGCGCTGGCCAGTTCGCGCAGCGGTGGCTGGCCGGCTGTTGCTTCGGGCGCGGGCAGTTCGCCGTCGAGTTCTCCGCCCAGCGCTTCGAGCAGGTCGGGAATCAGCGCTGACAACTCGCCCGTCACGATGGCGGCGTCGGTGTCAAAGCCGTCGTCGTCCTTGCCGTTTTCCTGAACGCCGTCAAGCACCACATCAAGCAGCTTGATTTTCCTGATCTGGGCGGCATCGGTGAGCACGAAAGACACGCGCTCGTTCCAGGTCATGGCCAGCTGGGTGGGCACTTTGCCCGACTCGATATGCTGGGTGACTTCATCGATTTCGAGGGTGTGGCGTGAATAGCGCACGGTCGATTTCTGGTCGTCGGGCATTTTCAGCTCGCAGTCGCGGTCCACCGTGAAGCTGAGCGGCGCTTCCCGGCTTGACAGCCAGTGCGCCATCGCCGTGCCGGCGGCCATCGTGGTCTGCACCGGTTTGGCCATGATGCCGGGACGCGAGCCGGGCACCTCGCTGATGGCTTCAATCAGGTTGCTCACGATTTTGTCAGCGCCGGCCAGGCTGCCCGAGTCCACCACCAGGAACTTGTTGACGGGATCAATCCAGAGGGTCGTGGACGAGCGCTTGGTGAAGGCGCGTGGCAAGAGGCTGAGCATGGCTTCCTCCTTGAATTCTTTCTTGATTTTGGCGCTGACGCGTTCACGGCCGGTTTCCTGCTTGTATTTTTCGACCAGTTGCTCGACCGCGTCCTTCACGGCCGATGCCGGCAAGGGGCGGCGCTCGATGCAAAGGCGCAGGATGACGCTGCCGCCGACCGCCTCGACCAGTACCGTGCTCTTGTTGCCGCGCGGCGGAACCCAGCCGATGGACTCGGGCTGGGTGGCGCCGCAGGGCATGAACTGGGCCGCTTGCAGGGCCTCTTCAAGCGCCTCTAGCGGGGGCAGGGCGAAGTCGGTGGCTATACGGAAAAAGGTCGCGGATTTGAACATATGGGAGTCAGTCAGGTGGGCGGTTGGACAGCCGGCTAAAGACCGGACAGGGAGAAAGGGTAGCTTGCCGAAAATTCTAAGCCACGTCTGGCAGGCATTCGGCAGCTGGGCAGCACCTGCTTACATTGACGCGCTTTTGGGCGGCTCAGGCAATATCGGCCACATGCACGCCAAAACTGCCCTTGCGCAGGTCGGCGAAGTAGCATTCCAGTGTTTCCTTGACCGTCTTGAAGGCCAGCTCATCCCAGGGAATTTGCGCCTCGGTGAACAGCCTGGCCTCCATGGTTTCATAACCGGGCTTGAATTCGGTGCTGAGCAGCCGGGCGCGGTAGTACATATGGACTTGCCCCACGCGCACGACGTTCATGACGGAAAACAGGCCCTGCATTTCAAACTGCGCGCCCGCTTCCTCGTCGGTCTCGCGGGCAGCGCCTTCGGCGGTGGTTTCGCCCATTTCCATGAAGCCGGCGGGCAGCGTCCATTTGCCCCGGCGCGGCTCGATGTTGCGTTTGCACAGCAGCACCTGCTCGCCCTCCTTGCCCCAGACCGGAACCGTGCCGACAACGTTGAGCGGGTTTTCGTAGTGCACGGTATGGCAGGAAGGGCATACCGCACGAAGCCGGGTGTCGCCATCGTCGGGCAGGCGATAAATGACAGCGGCACCGCAGACGCGGCAGTGTTTCAGGGGGGGGCGATGCATCAAACGAGTGTAGCGGCTTTGGCGCTGCAGCCTGGTGGGCGCAGCGCTTGCCAGTGGATTAAGTGGCTATTAAAAATATAGCAATGAATAGCCGTGGTACGTGGGCTACAGCACTAAACGCCGAAAAATTGAAATTTTGGCAGGCCCTGGAGCCCATGCACGCCGTCTGCGTGACTCAGGCGACCTTGACGCTCAACGTGCCCAGGCCCGCCACCGCGCCCACCATGGTGTCACCGCTGACGACGGCGCCCACGCCTTCGGGCGTTCCGGTGTAAATCAGGTCGCCGGGCTGCAGCTCCCAGGCGCTGGAGAGGTGCTCAATGGTTTCGGCGATATTCCAGATCAGCTTGGAGACATGGCTGCGCTGGCGGTCCTGGCCGTTGACCTGCAGATAAATCTCGGCCCGGCTCACATCGCCGGCCTGCGCTGCCGGCGTGATGGGGCCAATCGGCGCGGACTGGTCGTAGCCCTTGCCGATACACCAGGGACGGCCCTGCTTTTTCATCTCGCCCTGCAGATCGCGCCGCGTCATGTCCAGGCCCACGGCGTAACCGTAGATGTGCTTCAGGGCGTCCGTGGCCCTGATGTTCTTGCCGCCCTTGCCAATCGCCACCACCAGCTCGATTTCATGGTGCAGGTTTTTGGTCAGGCTGGGGTAGGGAATGCTGCCGGTGCTGCCGGCCTCAACCGCCACGATGGCGTCCGCCGGCTTGAGGAAGAAGAAGGGTGCTTCCCGGCCGGTAAAGCCCATTTCCCTGGCGTGATCCTCATAGTTGCGTCCCACGCAGTAAATGCGGTGAACCGGGAACCGTTCCTTGATGCCGATGACGGGCACCGAGACCGTGGCGGGCGGGGTGAATACAAAACTCATGGCAGGCTTTCCTCTGGAGGTATGCACGGGGCTTATTCGCCGGGCGGTTTGAAAAAATGGGACAGCGCTGGTTCGCGCTGAATGCCAGGGCGCAGTGTGACATGATGCCATCGCAAGCGGTCGGTTCGGGCCTGTTCTGGCCGTGCGCGTGGGCGGCGGTTCAGCTATCCATCGCGTCAAAATACACGCCGTCCTGCTTTAGCTGGCGCTGCAGCTGGCTGACATCAATGTCGGAAAAAACCTGGCCGGGCCGGAGCCGCGAAGCCGCCGTGCCCGCCGCCTGGCCCATGACAAAACAGCCCCCGCTGGCGCGTGCCGCCGACTGGCCTTCGTGCGTCATGGAGGCGCAGCGCCCGGCCACCAGCAGGTTGCCAACACTGCCCGGCAGCAACATGCGCCAGGGCAGGTCGTTGTAGGCGCGGCCGCAGGAAGCGTCGATATTGCGCGGGAACTGCCAGTCAATCCGGCCCTCGGCATGCAGCTCCATCGGCCAGGCGTTCACACCGATGGCATCGTCAAAGCGCGCCGGGGACAGGATGTCTTCGCCGCTCAGCGCGTACAGCCCCTGAATGCGCCGCGTTTCGCGTATGCCGACCTGCGGCGCAATGTCCACGATGGCCGACTGCTCAAAGCCCGGCACCTCATGGCGCAGGAAGCGGAAATACTCGGTGATCTGGCGCCGGCCCTCCAGCTCGCCTTCGCTGAGCTGGCGCGCATCGGTGGCATCCATGGCCTTGCCCGCCGCATTGCGGATCTGCGTCACGTTGGCGCGCCATTCGCTGGGGTTTTTCTGCGGCCTGAGAATCGCGCCTTCGCGGGGAAAGCGGTAGCGTCCCGGCGCCCTGGCCTGGCTTTGCACCATCAGGTCGTTGATGGCCTTGAAGTCGCCCACGGCCGCCAGCGCGCGCGCCGCGTCCACATGGCCGACGCGAAACATGGTTGAGGGGAACAGCGCGCTGCCCTGGCCGTCGCCCAGCTCAAAGGGCACGCCGGCAAAATGGGCCACGTCGGCGTCGCCCGAGCAGTCGATGAAGCAGCTGGCGCGAATCGCCTGGCGACCGGATTTGGTTTCCACCAGCAGCGCGCTGATCGCCTGGCCGTCCATCACCACGGCGGCAGCCCAGGCATGAAACAGCAGTTGCACGCCGGCGGCCACCAGCCACTGGTCGGCCGCGCACTTGTAGGCCGAGACATCGTAGGAGCGCACCCGGATGCGGCCCTGCATGCCGTCCTGGGCTTCGTTGAGCCCGCCCAGCGCGTCAATGCGTTGCAGCAGCTCATCAACCACGCCATGCACGACCTGCCGCATTTCACCGTCGTGCCGGCCGTAAAGGCCGGCAAAATTCGTCACGCCGCCAGCGGTGCCCATGCCGCCCAGAAAGCCGTAACGCTCCACCAGCAGCGTGCGCGCGCCGTGCCTGGCGGCGCTCACGCTGGCGGCCAGACCGGCAGGGCCGCCGCCAATGACGACAACGTCAAACTCGCCGTAAACCGGCAGGCTGCGGGCAGGTTCGGTGATGAAAGACATGGTGCTACGCCTTGTTCGCCGGGTTTTACTCGATCTTGATGCCGCGGCTCTGGATGATGTTGCCCAGGATCGTGGACTCCTCCCCGATGCGGCGCTTCAGGCCCTCAGCCGAGCTGCCCACCGCCTGCCAGCCCTGGTTAAAGAGCTTTTGCCGGGTTTCCGCATCGCGGATGATGCGCGGCACCTCCAGCGCCAGCCGCGTCTGCGCCGCTTTGGACAGGCTTGCCGGGCCCATCAGCGCCGTCCAGACTTCGAGGTTGAAGTTGTGCACGCCGGCCTCGGACAGCGGCGCCACCTCGGGCACCAGTGCGCTGCGGCCGCCGGCCACGCCGATCGCCCGCAGTTTGCCCGAGCGCACATGCGGCATGGCCACGCCCGGCGGCATCAGCGCCAGCTGGATTTGCCCACCCAGCATGGCGGTGACGACCTGCGGGTTGCCCGGGTAGGGCACATGCACAGGCTGCAGGCCAGCGACGCGGCTTTTGAGCAGCTCCATGCCCAGGTGCGCGACCGAGCCATTGCCCACCGAGCCGTAATTCCACTGGCTGCCGGCTTGCCGCGCCGCCGTGAAGAATTCGGCGCCGCCTGGCAGGCTGACAGGCGCCACCAGCAGCAGCGGGGCGGTGGTCAGCAATGAAATCGGCGCGAAGTCCGTCGTCGGGTCGTAGGGCAGCCTGGGATAGAGCTGTTTGGCCGAGGTCAGATTGCCGTTGATGACGACCCCCAGCGTGTGGTCGTCGGTGGCCTTGGCCAGCTGGTCGGCGGCAATGTTGCCCGAGGCGCCTGGCCGGTTTTCAATGATGACCGGCTGGCCCAGTGCCCTGGCCAGCGGCTCTGCCAGCGTGCGGGCCGCCATGTCAGGGCTTGAGCCGCCCGGAAAGCCCACCAGGATGCGGATGGGGCGGCCTGGCCAGCTCTGTGCGGGTTTTGAAGGGTTTTGTGCCCAGGTCAAGGCGGGGAGGGTGCAGGCAGCTATTAAAAATGAGGCGCGCAAGGCGGCATGAATCCGCGCGGCAAATGTCGTCATGAAGAGGCTCCGGTGTTTGCAGCGTGTATTGGAACAGTTTTGCCCGGGCCGGGGCCGACGTGATCGGGCAATTTCCGATTGCGGCGCCAGAACGCGAAGACTTAAACTCGCCCGATGGCAAAAGGCCTTAACTTTCGGCACACGACTGGCTACCTTGTTCGCAGGGCCCACCAGTTCACGGTTGCCATTTTCATGGAAGAAACGGCGCGGTTTGACACCACCCCGGTGCAGTTCGCCATCCTCAATGCGCTGATTGACGAGCCCGGCGAAGACCAGATCACGCTGTCGGCGCGCGTCGCCTTTGACCCGGCCACGCTGGGTTCGGTGATTGGCCGCCTTGAGCGCAAGGGCTGGATCCGGCGCGAGGCCGACGCAGCTGACAGGCGCCGCAAATTGCTCTGGATCACCCCCGAGGGCGAAGAGCTGATCCTGCAGCTGCAACGGGCAGTTCGCCGCGCCCAGCAACGCATCCTGGGCCCGCTCGATGGGGCCGAACGCACGCAGTTTGGCATTTTGCTGGGCAAGCTGGTGGCCGGGCACGAGGCGGCAGCCAGAGACGTGGCCATTGGGCTGGGGCTGGACGCGTCCGCGCCGCCCTTACCCGTGACAAGGACCACCAGGCCCTTGTCACGGGGCCAGGCAAGTAAAAAAGAGGCTTTCTAGCCTCTTTTTTTTGCGCCTGCTCAGTCGGATTTGGCCAGCAAGTCGAAATGCTCAACCGTCGGCGGTCCAGCAAAAAACGGCCCGACAATCGCGCGCCAGTCGGCAAAGGCGGCTGACTCGCGAAAGTCGACGGTATGGTTTTCAAGTGTGTTCCAGAAAATCTGCAGGATGTAGCGCTCGGGGCTTTCAATGCCTTTGTTGACCTTGTAGCCCTGAAAGCCCTTGGCTTTTGAGATGACCGTGTTGACGCCGCGCTGGATGGCTTCGTCAAAAGCGGCCTGCTGGCCCGGGTGGATGCGGATGTCGGCGAGTTCGAGAATCATGAGCTTTCCTGCGTTGTTGTATTGGATGGGGTTTGGAGGGTGCCCGGCTGGCCAGGGATCAGGAGCTTTACGTCAAAAAAGCATAAAATACGGCTGTAGCCCAATCAATACGGTCGTTGTTAGCTATTAAATTGATAGTTTCCCCTTGCCCAGGCAGGCGGCTCGCTGATCAGGGTTCAGCCACCTGCAGCACGAGTTTGCCAAAGTTTTCGCCATTGAAGAGCTTGAGCAGGGTCTCGGGGAAGCTGTCCAGCCCGGTCACCACGTCTTCGCGGCTTTTCAGGGTGCCGGCTTTCAGGTAGCCGGCCAGCTCGGCCACCGCCACCGGGTAGCGGTCGGCGTAGTCGAACACCACGATGCCCTCCATGCGGGCGCGGTTGACCAGCAGCGACAGGTAGTTGGCCGGGCCCTTGACGGGGGTGGTGTTGTTGTACTGGCTGATGGCGCCGCAAATGATGATGCGCGCGCCACGCGTGATTTGGGCCAGCACCAGGTCCAGGATGTCGCCGCCCACGTTGTCGAAGTAGATGTCCACGCCCTTGGGGCAGTGTTCCTTGAGGCCTGCTCTCACGTCACCGTTTTTGTAGTCAATGCAGGCGTCGAAGCCCAGCTCATTGACGACCCAGTCGCACTTGGCCTTGCCGCCGGCGATGCCGACCACGCGGCAGCCCTTGAGCCTGGCCATCTGCCCGACCGTCTGGCCCACGGCGCCGGCCGCGCCCGAGACCACCACGGTTTCGCCGGCCTTGGGCTGGCCCACGTCCAGCAGGCCGAAGTAGCCGGTCATGCCGGGCATGCCCAGCACGTTCAGCCAGGGCGTCAGGCCCAGGCTCGGGTCTATCTTGAACATGCCGCTGCGCTTGATCTGCTCCCGCGGGATCAGGCAGTACTCCTGCACGTCCAGGCTGGCATTGACATAGTCGCCCACGGCAAAGGCCGGGTTTTGCGAGGCGATCACCTGGCCCACGCCACCGGCCCGCATGACGGCGCCGATCTCGACCGGCGCAATATAGCTTTTGCCCTCGTTCATCCAGCCGCGCATGGCCGGGTCAAGCGAGAGGTAGAGCGTCTTGACCAGCACGCCGCCGGGGCCGGGTTCGGCCACCGGCTCGGTGCCAAAGCTCCAGTTGGCGCGCGTTGGCAGGCCGACGGGCCGGCTGGCCAGGCGAAGCTGGTGGTTGACGAGTCCGGCAATGGCTACAGCTGCGCTCATGGGGTGTCTTTCCTGAAGTGAATGGGGGCTGGAATCCAGCGCCAGATAGTAGCCGCGCGCCGCGCGATGGGGCGTCGCGCAGGCGATTGTTGTGCAGTGAGCGGGGGCGGCGGGCGGTAGCCGCAAAATGCGGTTTCAGTTTATGCTTTCGCCCATGAAACTGCACAACTACTTTCGCTCTTCCGCGTCTTTCCGGGTGCGCATTGCCCTTGAATTGAAGGGCTTGCCCTATGAGTACATTGCCGTCCATATTGCCAGGGGTGAGCACAAGAAGGAGCCCTATGCGGCACTCTCGGCCGACACGCTGGTGCCGCTGCTGGAGCTTGACGGCGAAAGGCTCTCGCAGTCCATCGCCATCATCGAATACCTCGACGAAAAACATCCCGCTCCCGCGCTGCTGCCGCCCGATGCCCTGGGCCGCGCCAGGGTACGCGCGCTGGCGCAGTCGATTGCCTGCGAGATCCATCCGCTGAACAACCTGCGCGTGCTCAAGTACCTGGTCAGGGAGCTGAAGGTCGAGGAAGAGGCCAAGAACACCTGGTACCGCCACTGGTGCCGTGTGGGCCTGGAGGCGTTTGAGCGCCAGCTCAATCAGCTACCCGCAGCCACCTACTGCTACGGCGACACGCCCACGCTGGCCGACTGCTGCCTGGTGCCGCAAATTTTCAACGCCCAGCGCTTCAATGTGAACCTTGACGGCCTGCCGCGCACCGTGGCCGCGTTTGACGCCTGCATGGCGCTGCCCGCGTTTCAAAAGGCGCAGCCCTCGGCCTGCCCTGACAGCGAAGCCTAGAAATGAGGCCCCCACGCTCCCCACTCCGTAGGGTTCGCGAGGCCTTGCAGGCCGCGGCTTGCGAGACGCTTCGCCTCTGTCGCCCGTCCAAAGCTGCTCAAGCAACTTTGGAGCCGCGGGCTCCAGCCCCAAGGGGGCTAATTTTTCCAGGGGCGGCCCGTCGGAAAATTGATGCATGGCTTTGGCGCGATGCACTCTGACTGGCTGATTCCCGACTGGCCCGCGCCGCGCCATGTGCGGGCTGTTTTCACGAGCCGTGCCGGCGGCATGTCCTTGCCGCCTCATGACAGCGTGAACCTCGGTGACCATGTCGGCGACCTGCCGGCGCGCGTGGCGGCGAACCGCGCGCTGCTGCAGGCGGCCACTGGCACGCGCGCGGTCTTCCTGAACCAGGTTCATGGCCGCGAGGTGCTGGCGCTGGCGCTAGACACCGCCGACGGACAGGTCGCCGATGCCTGCGTCACGGCGCAGCGAAAACTCGCCTGCACCGTCATGGTGGCCGATTGCCTGCCCGTGCTGCTGACCACGCGGGAAGGCGATGCGGTGGCGGCGGCGCATGCCGGCTGGCGCGGCCTGGCCGGCAGCGGCACGCCGGGTGGCATGGGGGTCCTGGAGTCGGTTTATGCATCTTTTAGTGCTCTTGTCCAGCAGCTACGGCCTCATTCAGCTATTGAAACAATAGCATGGCTGGGACCGTGCATCGGGCCCACGGCGTTTGAAGTGGGGGCCGAAGTGAAGGCCGCCTTCGAAGCCTGGCAGCCTGAAGCGGCGCGCTGTTTTGTCGCCATCGGGGACGGCAAATTCCTTGCCAACCTGCCGGCGCTGGCGCGGCTGCGGCTTCATGCGCTGGGCATCACGCAGGTGTATGGCAACGACGGCAGTGCGCCCTGGTGCACCGCCGGCAATCCGCTACGGTTCTTTTCGCATCGGCGCGATACCGGGCCCGGCGGCAACGGTTTCGGCACCACCGGGCGCATGGCTGCCAGCATCTGGCTGGACTGACGCGGCAGCGGCATCCGCGTCAGTCGCTGCGGTTTGCGCGGCCCGCAGTTGCTCCGCCTCCCGCCTTTTGATCGCCTTGCTGCGTGCGGGCGAGCCCATCAGGTAAACCACCAAGGTGACAGGCCCTGCGCCATAGAGTACAAAGGTGACGAGTGCGCCGAGCAGCGTGCCGTTGCTGTTGCTGGCTTCGGCAATACTCATCATGAGAACGACGTAGATCCAGCCGATGACGATTAAATACATAAAACTTGTCGCTTTGTCAGAAATTCAAATGCAAATCCTACGATACTGTAAAAACAAGATGAAACTCATCAAAACTCATCGACTCAGAGGAGGCATTCGTGAATTCTGAAGCAAACTGGGCGCAAGCGGCGCAACACATGCAAGAGACCCTGGGTGAGGGTTTCAAACAGGCCATGGGGGCGTTTTCAGCGGTCCAGACTCCGGGGATGCCGCAGGTTGATCTGGCTGCGGCATTCAAACCCGTCGATCAACCGTCCATCAGCTTTGATCCGGCCAAGCTGCTCGCGCTGCAGCAGCGCTATGTGGAAGAGGCCTCGACCCTCTGGAACCAGTGCCTGCAGCCGGGTGCTGCTTTACCGGCTACCCCTGACCGGCGGTTTTCCGCCGAGGCCTGGAAGAAAAACCCGCTCTCCCAGTTCTCGGCTTCCACCTATCTGCTCAATTCCCAAGCCTTGATGGGACTGGCCGACGCGGTGGAGAGCGACGAAAAGACCAGGGCGCGTCTTCGCTTCGCTGTCGAGCAATTGCTGGCCGCCTCGGCGCCCAGCAATTTCCTTGCGCTCAATGCCGAAGCCCAGCAAAAAGCCATCGACAGCCGGGGCGAAAGCATCGCCAAGGGCATGGCCAACATGCTGCATGACATGAAGCAGGGTCATGTGTCCATGACCGACGAGAGCGTGTTTGAAGTCGGCAAAAACGTCGCCACGACCGAAGGCGCGGTCGTGTTTGAAAACGAATATTTCCAGCTGCTGGAGTACAAGCCCCTGACGGACAAGGTCTACGAAAAGCCTTTCCTGCTGGTTCCTCCCTGCATCAACAAGTTCTACATTCTTGATTTGCAGCCCGAGAACTCGCTGATCCGCTACGCCGTGGCGCAAGGCTATCGCACCTTTGTGCTGAGCTGGCGCAACCCCGATGAGTCGATGGCGGACAAAACCTGGGACGATTACATTGAGCACGCGCCCATCAAAGCCATCAGCGTGGTGCAGGAGATCACTGGCGCGGACACCATCAATGCGCTGGGTTTTTGCGTTGGCGGCACCATCCTGGGAACGGCGCTGGCCGTGCTGGCCGCAAGAGGCGAAAAACCGGTGGCCAGCGTGACGCTGCTGACCTCGCTGCTCGACTTTACCGACACCGGCATTCTGGATATTTTCATCGACGAGACCTCCGTCAAGTACCGGGAAGCGGAGATGGGCAAGGGCGGCCTGCTCAAGGGCTCGGACCTTGCCTCGACCTTCAGCTTTCTCAGGCCCAACGACCTGGTATGGAATTATGTGGTTGGCAACTACCTCAAGGGCGAAACACCGCCGCCGTTTGACCTGCTTTACTGGAACAGTGACTCGACCAATCTGCCCGGTCCGTTCTACGCCTGGTATCTGCGCAACACCTATTACGAGAACAACCTCGTCGAGCCAGGCAAAATCGTGGTGTGCGGCGAGAAGATTGACCTGCGCACCATCGACATGCCGGTCTATATCTATGGGTCGCGTGAAGACCACATCGTGCCGATAGGCGGGGCTTATGCCTCAACGCAGGTGTTGCCCGGCAAAAAACGCTTTGTGATGGGCGCTTCGGGACACATTGCCGGCGTGATCAACCCGCCGACCAAAAACAAGCGCAGCTACTGGACCAATGACAAGTTGCCGGCCACCAAAGCCGCCGGGGCAAAATTCCCTGCGGCCCAGGCGGACTGGCTCAAGGGCGCGACCGAGCATCCAGGCAGTTGGTGGACGGACTGGTCGGGCTGGCTTGCCGGGCAGGCCGGCAAGCAGATTTCAGCGCCCAAAACCTATGGCAACCGCAAGTACAAAGCCATGCAGCCCGCGCCTGGCAGCTATGTCAAGGCCAAGGCCTGAACGTCAGAAGGGCAGTGCGGGGGTCCGGGCCACTGGCCTTGAAAAGCTGCTCTGAAGCCTTCATTTTTGTAAATACGGGCATTTTTGTTGATTTGCCCGGTCCGGCAAGTTTTTTTAAGAGGAGATGACATGGAAGATATCGTTATTGTTTCGGCAGGCCGCACCGCCGTTGGGAAATTCGGCGGTTCGCTGGCAAAAGTGCCCGCGACCGAACTGGGTGCCACCGTCATCAAGGCCGTGCTGGAGCGTGCCGGTCTGAGCGCCGATCTGATTGGCGAAGTCATCATGGGCCAGGTGCTGGCTGCGGGCGTGGGCCAGAACCCGGCGCGCCAGGCCGTGATCAAGGCGGGTTTTCCGCATGGCATACCGGGTTTGACGATCAACGCGGTTTGCGGTTCGGGTCTGAAGGCCGTCATGCTGGCGGCGCAGTCCGTGGCAACCGGCGACAGCGAGATCGTGATCGCCGGTGGCCAGGAAAACATGAGCGCTTCGCCCCATGTCCTGAACGGCTCACGAGACGGTCAGCGCATGGGTGACTGGAAAATGGTCGACACCATGATTGTTGACGGCTTGTGGGATGTCTACAACCAGTACCACATGGGTATCACCGCCGAGAACGTGGCCAAGAAGTACGGCATTGACCGTGCAGCGCAGGATGCGCTGGCGCTGGCCAGCCAGACCAAGGCGGCTGCCGCGCAGGACGCGGGAAAATTCAAGGACGAGATCGTTCCCGTCTCCATTCCCCAGAAAAAGGGCGACCCGGTGGTCTTCTCGGCCGACGAGTTCATCAATCGCAAAACCAGCGCCGAGGGACTGGCGGGGCTGCGTCCAGCGTTTGACAAGGCTGGCGGAGTGACGGCAGGCAATGCATCAGGCTTGAACGACGGGGCCGCCGCCGTTATGGTGATGACTGCCAAAAAGGCCGCCGCGCTGGGCCTCAAACCGCTGGCGCGTATTGCCAGCTATGCCACTGCCGGTCTTGATCCCGCTTACATGGGCATGGGTCCGGTGCCCGCATCCACGAAGGCGCTGGCGCGCGCCGGCTGGAAGGCCAAAGACCTTGATTTGCTTGAAATCAACGAAGCCTTCGCTGCGCAGGCTTGCGCCGTCAACCAGGAAATGGATTGGGATACCAGCAAGGTCAATGTCAATGGCGGCGCGATTGCCATCGGCCATCCGATCGGGGCGTCAGGCTGCCGTATCCTGGTGACGCTGCTGCACGAGATGGTGCGTCGGGATGCCAAGAAGGGCATTGCCAGCCTGTGCATCGGCGGAGGCATGGGGGTTGCCCTCACGCTGGAACGCTGAATATCGGTTAAAACAGACTCTAGTCCCCGTTATCCGGGAGCTGGATGCTATCAAGTAAATAGCAACGAGTTTCGTGGAAGTTTGCATAATCAAGGAGAGCGCAATGACAAATAAAGTAGCATATGTGACCGGCGGCATGGGTGGAATTGGAACGGCCATCTGCCAGCGGCTGGCCAAGGATGGCTTTACCGTGATCGCGGGCTGCGGCCCGACGCGGGACTTCGCCAAATGGCTCGGTGAGCAGGCCGCGCTGGGCTATACCTTCCACGCGTCCGTCGGCAATGTGGGTGACTGGGATTCCACCGTGGCGGCCTTCGACAAGGTCAAGGCAGAGCATGGTCCGGTCAGTGTGTTGGTCAACAATGCCGGCATTACCCGAGATGGCCAATTCCGCAAGATGAGCAAGGCCGACTGGGATGCCGTGATTTCCACCAACCTTGACAGCATGTTCAACGTGACCAAGCAGGTCATTGAAGACATGGTCGGAGCCGGCTTTGGCCGCATCGTCAACATCTCGTCGGTGAACGGACAAAAAGGCCAGTTTGGCCAGGTGAACTATTCCACTGCCAAGGCTGGCCTGCACGGCTTCACCATGGCGCTGGCGCAGGAAGTGGCAGCCAAGGGCGTGACGGTGAACACCGTCAGCCCGGGCTACATCGGTACCGACATGGTCAAGGCGATTCGCCCCGACGTGCTGGAGAAGATTGTCGCTGGTGTGCCCGCCAAGAGGCTGGGCAAGCCCGAGGAGATTGCGTCCATCATTGCCTGGATTGCCTCTGACGAAGGCGGTTATGCGACGGGTGCCGACTTCTCGCTCAACGGCGGTTTGCACATGGGTTGATTCCCGCGAACTGCTTGCCGCAGGAATAAAAAAACCCGCCAGATGGCGGGTTTTTTTTGAGCCGGAGCTGCTTATTTTTTGGGTGTGCTGGCGGCGGGCTTGGCGGCATCAGCCTTTTCGTCGGCGCCAGCCTTCTTGGCGTCGGCCTTGCTGGCCTTCTTGGCATCAGCCTTGGCTTTGGCTTCTTCAGCTTTTGCTTTTTTGTCGTCTTTGGCCATGGCAGCAGCGGGTGCGGCGGCTACCGTTGCAGATGTTGCCGCAGCTTTGCCCTCGGCTTTCTTTTCTTCAGCCTTGGCCGACGCGGGTTTGACATCCTTTTTGGCTGCAGGTGCAGCACCTTTGTAGCTGGCGCCGCCCACAGTCATGCCTTCAGCCGAGAATTTGGCGGCATTCTTGTCACCAATGCCTTTGACACGCTCGATAAAGTCGTTCCAGTCCTTGAATTCACCTTTTTTACGCTCATCCACGATCTTGCCCGAGATTCCCGGGCCTATGCCCTTGATTCCGTCCAGATCGGCTGCGGTGGCCTTGTTGACATCTACGGCGGCAAAAGAAACGGCCATGTACATGGCGGCAAAAAATGCGAGAAATTTCTTGAACATGGGAGGACTCCTCAAAAATATGGATGAAACCACAAGCGTGACCATCCTGGTGATTCAGGATGCCCTTGCAGATAACGGTTGGGTTTTGGGCCGCGTTGACCATCCATCGCGATCTTTTGGTGGGATAACCCTTAGAACCGAGAGCAGGCTGGCTAACTTTTTGCGCTGCTCAACCACTGCATGTACTCAGCCACGCCCGTCTGGACGTCAGCGAAGGCATGCTGGCAGCCTGCCGCGCGCAGCGCGCCAAGGTCGGCCTGTGTGTAGCTCTGGTACTTGCCCACCAGGGCTTCCGGGAAAGTGATGTAGTCAATCATGCCGCCGCGCACCGCGTCTTCCAGACTCAAGGGGGCGTTGTTCTGGGTTTTTCGCAAAGTGTTCACGACGGCCAGCGCCACGTCGTTGAAAGGCTGCGCACGTCCGGTACCCAGGTTGAAGATGCCGGATTTTTCGGGATGGTCAAAAAACCAGAGGTTGACAGCCACCACGTCGTCGATGAAAACGAAATCCCGCATCTGACCGCCAGCGGCGTAGCCGCCGTAGTCGCCAAACAGCTTGACCTTGCCTTCGGACTGAAACTGGTTGAACTGATGAAATGCGACGCTGGCCATGCGGCCCTTGTGCTGCTCGCGCGGTCCGTAAACGTTGAAGTAGCGAAAGCCTGCTACCTGCGTCTGGGCATTTTCAAACCGCGCGCCCAGTTCACGCCGCATGCGCTGGTCAAAGAGCAGCTTGGAGTAGCCGTAAACATTGAGCGGCCTCTCATGCTGGGGAGACTCGCTGAAGGTGTCTGACCCCCCATAGGTAGCCGCAGACGATGCGTAGAGCAGGCGGGTGTTACGGGTTCGGCAGGCGCGAAACAGGCCGCAGGACAAGCTGTAGTTGTTGTCCATCATGTATTTGCCGTCCAGCTCCATGGTGTCGCTGCAGGCGCCTTCGTGGAAAACTGCATCAATCTTGCCAAAAGCACCCTCGGCAAATTGAACGTAAAAGTCGTCCGCATCGACGTAATCCGCGATTCTCAGATCTGCCAGATTGCGGAATTTGTCCCCTTGCGTCAGGTCATCCACGGCAATGATGTCGTCGATGCCGCGGGCGTTCAGGCCTTTGATCAGATTGCTGCCGATAAAGCCGGCGGCGCCAGTGACTACGATTTTCATGACGGGATTCCTCGAATTCGAATGGGCTGCCAGAGTTCAGGCAGCGGAAAAAAGTTCGCTATAGCTCACGGTGGCCGTGCCGAATTTGCCCACGACAACGCCGCCAGCCCGGTTGGCGAGGGGCACCGCATCACGCAAACACATGCCGGCCGCGCTCAGCGCGGCAAGGGTGGCAATCACGGTGTCACCGGCGCCGGTGACATCAAAGACCTCCCTGGCCACAGCCGGCACATGCAGTTCGCCCTGGGCGTCGAAAAGCGTCATGCCTTCTTCGCTTCGGGTGACGAGCACGGCTTCCAGGTTCAACGAGGCGCGCAGCTGGTGGACTTTGGTGCGCAGCTCCGTCTCGCCGCTCCAGGGGCCAATCACATGTTCCAGTTCGGCACGGTTGGGCGTGATGACGCTTGCATTTTCGTAGCGGGCATAGTCAGAGCCCTTGGGGTCTACGAGCACCACCTTGCCGGCTGCACGAGCCTGGGCAATCATGGTGACGATATGGGCAAGTCCGCCTTTTCCGTAATCGGAAAACAGGACCGCATCGTGCTCGGGGTACAGCCTTTCAAAGCTCGCAGACTGCGAGGCCAGCACCTCGTTTTCGGGGGTGTTTTCGAAGTCCAGGCGCAGCAACTGCTGCTGGCGCCCGATCACGCGCAGCTTGACCGTGGTTTTGAGTTTCGCGTCGCGGCCAAAATAGGGGGTAATACCGGTTTTTGCGACCAGTGCTTCGAGTTGGTGGCTGGCTTCGTCTTCGCCGACAACCGTGAGCAGTGAAGCCCGGGCGCCCAGCGTCACGATGTTGTAGGCGACGTTGGCGGCAGCGCCAATTCGCTCCTCGGTGCGCGTGACCCGCACGACAGGCACCGGTGCTTCGGGCGAAATGCGATCTACCGCACCGTACCAGTAACGGTCCAGCATGGCGTCGCCCACCACCAGAACGCGGGCGGTGGACAGGTCTTCTGCGGTCACTTGCATGGTCATGTTTTTAAAGTTCTTCAATGCGTCGCGCGGGGTAGCTGTCCCAGGCCTGACAGCCCGGGCAGTGCCAAAAATGCTGGGTCGCCTCAAAACCGCAAGCGGCGCAGCGATAGCGCATCAACGGTTTGGTGGCCTGGTCCATGGCACGCTGCACCAGTGCATGGTGGTGTTCGTCCTCAAGCTTTTCACCGGTGATCCATTTGCCCGCGGCGACCAGCGAAGCCTCGCCTTCGAGGTGCTTGACGTACCATTGCCGCGCGACAAGCGGGTCTGGCTCCAGCTTCACAATGGCTTCAATGATGTCGATGGAAGGTATCTGCTCGTAGCTTGACTCCAGAAGCTTCAGCATGGCTTGCTGCTGGCCATTGACCTGGGCGATGTTGGCCATCAGACCCGCAGCGAGGGGCAGGGCTTGGGGGGCGGTTTTCTCCAGCCTGAGCAAGGTATGCAAAGCATCCTGAGGCTGACCCATCTGGTTTTGCAGTTTGGCCAGGTCAATCAGGGGTCGGGCGGCATCCGGCGCCATCGCGACCGCTTCCCTCAAGGTACTCAATGCCTTGCCGGTATCGCCTGCAGATGCTGATGCCATGCCTTGCTCGCACAGGTAGTGCGCCTGCCGCGTACTGAAACTGCCGTGGCCCGAGTTGCCCAGCCGGGCTGCAATCTCCGTGGCATTGCCCCAGTCGCGAGAGCGTTCGTAAATCGACAGCAACGCAAGTCTTGCCTCTTCCTCAAAGGGTGTTCCCTCGAGTTTGCGCAGAGCCGCTTCGGCACGGTCCAGCAGACCGGCTTTGAGAAAGTCAAGTGCCAGCGCATGCTGGGCACGGTCGCGTTCGGGCTGGGTCAGGTCGCCGCGCGACATCAGGTGCTCATGCACGCGCACGGCACGCTCGTACTCGCCGCGGCGGCGAAACAAATTACCCAGGGCAAAGTGCAGCTCTGAGGTGTCCGGGTCGTTCTGCACGGCTTCGATGAAGGCATCTATCGCCTGATCCTGCTGCTCGTTCAACAAAAAGTTAAGACCCTTGAAATATGCTTTGGGTGCCTGGCGATTTTCAATACGCAGCTGTCTCAAATCCAGTCGCGAGGCCAGCCACCCCAACGTGAAGGCGACCGGAAAACCGAGCAGGACCCAGGTGAAATCAAAGTCCATGGTGAAGCGGGGTAGGGGTTTCGTCACCTGCGTCAGTCGAAGCTGCAAAGGCGTGACGCGACGACGTTTTGCGTTTTTTCCACCAGCGCGGCATCATCACAAAGATGCCCAGTGCCAGTCCGCCAGCGAAGGCAGTCAGAACCACCAGCACTAGAGGTGCCTGCCAAAGCGTGCCGAAAAAGAAATGCACCGCAACTGTCTGCTGGTTATTCAGTGCAAAAGCAAAAAGCGTAAAAAAAATGGCTGCCTTAAGCAGCCACATCAGGTATTTCACTGGCAATCCCCGGAGTGGTCTGGCGATTGTAGCCAGCCATGGGGAGAAAACCCGAAGACGGCTACCCGGAATTCGGGACTGTCAGCAATTCTTCAGTGCGAGCATCGACGCTTTCACGCAATGCCTTTCCTGGCTTGAAATGCGGCACCCGCTTTTCGGGAATGGCGACGCTTTCTCCCGACCGGGGATTCCGCCCCATGCGAGGCGGCCGTCGGTTGATGGAGAAACTGCCAAAACCCCTGATTTCAATCCGGTTGCCGCGCACCAGTGCGTCGCTCATCGCATCAAGAAGGGTCTTGACGGCAAATTCGGCATCACGGTGTGTCAGCTGGCTAAATCGGGCCGCCAGTTCTTCTACGAGATCGCTTCGGGTCATTCGGAGTTATCCAACGGGGACGGAATACATAGGGCGGTCTGGCCGCCCTGATGAGGTCCGCCCCCGCCAGGACTTTACTTCTCGCTGCTATCCAGCTTGGCACGCAACAGGGCACCCAGGCTGGTCAGGCCTGCGCTTTCGCGCGAGGACTGCTGGCTCAGGCTTGCCATGGCTTCTTGCTGGTCAGCGTTGTCCTTGGCCTTGACCGACAACTGGATGTTGCGGGTCTTGCGATCCACGTTCACCACGACTGCCGACACTTCATCGCCTTCTTTCAGCACGTTGCGCGCGTCTTCAACGCGGTCACGGCTGATTTCGCTGGCGCGCAGGTAACCAATGATGTCTTCGCCCAGATCGATCTCGGCGCCCTTGGCGTCAACCGTCTTGACCTTGCCGGTTACAACCGCACCCTTGGCATCTACAGTCTTGACCTTGCCGGTCACGATGGCGCCCTTGTCGTTGATCGACACGAAGGTGGTGAACGGGTCGGAATCAAGCTGCTTGATACCCAGCGAGATACGCTCGCGGTCCACGTCCACCGCCAACACGATGGCTTCGACTTCCTGGCCCTTTTTGTAGTTGCGAACAGCGGCTTCACCGGTTTCGTTCCACGACAGGTCAGACAGATGCACGAGGCCGTCGATACCGGCAGCCAGACCGACGAATACGCCGAAGTCGGTGATCGACTTGATCGGGCCCTTGACGCGGTCGCCGCGCTTGGTGTCCTGCGCAAACTCTTGCCATGGGTTGGCTTTGCACTGCTTCATGCCCAGGCTGATACGGCGCTTGTCTTCGTCGATCTCGAGGACCATGAC
>JBKJKI010000024.1:0-8811 GCA_046597475.1 Polaromonas sp. | reverse complement strand
GATGCGCAACATCAACTTTCGCCGGCAATGCCTTGCGTGTTCTGGCCATCGTTTGCGTCCATCCAAGCTTCGATGGACCGGGATTATGACCTCAAAGACACTATCTGAACAGTATTTACCCAAGCCGGCAATGGGCTCATGATTCGTAACTCTTTGGCGTGGCGCAGATCATCAACCGTGTCAATGTCGGTCAGGATTCCGATGTCCTGCACCACCACCTTGATGGCCTCGTACTGCTGGACAACCCTCCGCGCACCCTGCTGCCCGCTCAGGCTGGCCAGAGCTTGCTGGCAAACCCGGCCAAAGCCCACGGGATGGCCTTTTTCTCCTTTGTAGGTGGGAATGACCACATGGCTGGCCTGCAGTGCATCGGCAACGGCACGCAAGGTAGCGGGCTGGATCAGTGGCAGGTCGGCCGGAAGTATCAGCCACCCATTGGACTGCGCCGTCGTCCGTACGCCGGCGGCAATGGAGTCGCCCATACCCGCGTATCCCTGGTCCACCAGGTGCCAGTTCAAGCCGCTGCCGGCCACGGCGTCCAAGGTGCGCTGGAGCACCGTTTCGCCATCCAAAAGTGCCTGCAGCTTGTGCGTTTGGCCACCCGAGGCGGCAAAGCGCTCTCCGCGGCCGGACGCTAAAACGATAACAGTTGGGCCAGATGCGTTCATGGGTGATATCCAGCCGTCCGTTCAAGTCATGCAGATCAGGCTATCTTGTGCTAACAACAGAGTGCTTTGCTCGTCTTTGGCGGGGCCGACCTGCGTGACGCGCGGCAGGAACACCCCATTCTTGACCGCCAGGATTTCGGCCATGACGCTGACGGCGATTTCCGCCGGCATCTTGCTGCCGATGTACATGCCGATGGGGCCGCGCAAGCGCGCCAAGGATTCGCGGGTCGCACCAAAATGCACCATCATCCGGTGGCGACGCGCTTCGTTGTTTTTGCGTGAGCCGATGGCGCCGATGTAGAAAGCCTCTGTATTCAGCGCTTCCAGTAGCGCCAGATCGTCCAGCTTGGGGTCGTGCGTCAGGGCTACCACGCCACTGCGTCGATCCGGCTTGAAGGCCGTCACCACATCGTCGGGCATGTCCGATAGCACCGTGACACCAGACACCGACCATGCGTCACGGTACTCCTCACGCGGGTCGCATACGGTCACTGCAAAGCCGTTGAAGAGCGCCATGGTCGCGACATATTCGGTTAGTTGTCCGGCGCCAATGAGCAGCAGGCGGTATTCCGGACCAAAGATGTTAGCAAGCGCGGTGGGGGTGGAAACGAGTTCGCTGGGCGCGTCGGCGCGCTGCAGGTCTACGCTGCCATCATCCAGTTGCACCGTGCGGCGCACCAGCATGCCTTGTTCCAGCATCTGCAGCAGTTCGCCCAGACGTTCGGCATCGGGGTCGAATTCCAGCAGCAATTCCAGCGTGCCTCCGCAGGGCAGACCAAAGCGATGCGCCTCGTCCGCAGTAACGCCGTACTTCACAAGATGCGGAGGTCCGCAGGGAATGACTTGTTCTTTACCTGCAAGGGAGATAGCAGGGCTTACTGATTGTGCATAAAAACGAGTAAAACGGTGAATCAAATCATCTTCAATGCATCCCCCTGACACCGAACCCACTATCGATCCGTCTTCACGTAAAGCCATGATCGAGCCCACAGGCCTGGGCGACGAGCCCCACGTGCGCACCACAGTCGCCAGCAATGCGCGACGCGAGGCCACTCGCCAATCGCGCAGAGTGCGAAACACCAAGACGTCAAGATTTTCCATGACTCACTCCAGAGTTGAAATAGCTGAGCGAGAGTTAGTTTGCGCAACTTCATGCGCCTCACCTTGCCTATCATTTGCCACGGTGATCACCTTTTCCTGTCTGCTGAAATACTCGGCAGGTCAGTGGAACACCCGCGTCAGTTTTGGATCGCCACTTATCTGTTTAGGTGGTCGGTTTTCGGTCGGCGTCAACAAACAGGCAAACCGAAGTCAGCGATGACGGACAAAAAGGCCTTTGATCGAAAATTTGATCTGCGACCATAACGCTTTCAGGCCAATACTCAACATATTGAGCTCCTGCGGGGGCCTGGGTCTGGATGCCTTTGTCGTAGCGTTTCCAGCTTGAAATCGCAAAAGCATATCCTGCGTCGATGCCATGACCGATTGGGCTTGGCCCAATACGGCTTGCGCCTGGTAAAGAAGTGTTTGTGAGTCCAGCGCCTGCCCGCTAGATCCGAGCGGCGGCATGGCGAATTTGGAAGAAGGCGGCGCAATGGCGGCACCCACCGGATTCGGCGGCATGGAGGCATTCGAAACTGCTGCGTGCGTGGTCGCGGGATTGGGCCGGTCGTCTTGTGACAGTGAATCTGCCAGATTGCTCTCAAACTGCTTGAGGATGTGGGATGCCACCTCTGCGATCATCCCGCTGCCTCGTCCATATTGGGCCACCGCACCGGAAAGCTGCAATTGGGTTGTTACTGTAACGGCAGTGCCGCTGCCTTCGGGCTTGAGCGCAAAACTGAACTCCGACTGAGCCGCGCCGCGCCCTTTGGGATCCAGTCCCGAACCCTTTAGCCACGCAATATGATTTTCATCGTCTTTTTTGACGAGTTCGGCTTGCCCGTCAAAAGCGAGTTTGATGGGCCCCAGTTTTACAGATACAGATCCGCGGTATTTATCCGGGCCCAGAATTTCGGTCAGCTTGGCACCAGGCAGACACGGCATGATGCGCGGGACGTCGAGCATCAGCTTCCAGGCATCCTCCAAAGGCAATGGAACGAAAAAATGATTGCTGAACTCCATGGAGTTTTCCTTTTAAAGTGTTTTTTTCGCGTGTCCGTCAGTGTCCGCAGCCTTGCTGATTAACTCGAGCAAGCGCACAGGCGTCAACGGAAATTCGTTAATCTTTATCCCGTAATCCTTAAGGGCATCCTCCACGGCGCTAATCAGCGCGGCGGCAACCGGAATCGTTGCGCACTCTCCAATGCCCTTCACCCCCAGGGGATTCAGCGAAGTGGGTGAGGGCGCAAAGATCACTTCTATATTGGGAACTTCCGGCGCGGTAGGAAGCAGATACTCCGCGAAAGTTGTGGTCAGTGGCTGGCCGTTCGGGTCATAGCCCATCCACTCGAACAGGGCATTGCCCATTCCGTGAACCACGCCCCCATGCACTTGCCCTTGCGCCAGCTGCGGATTAATAATATTGCCGCTGTCCTGCACGGCAACATAGCGCGTGATCGCGATGCCCCCCGTCATGGGGTCAACCTCCACCTCGCACGCATGCGATGCGCCCGCATAGGTCTGCGCGTCACAATGAAAATGCACCGTCTCATCCAGTCCGGGGTCCACCGTAATGGGCAATACGTAACCAGGAACACCCTTCAAAAGCATTGCCAAACGAGCCAGTGCGATCCTGTGGGTATGGTCTTTGGTGTGTACCTCACCATTTGACAACATGAGCTCGTCTTCCGGGATGTTCAATACTGCGGAAGCGGCAGATACCGCTTTACGACTTACCTTGAACGCGGCCTCGTTAACTGCGGTCCCGGCCATGATCGATTGGCGACTGGCAAATCCTCCCATCCCATAGCCAATGGCGGAGGTATCTCCGGCAATGACGTCTATCGCCTGTGCAGCCAGTCCAAAATGGGCAGCGCAAATCTGGGCCAGCGTGGTTTTGATGCCCTGACCCATGGCAAGGGCGCCGGTATAGATTGAAATCCGGCCAGACGGCTGAACCCGTACCCGGGCGGACTCAAAAGGACCGCGCCCCGTTGGCTTGACACTGTTGGCAACGCCAATGCCTTTAAGCAAGTGCGGACTGGAACTCGCCTTTCGGCGCGCAGAAAATCCATCAAAGTCAATGGCTTGTAGTGCTGTGCCGAGCAGGGCCGGAAAGTCCCCGCTATCGATCGTCAAGGGCATGCCAGCTCGGGACTTGAGAGGCTTGGTGTACGGTATCTTGGTGGGAGGGATGAGGTTGCGACGCCTGCATTCCGCACGATCAATCCCAAGTTTCGCGCTCAGCATGTCAAGCAGCCGTTCCATGACGAAGGCGGCCTGCGGATAACCCGCGCCGCGCACCGTAGCGACGGGTACCTTGTTGGTGTATGCGACCTTCACGTCCAGCTTGAACGCTGGAACGATGTAGGGTCCGGTCATGGACGATGCGGCGTTGTACGGAACGTTGGTGCCTTGGGGCGTGTAGGCGCCGTGATCGTGGATGAAGCTGCCACGAATTCCAAGTACACGTCCGTCCTGGTCTGCCGAGAGGGATACTTTCCAGTACTGATCACGCTCCTGAATCGAAGTGAGAAAGTGTTCCCGGCGGTCTTCCACCCATTTAACAGGTCGCCCCAATTTTCGGGCCACTGCAGGAATAACGATTTCCTCGGGGTAGATCATGAATTTCGCCCCGAAACCGCCACCGACATCGGGCGTTATGACCCGCAAAAGGTCCTCGGGCTGCCCCAACATCAAGGCTAGGGTGTAGTGCAGCTCGTGCGCCATCTGTGTCGATGACCAAACAGTCAATTCGTTCGTTGATCTCTCGACATTAGCCAGTACACCACGTCCCTCCATGGGATGCGCACAGCCACGATGGACCCAGAACTCCTCGTCGACGGTTACATCGGATTTTGCAAAAGCATCTTCGCAGTCGCCGTAAGCCAGGGAATAGTCCTGAAGGATATTCGATTCAATTCCTGTTCGTACTAAGGGAGCGCCATCAACGACGGAATCTCGGCAATCAACAACGGCTTGCAGCACTTCATATTCAATTTCGACTCGCGCGGCTGCATCTTCGGCCTGGTGCCGGCTGTTCGCAATAACCACGGCCATGGCCTCACCGACAAAGGCTACCTCCTTCGAGGCCAGTACAAACGGGGTGTTGTCTTCCGGAAGGACGGCCAAGGGAAAACCAAGCGGCATTCGCCAGGAAGTTATCTCACCAAACAGATCCTGTTCCGCAAAAACAGCAACAACCCCTGGCATTTCACGTGCTGCGGTCAGGCTCATGGAAGTGATTTTGGCGTGTGCTTGGGAGCTGCGGACAAAGCAGGCGTGCAGCGTTCCTTCAACAGGTATGTCATCCAGAAAGCGAGCTGTTCCGGTGAGAAGCGCCTCATCCTCCAGCCGCTTGGTTTGAAGGCCTACGCCAGGACTAGTTATCTCCGGCATCGGTCGCCCTTTCGCAGCTGGCTGGCCGCGTCCAAAATCGCAGCCACGATATTTTGGTATCCGGTACAGCGGCATAAATGGCCGGAAAGTACGTCGCGAACCATGGACTCATCCGGCTCGGGATTCGTAGCAAGCAGCTCTGTTGCCGACATAAGTATTCCAGCTGTGCAGAATCCGCATTGCAAGGCATGATGTTCGTGAAAGCAGGCTTGCAAGATATCAAGCACGCCGTCAGTCGCAAGCCCTTCAATGGTCTGGATTTCGCTGCCTTGGGCCTGCACTGCCAGCATCAGGCAACTCCTGGCGGAATATCCGTCGACCAGGACGGTGCATGCGCCGCAGACGCCATGCTCACAACCAACATGTGTGCCTGTCAACTTCAAATCAGATCGCAGAAAGTCCGCTAGATTGACCCGCGGCTCTGCATGACCTGCATACTTCAGTCCGTTGACGTGAAGGGTAATGGGGCGGGAACAGGAGTGGTCCGTCATGTCATCTCTCTGCGCGCTCAAGCGCGATATTCAAGGCCCGTTGCGTGAGAACGCCGGCCAATTTTTGTCGGTACCAACTGGGCGTATAAGTGTCTGAGGTCGCATCGATCTGGGCGCAGATTGCGGCCGCCGCCGCGATATCTTCTGGCGACATTCGGGTGTTGAACAGCGACTGTTCAGCTCGGCTCATACGAACCGGGGCGGAAGCCACGCCACCAAGGGTGATCGACACCCTCTCAAGCAGGCCATCTGCCCCGAATAAAATCATCACCGCGACAGACACTATTGCGAAATCGCCATGGCGGCGCGCAAACTCAAGGAAAGCATGTCCGTGCTGGTTCGGCCAGGGCTCCATGGACACGCCGACAAGCATTTCATCGGACTCGATCGCCGGTGCCATGTAACCAGCGGGGAAATCCTTCATCGCAATTGTCCGTTGCCCTCGAACGCTGGCGACGTGAATGTCCGCGTCCATGGCCAGCGCGATCGTTGGGATTTCCGCGGAAGGATCCAATTGACAAAGGCTTCCGCCCACAGTGCCTCTGTTGCGTGTTTGGCGATGCCCCACATTCAAGATGGCTTCTTTAAATACGGGTATGCGGGTCGCGATGAGTTCCGAAAACTCAACATGGCGCTGCCGCGTAAGCGCTCCAATTTCTATTCGTTTCCCGCCGTCCCTGATATAGGAAAGCTCTGCAATGCGATTGATGTCAACCAGACAGTCCGGAAACGCGAATCGCATATTGAGCATGGCCATCAAGGACTGCCCTCCCGCCAGCACGCGGGAATTTTCCCCGTTGCTCAGATGCGCGAGAGCCTCTTCCAAAGTATGGGGGGCCAGGTAATCGAAAATGGGAGCTTTCACGGCAGCGCTTTGTTAAATTTTGGAAAGATCCAGAGCAGATGCGGCGAATAGCTCCTCTGGCGCCACCTTCCTCTTCGAAAGCCCCTGCTCGAAGTGATAGCGGGAAAAGGTCTCGATCACATGCCTGTTCGCGTCCAGTCCGTAGGGCCAATAGTCTGAGCCCATCAAAGCCTTTGCTTCATTGTGGTGATGCACCATCCACGGCAGGGTAACGGCCAGGTGGCACAGTTCATCTAGCTCCTTCACAGCCAGAGCTTTCGCTTTAAGGAAGGCTTTATAGACGCTGACAGCCAGCCAGGGATGCTGCTCCACCAGGGTGCGGCGGATGCCAACCATGTGCATGATAGGAAATATCCGGGTCCTTCGGAAGTAATCCTTTTCCTCTTCAATGTAGTTGTCAAAAAGTCTTCCCACGTTGGGCGCACCACGCAAGAAGCATGATGGTGCGCGCGCACCGATGTAGCCATCTATTTCGCCGGCCTCCAACATGTCGGACAGCGTTTTGTCATCCGGGATTTGGACAAGACTGATTGCCGGATCAAGGTCTATCGGCGCGCGCTCGCCCCGGCCTGGTTCTTCTATGCCGCCCCGCACCCACTTGATGTCGCTGGGCTTGACGCCATACTCATCGTTGAGGATGCCGCGGATCCAGACATTGGCGGTGATTTGGTATTCCGGCACACCAATCGTTTTTCCGCGTAAATCATGAGGGGTATTGATGTCTCGGTCAGTGCGCACGTAAATTCCTGATTGCCTGAATACGCGAGACAGGAAGGCTGGAATTGCCACATATTGGCTGTCGCCCCGGGCCGTCGTCATCATGTGGCTGCTCATCGAGATTTCGGTTACATCGAATTCGCCGTAACGGAAGGCGCGATGAAATGCCTCTTCTGGCTCCAGCGATACCGCGTTTACTTCGCAGCCTTCTATTGGCGCACGCCCATCAAAGATGGCCTGCGTCCGGTCGTAATTGCCACAGGAAAGGCTAATTTCAAGTTTTTTCATTGTTGCTCCTTTTGTCAGTCGAGATTCAAGCCGATTTGTTTTGCCAGTTTTGAGAATCGGTCAATGTCGCTATTTACTATCCGCTGAAACACCTCGGGTCCGTCGTTGGCGGGCATATAACCCAATTCCGCGAGCTTGCTCTGGGTTGCCGAAGTTTGAATTATTTTGGAAACGGTTTCGTAGATGGCAGCTTTGACATTTGCAGGCGTACCAGCAGGCACGGCGAGCCCCTGCCATTGACTGAGATAGAAGTTGGGCGCACCACTTTGGGCGAGGGTAGGAATGTCGGGGAAGATTTGTGAGCGTTCTTTGGCCGTGATCGCCAAAGCCTTCATCTTTCCTGATTTGACATAGGGAATTGCGCCCGTGATTGTGACGAAGCCCAGCTCAACTTGTCCACCCAGCACATCGACAATGGCAGGACCACATCCTTTGTAGGGGATGTGAGCGAGCTTGGTTTTAAATGTGATGTTGAAGAGCTCACCCGCCAGGTGTGGATCTGTTCCAGTTCCGCAGGATGCATATGAGAGTTTGGCATCCTTCATCTGTGCCGCTTTAACGACGTCTGCCACGGTCTTGTAGGGAGACCCCTCTGATGCGACTAGCAGCATTGGTGCGTAGGCCACATTGATGACGGCCTCCAGGTCTTTTTTGGGATCGTAGGGAAGATTTTTGAATATCCCTGGCGCAATTGCATAGGCGTCGTTCATCATCAAAAGCGAATGCCCGTCTTTGGGACGACCTGCCACGTAACGCGTACCGATGGTACTTCCAGCTCCGGCCCGGTTTTCGACAATAACGGAATGACCGGAAGCGCCACTTAAACTCTGACCAATCAGCCTCGCCAAGAGATCTACGCCGCCACCGGGCGGATAGGGAACAGTTATATCTACCGGTTTACTGGGGAAGCGAGACTCTGTTTGAGCAATTGCGCCCATAGCGTTGCAGGCCGCAATGATCGTAATTGCCACACTTGCAAGCTTTGAAAATTGAAGATTTTTCATCAAATACTTTCTCTAAGAAATTGACAGAAACACGACAAAGCAAGAGACATGTCTTCAGAAATTGCGAAGTACACTGAATATTGTACTGAAAATTCTGACCGACTATCTGCTGGTTTAATCGGGGAAAACCCTTCTGCGGTGGCGATTCTCTTGGCGAGAAGTAAGCGCCTAACCTCAAGGGATTGAGTTGATGTGAGTTGATGTGAGTTGAGGTGAGGTGAGGTGAGGTGAGGTGAGGTGAGGTGAGGTGAGGTGAGGTGAGGTGAGGTGAGGTGAGG
>JBKJKI010000016.1:0-41170 GCA_046597475.1 Polaromonas sp. | reverse complement strand
GATGCGCAACATCAACTTTCGCCGGCAATGCCTTGCGTGTTCTGGCCATCGTTTGCGTCCATCCAAGCTTCGATGGACCGGGATTATGACCTCAAAGACACTATCTGAACAGTATTTTGGCTAGATGGCGATTTAGGGCTATGTCTGAATTAGCTGTTGCAACCAAATCTCCCAGAGGGAGAGCTGTTGAGCCTCCATAGCTACAAACACAATTCAACACCTAACTCATACATAGCCCGATTTAGCCTCAAAAAAACGATTCAACAGACTTTTTGAACCTGCCCACCGTGCGCAGCAGGGACGGGAGTCACCGACTGCGGTTGCTCATAGTTTCCATACCGCTTTAACGTTTGCCATGAGCGGCGGCCGGAGGGCTTAGCCCGTAGGACGTCCGCTCGATGGAAGGGTTGGGCGTCATCGCGTTGACTTCGCAATGGGTGGACGGTTCTTGCGGTAGGAGTTCTTCAGAAAAATCTTGCCGTCCCGAAGAGTGAACAGATCACAGCCATGAACTTCGACCCGAGTTCCGTCCGTCCGTGTTCCCGTGAACGTCCACTCCGATACTCCCCGGTCTCCATGGACAAAGTGGCGCGCGTTCCCCCAGTGGGCATCGGGAAAAATTCCCCAGACCTCCGCGAAGCCAGCTCGTACGGCTTCTCTGCCTACGTACCGGGTTCCGCAGACGTCAGCGCCGGCTGAGGACTCGAAGACACAGTCCACTGTCATGAACGACATGAGAGCATCGAGATCGTGGTGATTCCACGCGTCGGCAAAGGCCTGCAATACTTCCGTGGTCACTTCAGGAATCACCGTCTGCATGATCGGGCACCTCCATATAGCCTTTGCACCGGTGTTCGGTGTACTGACTGACCATTGAAACCGGCCAACTCCAGCCTGTTAAGGGCTTGCAGAAGGCTTCGACAAGCTCCGCCCGAGCGAGAGGGAAGATGCATACTATTCTTGGCTGCCCCGCGCCGCAACGATCGGAATCACGGCCTGCAGCCGATGGTATTTTTCCCACAGCGTTTCCTTGCTCTCGACGTTCTTTGGGTCAACCGGAATGCAGGCTACCGGGCAGACCTGCACGCACTGCGGCTCGTCGAAATGGCCGACGCATTCGGTGCATTTTTTCGGGTCAATCTCGTAGATTTCCTTGCCCAGGTAAATCGCCTCGTTGGGGCATTCGGGCTCGCACACGCCGCAGTTGATGCATTCGTCGGTAATCAGCAGAGCCATGGTCAGCCTCCCTTCCCGGCATGGACAGAAGCCAGGGCGTCGGCCACGGCCGGGCTCACCATCTGGCCGACATCGCCGCCCAGCTTGCTGATCTCGCGCACCAGCGTGCTGCTGATGCAGGCAAGCTGTGCATCGGGCAGCAGAAAAACGGTTTCTACCTGCGGCCGCAGCTTGCGGTTCATGGCCGCCATCTGCGCTTCGTAGTCAAAGTCGGTCAGATTGCGGATGCCGCGCACCACGGCCGAGGCTTGCTGCGCGGCGCAAAAATCCATGATCAGCCCGTCGAAGGGCAGCACCTTCACGCCCGCTATGGCCCGCGTGGCGTGCTGCACCTGCCTGACCCGTTCATCGAGCGGCAACAGGGTCTTCTTGTGGTGCGCGACGGCGACGGCGATGATGAGTTGGTCAAAAAGCGCGGCAGCGCGCCGCACCACGTCATCGTGGCCCAGCGTGAAGGGGTCGAACGTTCCCGAATAGACGGCAATGCGAGGCGTGGAAGGTGCGGGGCTGGGCATATGCGGGAATTATGCCCCCGCCCCTCTGCCGTGCCCTAGACCTGAGCTGAAAAGGGCTTCAGGCAGCGGGTGTATCCAGCGCGTCGCCGGTAACGGCCACGCCCTTGAGCAGATGGAAATGCACGGCTCCGGCCTTGCCGCTTCGGTGCAGCTTCAGCCCCAGCGGCAGCAGTTCTTCGTCCGACCAGGCGCGTGGCGCTTCCAGGTAAACCAGCCCGGTCGCACTGATGGCCTGCGCCGAGGCTTTGAGCGCCGCCTCGAACACGGTGGACTCAAAGGGCGGGTCCAGGAACACCAGTTGCATGCTGCCCGCATTCAGGCGCCTGAGCGCGCCCAGCCCGTCGCCGCGCTCGACCCGTACCCTGTCGGCCTGCAGCCGCGCCTGCACGGCCTTGAGCCGCAGCGCCAGCGCCGGGTCCTGCTCGCATAGCAGCACGTCCGCCGCGCCGCGCGAGGCCGCCTCGAAGCCCAGCACGCCGGTGCCGGCAAACACATCGGCGCAGCGCCAGCCGGTCAGGTCCTGGCCCAGCCAGTTGAACAGGGTTTCGCGCACCCGGTCGGGCGTGGGCCTCAGGCCGGGCGTGTTGGGAACCGGCAGCTTGCTGCGCTTGTATTGCCCGCCAATAATGCGGATTTCGCCGGGCGGCTTGAGGCGGGCCGTACCCTTGGGCTTGACGGTGGCGGCTTTGAGGGAAGGCTTGACGAGAGCCACGGGAGCGATGGGTTTGGGTGTGTATTTCATTTTGCGGCCCCGAGAATAACAGTGACCATTTTTTCGGGCTGCAGCTTGCGCGCAAAAGCGGCCTTAATGTCGGCTAGGCTGACTTTTTGCACCTGCTGCGTCCAGGTGTCGAGGTAGTCCAGCGGCAGCTTGTTCCAGGCGATGCCAGCCAGGTTGCCCAGCAGCTTGCGGTTGCTGTCGATGCGCAGCGCAAAGCCACCGACAAGATTGTCCTTGGCGGCCTTGAGTTCGGCCTCGGTCGGCCCGCTGGCGACAAAGTCCTTCACCACCTGGCGCGTCAGCGCCACCGCCTGCGCCGTCTGGTCGGGCCGCGTCTGCAGGCCGACGGTGAAGCTGCCGGCGTGCAGGCCGGGCGAGAAGGAACTGGACACGCCGTAGGTCAGGCCGCGTTTTTCACGCACCTCGTGAGTCAGGCGCGAGACAAAACCGCCGCCGCCCAGGATGTAGTTGCCGACCGTCAGCGCGAAGTAATCGGGGTCGGCGCGCTTGAAGCCGGGCTGGCCGATCAGCACATGCGCCTGCGCCGAGTCAAAGGGAATGGTTTTTTCCTGCGCCTGCGCCAGTGGCTCGATTTCGGGAATGGCGGGCAGCGGCGGCAGGCTGGCGCACGGCACTTGCGGCAGGCGCGCCAGCAGGCGCGCGGCGATGGCGTCGGCCTGCGCGCGCGTGACCGCGCCGACCAGGCTGATGCGGGCGCGGCAGGCGACCACGCCCCGGTCGTGCGCCGCCTTGAGGTCGGCCACGCTGATGCGCGCCAGACTGGCCTCTGTCGTTTCGTAGCCGTAAGGGTGCTGGCCATAGACGGCCTGGGAATATGCCCGGCCAATCACCGCGCCGGGGCGGGTGTAGGACTCTTTCAGCGCCGCCTGCAGCCGCTGGCGTTCGCGCTGCCAGACGGCGTCTGGATAGGCCGGCTCGGCCATCTGCCGCGCCGCCAGCGCCACCGCCTGGTCAAGCAGCGCCGGGTCGGTCAGCGTGCGCAGGGAAAAGCTCATGCGGTCGGCCGACGCGCCGGCGCCGAATTGCGCGCCCAGGTCGGCCCAGGCCTCGCCGAGTGCGTTTTCGTCGAGCGCGGGTTCAAAGGCCCCCACGCTTGTCGCTTCGCGTACTACGCTGCCCCCCGAGGGGGCTGAACTTGCTTCGGAAGCGCGCCCGGCGCTGCGTTCGCCATTCCCGGCGCGCACGCCTTTTTCAAGCATGGCGGCGCTCATCTCGGCCAGCCCCGCCTGATCGGGCGGGTCGCGCCGGCTGCCGGCGTCAAAGTCGAGCTGCACGTCCAGCATGGCAATGGCCGGGCTTTCGATCAGGTAGACCTGCGCGCCGCTCGCCTGCATCCAGTGCTGCACGGGAATCGTCGCCAGCGCGAATGTATGAACAAAAAGGCCTGTAGCCCATACAGCAAGGGTACGAGCCGCTATTTTTTTGGTAGCAATCATTAAAATCAACCGGTAAGGTTCTGGGTGCGCTCAGCGCAGATCGCCGGCGCTGGCCGGTGCGCGCGGCTTGCGCTTCGGGTCCATGGGCTGGGGCAGCAGCGTGGCCAGCGTCAGCTGGTCGTCGCCGAAGTATTTGGCGGCCACGGCCTGCACTTCCGCGGCGGTGACGCTGCGCAGCTGGGCAATCATGCGCGCGCTGGCGTCCAGCGGCAGGCCCTGCACCCAGTTGGAACCCAGTTCGCGCGCCTGGCTGAAGACCGAGTCGAGCTTGTAGGTTTCGCTGGCGACCCACTGGGTCTTGACGCGCTGCAGTTCGGCCTCGCTCACGCCGCTCTGCGCAATCCGCGTGACCTGCTGGCGCAGGGCGTCGGCGACCTGCTGCGTGGTCTTGCCCGCGGCCGGAACACCGTCGAGCGTGAACAGCTGCGGCCCCCGGCCTATCAGCCCGCTGGAAGCGCCGGCGCTGTCGGCCACCCGCTCGCCGGCCTGCTGGCCTTGGCCCTGCACCAGCGCGCGCTCCAGCCGGGCGCCGCTGTAGCCGTCAAGCACGGCAGCCAGCACGGTCAGTGCCAGCGCCTCGCGGCTGGCTGCGGCCGTGGGCGAGGCCGCCTGCGCGGCGGGCATCAGGTCGGCGGCCGCCAGCCGGGGCACCTTGAAGGCCAGCGTGACGTAGGACTGGCTGGCCGGCGCCTTGAAATCCAGGCTGCGCAGGCCTTTTTGCTCGGGCTCGCTGCGCGGCTTGCGCACGGGCACCGGGCGCGCGGGCAGGCTGCCGTAGTATTTTTCGGCCAGCTTTTTGACCGTGGCCACGTCAACGTCGCCGGCCACCACGACGGCGGCATTGGCCGGCACATACCAGCGCTGGTGGAAGCTGCGCACGTCGGCCGGCGTCATCGCGTCCAGATCGCTCATCCAGCCCACAATCGGGCGCCGGTAGGGCGAGGCCAGAAAGGTGACGGCGGCGGCCTGCTCGTAAAGCTGCGCCCGGGGCGACTCCTCGGTGCGCATGCGCCGCTCTTCCTTGACCACCTCGATCTCGCGCTTGAATTCGTCGTCAGACCACTGGTTGTGGGCAAAACGGTCGGATTCGAGGCGCATCACTTCTTCGAGCTTGCCAGCCGGAATCTGCTGGTAAAAGCCGGTGTTGTCGCGGCTGGTGAAGGCGTTTTCCTGGCCGCCCAGCGCGGCCACGCGGCGGGAAAACTCGCCGGCCTTCACCGTCGGCGTGCCCTTGAACATCATGTGCTCCAGCGCATGCGCCACGCCCGAGGTGCCGTCGACCTCGTCCATGGCACCTACGCGCACCCACAGCATGTGGGCCACGGTGGGCGAGCGATGGTCGGGCTTGACAATGACAGTCAAGCCATTGCCGAGCGTGAACTGCACGACCGGTGCGGGCGTCTGCGCAAGGGCCGGCGCACTGGCGCAGGCCGCGATGACGACAGGGATCAACAGGCGCCGAAAGGCAGCCAGCGGGCGTGGGAACAGGGGTACTGAAGGCGTCGGCAAGGCTGGGGTGGGGTGTTTCATAGAATAGAGGACTCTACAAGCATATTCAATGTTCAGTTTTTTCAAAAAAAAATTACGCCCGGCATCGCTACCCGTCGCCCCGACGCCGGCTGAGCCCCCTGCTCTTTCTGCCGCGCCCACACCAGGCGAAACAATCGCGCCGGCCGTAGCCGCGCCGCCGCCCTCTGCCGCCAGAGCCGGCGGATCGCTGATTGGCAGCGCGCTGGTCACGCCTATCGACATTCCGCAGGCCATCGCGCTGGCCGTGGCCCCCGAGAGGCAGCGCTGGTTCAGCAAGCTCCAGGCCGGTTTGCGCAAGACCGGCAGCAGCATTTCAACGGTCTTTTCCGGCAAGCTCATTGACGACCAGCTCTACGAGGACCTTGAAACCGCCCTGCTGATGGCCGACGCCGGCGTCAACGCCACGGAACATTTGCTCGTCGACGTCAAGCGCCGGGTCAGGGAAGGCGGCATGACGCATCCCGTCGCCGTCAAAAATGCGCTGATCGAGTCCATCACCGCCCTGCTCAAGCCGCTGGAGCAGCCGCTGGTGATCGGCGAATTCCAGCCGACCGTCATCATGGTGACCGGGGTCAATGGCGCGGGCAAGACGACCTCCATCGGCAAGCTCACGCGTCACCTCGCCAATGAAGGCGCTTCGGTGTTGCTGGCGGCCGCCGACACCTTCCGCGCGGCTGCGCGGGAGCAGCTCAGCGTCTGGGCCGACCGCAACACGGTCGAGATTGTCAGCCAGCAAGGCGGCGACCCGGCTGCCGTGAGTTATGACGCGGTTTGCGCCGGCAAGGCGCGCGGCAAGGATGTGGTGCTGGTGGATACCGCCGGCCGCCTGCCGACGCAACTGCATCTGATGGAAGAGCTGCGCAAGATCAAGCGGGTGGTGCAAAAAGCCGATGCCACGGCGCCGCACGAGGTGCTGCTGGTGATTGACGGCAACACCGGCCAGAACGCGCTGACGCAGGTCAAGGCCTTTGACGACACACTGCAGCTCACCGGCCTGATCGTGACCAAGCTGGACGGCACGGCCAAGGGTGGCGTGCTGGCGGCGATTGCGCTCTGGGCGCGCGAACGGGCCAAAGCCGCGCCGGATCTGCGTCCGGTCGCCGTGTACTTCATTGGCGTTGGCGAAAAGCTCGAGGATCTCGAAACCTTCAACGCGCGCGAGTTTGCGCAGGCCCTGCTGGGTTGATGTGGTGCTTGAGGCGGGTTGAGGCGGTTGAGGCGGTTGATGCGGTTGATGCGGGTAGTGCGAAACGGCTTGAAAAACCCGGTTGTGCCTCCATTTGATCTTCTTTAAAGGATTGCCCGTGTCCAACCCTGTCGGACTGATTTTTCGATTCATCCTGAAACTTGCACTTGGCCTGTTTGCGGCCATTTTCGCGCTCAGCCTGCTCGCGGCGGCGCTGGTGGTGGTCGCGCTGAGCCTGGTCAAGGCGTTGCTGACCGGGCACAAGCCGGCGCCTGCCATGGTGTTTGGCCGGTTCCAGAAGTTCTCGCCCGAGGGCATGTGGCCCGTGCGCCCTGGCCGCAATGACAGCGCGCCAAATGCCGCGGCCGTGGTCGATGTCGAAGCCCGCGAAGTTCGGGACGACAAGCGGCTGCCCTGATTGCTATATATTCAATAGCAAACAATCGCCGTATTCACTGGATTACAGGCCAATTTCGCTATTTTTTACTTCAAAACGGCTGCTGGATGCGCAAAAATCGGCGCGCCACCGGCTCGCGGATTTTCGCCTGCCTTTACAAACCCGAAACCGTCTCAGCTGAACCATGTTGACCTCGCGCGGTCATAGTGAGCAAGGGTTAACACTTAATTAGCCTTACGCTATTCATCCCATTGAAGCTATTGCTTAGCACTCTCATTGATGGAGTGCTAATATTTAGACCTAGAGAAAAGGAGATCTGCTTGTCATACGCTCTTTCCCCCAAAACCATGACGGCCGCCATGGTCGCACCGACGGCATCCTCCAGTGCCGTGGCTGCCGTCAATCCCTGGTCGCTGGTGCCGCCGCTGGGCAATCTGGATGCCTACATTTCGGCGGTCAACCGCCTTCCCATGCTCACACTTGAGCAGGAGCAGGAGTTTTCCAAAAGCCTGAAGGAAAACAACGACCTGGACGCCGCCGGCAAACTGGTGCTGTCGCACCTGCGTCTGGTCGTGTCGATTTCACGCAAATACTTGGGCTACGGCCTGCCGCATGGCGACCTGATCCAGGAAGGCAATATCGGCCTGATGAAGGCGGTCAAGCGCTTCGACCCTGAGCAAAACGTGCGCTTGGTGAGCTACGCCATGCACTGGATCAAGGCCGAGATTCATGAGTACATCCTGAAAAACTGGCGCATGGTCAAGGTCGCCACTACCAAAGCGCAGCGCAAGCTGTTTTTCAACCTGCGCTCCATGAAGCAGGGTTTCAAGGACGACGCCGACGCGGCCACGCACCGCGACACCCTGACCGAAGGCCAGATTGACTCCATGGCCAAGACGCTGAATGTCAAGCGCGAGGAAGTCATCGAGATGGAGCAGCGCATGTCCGGTGGCGATGTGCTGCTGGACCCGAGCCCCGGCGATGACGGCGAGGATGCCTTTGGCCCGATTGCCTACCTGGCCGATAGCGCGCAGGAGCCGACCGCGCTGATGGAGTCGCGTCAGCGTGACAATTTGGCCACCGGCGGTATTTCCACGGCATTGCAGGAGCTTGACCCCCGCGCACGCCGCATCGTCGAGGAACGCTGGCTCAACGTCAATGACGACGGTTCGGGCGGCATGACGCTGCACGACCTGGCGGCCGAATACAAGGTCAGCGCCGAGCGCATCCGCCAGATCGAGGTGGCGGCCATGAAGAAAATGAAGAAAGTGCTGGCGGCTTTCGCCTGACCCCCGGTCCGGGCAGCCTGGCCAGATCGCGACGAAAAACCTGCCCTGAAACCTGCCCTGAGAAGTGGCAGGTTTTTTTCAGCCTGCCTTCAGCAGCAGCTTGATGTCTGAAGCCAGCAGCTCGGTGCTGGTGCCGTAGCGGTTGTAAAGCCGGATGCGGCCCTTTCCGTCGAAGATATAGCAGCCGGCGGAGTGGTCCATGGTGTAGCTGCCGGGAGTTTTCCCCTCAACCTTCTTGTAATAGACCTTGAAGTCTTTCGCGACCTGGGGCAGCTGCTCGGGCGTGGGCCGCAGGGCCACGAAACTCGGATCAAAATTGCCCATATAGGCTTTCAGCAATTCCGGCGTGTCGCGCTCAGGGTCCACAGTGATGAAAATGGCCTGCAGCTTGTCGCCATTCGGGCCCAGCAACTGCTTGACCTGCGCCAGTTCCGCCATGGACGTGGGGCACACATCGGGGCACTGGGTGAAGCCGAAAAACACCACCACCACCTTGCCGGCAAAATCCTGCAGCGTGCGCAGCTTGCCGTTGTGGTCGGCCAGCGAGAAGCCCTGGGCGTAATCGGCGCCTGTCAGGTCGATGCTTTGGAACTGGGGCTTGTCGGGTGAGCAGGCTGCCAGCAGACCACCGCCCAGCAAAACCGCCGTGGCGCCCGCCAGGGTCTTGACGGCCTGCCTGCGGCCCTGCAATGCCTGAAATAGCGGAAGTGAAGTCTTCATACGAGATAGTGGTCCAGCAGCAGGGCTGCAAACAGGGCCGAAAGGTGTATCAGCGAAAAACGGAAGGTCTTTCGTGCCAGCGCGTCCGAGTAGTGACGCCACAGACGCCATGCGTATCCCGTGAAACCGATGCTCAGGGCCACGGCCACCGTCAAGTAGAGCCAGCCGCTCATCTTGAAGATGAAGGGCATCAGGCAGGCGGCAAACAACACCAGGGTGTACAAAAACACCTGCAGGCGCGTAAATTCATTGCCGTGGGTGACGGGCAGCATGGGCAGGCCGGCCTTGCGGTAATCCTCGACGCGGTAAAGGGCGAGTGCCCAGAAGTGCGGCGGTGTCCAGAGAAAGATGATCAGGAACAGGATCAGCGCTTCGGGGCCGACCGAGCCGGTCATGGCGGCCCAGCCGAGCACGGGCGGCATGGCGCCCGACGCGCCTCCGATGACAATGTTTTGCGGCGTCAGCGGCTTGAGAATCACGGTGTACACCACCGCATAACCGACGAAAGTTGCGAACGTCAGCCACATGGTCAGCGGGTTGACCCACACATACAAAATCCACGAGCCCAGCGCGCACAGGCCGGCCGAGAAGGCGAGCGTCAGCGGATTGCTGAGTTGCCCTCTTGCCGTGGGACGCCATGCGGTGCGCCGCATCTTGGCATCAATTTGCTGCTCTACCAGGCAGTTGAACGCTGCCGCGGCACCGGCGACCAGCCAGATACCGGCGCAGGCGATCAGCGCGAGCCGGAGGTCGTTCAGCGTCGGTACGCCAGGTATGGCCAGCACCATGCCAATCAGGGCACAAAACACGATCAGCTGCACCACGCGCGGCTTGGTCAGCGCGTAGAACTGGGAAAACCGGGAAGGCGCGTGGGGGCTGGCAGCAGGGGCGGCGGGTGGATTGCTGGGAGTCATGCGGTCAGTCTCGATGCATTCAAATGGGAGGTTGGTTGCAGTTCGGCAACGCTGCAGCTGGAAAAAACGATGGCGGTGAGCACCAGCACCAGCGCAGCAGCGCCGCCCGTGTGCGCGACCGCAGCGACCAGCGGCCAGCCCAGTACCACATTGCTCAGGCCTGTGGCAGCCTGCATCAGCGTCAGGCCCGCAAGCCAGCGCGCCTGGGTGCGCAACCCGGGCTGACGGCTCAGGCGGAACGACAGTGCCAGCAGGACGACAAACACGGCGTAGGCGCCAAGCCGATGGACGTAGTGAATGGCGGTCAGCGCCTGAAAGCTGATGTTGGCGCCGTCGTGACCAGCGCCGAGCTCGCGCCAGAGTGTGAAGCCCTGCCGGAAATCCATCGCGGGCCAGAACGAATTCTGGCAGGCCGGAAAATCCGTGCAGGCCAGCACGGCGTAATTGGTGCTGACCCATCCCCCCAGGGCAATCTGCAGCCAGAGCAAGGCAAACGCGGCCATCACAAAACGCCGCAGGCCAGGGCTCAGGGCGGCGCGCTGCAGTGCTTGCCGCGCCTGACCGTGCTGGGCTGACTGTGCCCGCAACAAGGCGAGCAGCACCAAGCCGCCAAGCAGGTGCAGCGTGACGATCGCGGGGAACAGTTTCATGGTCACGGTCAGTGCGCCGAAAGCGCCCTGCAGGCACACCCATGCCAGCGTGGCGGTGGGCCACCAGGGCGAGATAACGGTGCCGGTGCCGCCCCTGCCTGGCAGGCCGCGCTTTTCGTCGCGGCGAGCCAGCCACGTCAGGATGGTCAAGGTCAGAATCAGCACGCCCACGCCGGTTGCCAGGTAGCGGTGAATCATTTCAATCCAGGCCTTGGAATGCGTGACGGGGCCTGTAGGCATGGCAGTTTGTGCCGCCTCGATATGCAACTGCGCCCCGACCGGGCTGGCGCTGCCATAACAGCCCGGCCAGTCAGGGCAGCCGAGCCCCGAATCCGTCAGCCGCGTGAATGCACCAAAAATCACCAGATCGAAAGTCAGAAAAAGCGTGACCAGCGTCAGCACCTGCAGCCGCTGCGCCATGGGCGCGTTTCTGTTGCGCGCCCATATCCACGCCAGCGGTCCGAGCGCCACCGCGAGGCCCATGATCATCAGGCGCAGGGCTGGGCTGAGGTTGTAAAGGTCAGGGGTCGTCATGTCGAATGGATTCCGCGCGCTCAAGTGCTAGCGGCCGGCTTTGTCCCAGCTGCTGGAGGCGCGCAGCAGGCGGTCCAGGTCGGTCTTGACCCGGGTTGCGGCTGCCGCGTCCATGTCGGCGGGAAAACGCATCATCAGATTGCCCATCGGATCGACCAGGTAGAGATGATCCTCCAGGCGTTTGCCGGCTGCCGGCTCCAGCCACTGCGACAGCGGCGCAGGCGCGACGCGCAGCACGGCCGATGATTCAAGAGCGGGCAGCAAGGCGGCACGCACCGCAACGTTGTCATTGACGAGCCAGACGCGGTCAAGCCGCTCCTTTTCGCGCCCCAGGGACTCACGCAACTGGCGCTGGAAGTACAGGTTCTGTTCGCAAAAGGTATCGCAGGCGCCCCCCGCAACACTCACAAGCAACCACTGGTCCTTCAGGGCCGTCAGCTGGCCCGCCTGGCCGTCGAGGGTTTGCGTCGCGATGGGCGGCAGCGGTCGCTGCGGGTTAATCAGCTCGCCAAAATTGCGGCGGCCCTCGGGACGGATGACATAGTAGGTGAAGTAAGACGCAATCACCGGGCTGGCGCACACCAGCAGTACAGCCAGCATCTTCCAGCGGCCGGAGCGGGTGTCAGCACGTCGGGCAAGCGTCTGGTCCGCCGCAGGCAAGGCATGAACCGTGAGGCCCAGAGGCGCGTCTTGCGCCGCAGGGCTTGCCTGCATGCTGGCGCGGTATGAAGAGGATTCGCGGTGGTCGTTTGTCACAGTGCTTGATAGGTTAGTCGCGCCCCTGGGCGCGAGATTGACGACGGTATCGACGACGAAGTGGCGGCAGCAGCTGAAACCAGACATACAGGCCCAGCACCAGGCAGCTCAAGCCAAACCACTGGAAGGCATAGCCGTAATGCTTTTCCACGCCGAGGTTAGGGGCTGGCCATTCCCGGAGCAAACCGTCGCTGCTCGTGTCGAGTTGCAAAAGGGATGCATTGAGCAAAGGCAAACCAGCCTCAAGACGAAAAGCATCGATGTCCAGATTCTGCCGGATCGGCCCCAGATCCACACCCTTGAACGCATATAGCTTGGATGGCGGGGGGGCAATGCGCCCTTCCACCGTCACCACGCCAGCAGGTGTCCGCACTTGGGGCAGGCGCGTGCGGTCAGTGAAGTCGCGCGGAATCCAGCCGCGCTGCACCAGAATCACCCCATGGCTGCCTTGCAGAGCAAGCGGCGTCAGCACCCAAAAACCGGTGCGGCCGCTCATAGGCCGGTTGTCAAGGTAGACGGTATGCGCCGACTGCCATACGCCCTGCACAATCACGCGCCGGTGCATCTCATTGCTTGTTTTTTCCAGTGCCGCCAGAGCCTGGCTGTCAAGCGCCGGCAACGCATTCTTTGAATCGATCGCCGCCTGCACCGATTCCTTCTGCGCGGCACGGCGCAATTGCCATTGGCCAAGCGAAAAAGTCCCGCCGAAGGCAAGCACGGCGGCGAACGTGAGCACCCAAAAGCGCAAGCTTCGCAGCGGAGAGCTCATGGACAGATAATCCTCATCATGACTTATCTCGTAGCCCTTGCTTTCATCGCCATCCTCGCCAGCCTGGGCGCGGCACTGTTTTTCATGATGAAAGACGGCACCGACGGCAAACGCAAGACCAGCAACATGGCGCGCGCGCTGGCGTTTCGCGTCGGCTTCTCGGTGCTGCTGTTTGTGTGCATTCTGATTGCGTGGAAGATGGGTTACATACAGCCAACCGGTATTCCGGATGGGAAATAATTGAAAAAGGCCGCGACAAGCGGCCTTTTTTTGAACACTCAACGGCAAGCGTCGCGGGCTCCGGCCCGCATCAGCCACCTTACATCCAGTAAACCAGGATGTAGAGACCGAGCCACACCACGTCCACAAAGTGCCAGTACCAGGCAGCGCCTTCGAAACCAAAGTGTTTCTCTGCGGTGAAATGCCCCTTTTGGAGGCGCAGGGTAATGAAAAGCAGCATGAGCATGCCCACAAAAACGTGAAAGCCGTGAAACCCGGTCAGCAGGTAGAAAGTCGAGCCGTACACGCCAGAGCTGAGCTTGAGGTTAAGTTCTGTGTAGCCGTGGAAATACTCGTAGCCCTGAACCGTCAGGAAGGTGATGCCCAGCAGTACCGTCAACCACATGAAGGCAATCGTGCGGCCGCGATGGTTCTCGCGCAGGGCGTGGTGGGCAATGGTCAGCGTGACGCCCGAACTGAGCAGCAGCGCGGTATTGATGGTTGGCAGCCAGAACGGCGTCATGGTCGTGAAAGGCTCGACGATGTCCGCAGGCGATGCGGTCACGCCTGCAGCCAGGCTCGGCCAGACCGCCTTGAAGTCAGGCCAGAGCAGCGCGTTTTCGAGGCTGCCCAGCGCTGGCACCGAATGCACACGCGCCCACCACAGCGCCGTGAAAAAAGCACCGAAAAACATCACTTCTGAAAAAATGAACCAGCTCATACTCCATCGAAAGGACAAATCGATCTTGTGGCCGTACATGCCTCCTTCGCTTTCGGCGATGGAGTCGCGAAACCACTGAAAGAGCGTCCCAAGCCAGATCAGCATGCCTGCGGCCAGAGCCCAGGCGCCCCACGAAGCGCCATTGATCCATTGACTGGCACCGAGAATCACAAAAAACAGGCCAATGGCGGCCATGACGGGATGCCGGGAAGGCCCAGGCACAAAATAATAAGGGGTTGCCCCGTGGATTGCTGATGACATCGCTCGACTCCTGTTTTTCTCTCGAATTTTCACTGATCTTTTACTTTGAACACGCCGCCTACGTCGCCACAGCCCAGTTCACCAGCAGCACCAAGGCCGCCACAAATACAAAAATACCAAGAAGGCCAACCACAATGATGTGGATAAGGCTCAAGCTCTTGATGTCTTCCTCAAAAGCGCCTCGCGCGCGCAAACCCACGAATGACCAGGCCACCGCCTTGACAGTCCGGAATATGGACGTCTTGGGTCGTGTTGCCGGTTTGATTGACTCTTTCATGCACCCTCCGGCCGGTTTGGAGGTGGTCGCACCAGCACAGCCGCCTTGGCGGCATCAGGCGCCGCTGGCGTCTTTCCACCGACCTCGAAAAATGTGTAAGACAGCGTGATCGTGTTCACATCCCGGGACAGCTTTGGGTCAATTACGAATGCGACCGGCCACTGCTTCTTCTCGCCAGGAGCCAGGGTGTACTGGCTGAAGCAGAAACACTCCAGTTTGTTGAAATGCGCCGCCGCCTGCGCAGGCGCATAGCTGGGAATCGCCTGCGCTGACATGGTGCGGTTCTGCACATTCTGGAATTCGTACATCACCGTCGTCAACTCGCCCGGATGAACCTGCAGCGAACTCTCGGCCGGCTTGAAGTGCCAGGGCCCACGCGAGTTGGCGTCAAATTCCACCGTGATGGTGCGGCTCAGGTCCACCTGCGTATTCGCGGGCAGCTTAGTTGTTGCACCGGGAATCTGCCGGTCACCCAGCGCCAGGACGTTGATCCCGGTCATCTCGCAGATCGCCTTGTAGATAGGCACCAGCGCGTAGCCGAAGCAGAACATGCCGAGCACGATCACGCCCAGCTTTCCCACCATCTTGAAGTTTTCGCTCTTGATTCGCATCAGCTTAAAGGTACCCTCGGGTGACTGGTAACCCTGTTCAGTGGCCCATCAAAACCATTTTTGCCACAAAACCGGCAAAAAACACAACGGCGACCGATGCGAGGATCAAGGCCAGGCGCAGGTTGTTCTTTCTTTGTTCGGGTGTCATGTTGCTGGCGTTTCACTTAAGCAATGATTCGGGTTGCCGTTGCATCAAGCCTGGGCGGTGTTTCGAAGGTATGGAAAGGCGCTGGCGAAGGAACTTGCCACTCCAGACCCTCCGCGCCCTTGCCGGTTTCATCAACCCATGGGTTTTGCTTGGCGCGCTCGCCCTTGCCGCGCATCGTTGGCAGCACGACGAAGAAGAAGAAATAAACCTGGGCAAAACCAAAGAAGAAGGCGCCCACGCTGGCCACCGCATTGAAATCGGCGAACTGCATTGGATAGTCGGCGTAGCGACGCGGCATGCCAGCCAGGCCAAGGAAGTGCATCGGGAAGAAGGTCACGTTAAAGGAAATAAGCGACCACCAGAAATGGATCTTGCCCCGCGTTTCGTTGTACATCACGCCGGTCCACTTGGGCGACCAGTAGTAATACCCGGCAAACATCGCGTAGAGCGAGCCGGCAACCAGCACATAGTGGAAGTGCGCCACGACGTAATAGGTGTCCTGAAGCTGGATGTCAATCGGTGCGATAGCCAGAATCACGCCCGTCAGGCCGCCAATCGTGAACACAAAAATGAAGCCCACAGCAAACAGCATCGGTGTCTCGAATGTCATCGAGCCCCGCCACATGGTTGCAATCCAGTTGAATACCTTCACGCCTGTCGGCACGGCAATCAACATCGTCGAGTACATGAAGAACAACTGGCCCGTCACAGGCATGCCGGTGGTGAACATGTGGTGCGCCCACACCACGAAGCTCAGAATCGCAATCGAGCCTGTGGCATAAACCATCGATGCATAGCCAAACAGGCGTTTGCGCGAAAACGCGGGAATGATTTGACTGATGATGCCGAAGGCCGGCAAGATCATGATGTAGACCTCGGGATGGCCAAAAAACCAGAAAATATGCTGGAACATGACAGGGTCACCGCCACCGCCAGGATTGAAAAAGCTGGTTCCGAAGTGACGGTCGGTCAGGGTCATGGTGATGGCGCCTGCCAGAACGGGCATGACGGCAATCAGCAGATAAGCCGTGATCAGCCAGGTCCAGCAGAACATCGGCATTTTCATGAGTGTCATGCCCGGTGCGCGCATGTTCAGGATCGTCACGATGATATTGATGGACCCCATGATGGACGAGGCGCCCAAAAGGTGAATGGCAAAAATGCCGGCATCCATGGACGGGCCCATCTGCAGGGACAGAGGCGCATACATCGTCCAGCCACCGGCCATCGCCCCTCCGGGGAGCAGGAAGGAGGTGGTGAGCATCAGGGCGGCAGGAATCATCAGCCAGAAGCTGAAGTTGTTCATGCGCGCAAATGCCATGTCCGATGCGCCAATCTGCAGCGGGATCATCCAGTTCGCGAAGCCCACAAACGCCGGCATGATGGCGCCGAAAACCATGATCAACCCGTGCATGGTGGTGAGTTGATTAAACAATTCAGGGTTGACCAGTTGCAATCCGGGCTGGAACAGCTCGGCACGGATCAACAACGCCATTATTCCGCCCACTATGAACATGGTGAAGCTGAAGAGCAGGTAGAGCGTGCCAATGTCTTTATGGTTGGTCGCAAATACCCAGCGACGCCAGCCGGTCGGGGCATGGTGATCGTGGGCATCATGCGCGTGATCGTGATGGTCTAAAACTGCACTCATCTTGGCTTCCTTTGGTGGCTTGTGCCTATAGCTTTGTCTGGGGCGGACGACGGGGATTGGGCCGGCGGTCTGGAATGGCTGATTTAAATGGCCTTGCTTCGGCCAGCCTGTACTTCGGCTGGCTGAACAATCTGACCAGTCTGATTGGTCCAACTATTTTTGCTGTAGGTGATGACGGCCGCAATATCGGTGTCACTCAGCGCCTTCCACGAAGGCATGGCACCGCCGGCCGCGCCATTGAGCACGGTCTGAATCTGCTTGCCATGATCGGCATCCAGCACGATGGGCGAGCCGTCCAGCGGCTTGATGGGACCGGCACCCTTGCCATTGGCCTGGTGGCAGGCCGCACAGTTGGCGGCGTAAACCTTTTCACCGCGAGCCTTTAGGTCAACGAGCGTCCAGACCTTGGCCGGATCATCCGCCTTGGCGGCTGCTTCCTTGGCCTTCACGGCCACCCAGGCGCTGTAGTCCTGCGCGGACACGACCTTGACGTGAATCGGCATGTAGGCATGCTCCTTGCCACACAGTTCCTGGCACTGACCGTAGAAGTCACCTACTTTTTCGGCACGAAACCAGGTGTCGCGCACAAAGCCGGGAATTGCATCCTGCTTGATGCCAAAGGCTGGCACGGCAAAGGCGTGAATCACGTCATTGGCCGTGGTGATGATCCGGATTTTCTTGTTGACGGGAACCACCAGCGGGTTGTCAACCTTGAGAAGGTAGTTGTCAGGCGCCTCGCCAGCCTTCGGGCCGCCGTTGTTGGACATCTCGCGCTGGGCGTTGTCAAGGGTCGAAACGAAGCCGATGCCCTCGCCTTCGCCCTTGATGTAGTCGTAACCCCATTTCCACTGGATGCCAGTCGCCTTGATGGTGAGGTCGGCGCTGGTAGTGTCTTTTTGGGCCACCAACACCTTGGTGGCTGGCAGGGCCATGGCAATGACGATGATGAAGGGGACGACAGTCCAGGCAATTTCGACCACCGTGGATTCATGGAAATTGGCGGCCTTGTGGCCCACCGATTTGCGATGCTTCAGGATGGAATAAAACATGACCCCAAAAACCGCCACAAAAATCAGGACGCAGATTGCCATCATGAACCAGTGCAGCCATTGAAGCTCTTCGGCGATCTTCGTGACGGCAGGATGCAGATTGAGCTGATTGACCGCCGGACCACCGGGCAAGTCATTCACGGCGTAAGCGGCGGTACTGACCCAGGCGGCCACAGATACCAGAATTGCGCCTGCATGCTGCTTGCCAAGCCCTGTCATTTTGCTCATGGTGTTGCTTAGGTTCATCGTGATTACTTTTTCTGCTTCAATTACCGACCGAATTAACTCATCATTATAAAGTTTGCCGCAGGTCAAACCGACGCCCTCAAAAATGAGGCATGATTTTTCACTCTTTATGAGCAAACACGCAGTGCAAAACGGATCTCGCGCGCAAGAGCCGGCCGCAATTCAGGCCGCACATGCCGCCCAACCCGCACCGACCTGCCCTGCCCCGATACCTCGATCAGCGAACCATCGCCATCCTTGGGCTCAACCCGGACCCATTCGCGGTTGAATTCGGCCCGCTCGGTTCGCCCCGCCATTTCCAGTTCGATGACAAGCTGTCCATCGCGAAGCAGAATTTTTTCGGCATCGCCGGCATGCCGGGAGTAAAGCAGGAATGCCGCCCCCACGGCAAGCAGTTCGACCCACGCAAAAATCATAACCAGGATGGCGCCCTGCGACCAGAAAAAGGCGGCGACTCCCAGCGAGATCACGCACAGGTAGACATAGGACCAGGCGAGCTGGACCGGTGTCAGCGAACATGGACGCTTCAAAAGCCACAGCACGGCGGGATCGCTCCCCTCACCCTGTGCGGACAAGGTCGCAAAACGAAAGGCTGGCAGGGGCTGCAACACGGGGCAAGCCTTCAAAAACTGCAGGCAATGCTGGCAAGGCCTGCATGCGGCTGGGGAAAATACCCGAAAAACTATTTTTAATTGTAGCCCGGTTGCCGCAGGGATGCGGGGCCAGAAATGGACGCTCGGCCCCGCAAAGACACAAGCTCTCAGCCCCCGCGCTTGCCCTGTAGCATGCTGCGCATGTCGGCCACCGAAACGGCGCTGAGCGGGCTGACCTTGAATTTGGGCGCGGCTTTGAGGGCATGGCCGTAGATCACTTCAAACGTGAGGGCCAGGCGGCCGTCAGGGCCCGTCAGCCGCTCGGCCAGCGCCTGCTCCAGTCGCGCCTTCCAGGCCCGCCCGCGCAGCGCCGGAAAGCGTGCCGGATGAAAATTGCGCCCCAGCTCGGCAAGCTCCTGCAGCAGGCGCGCTGGCGTCTCATAGGTGAGCGTGATGCGCTCCATGTCCATCACGGGCTCGGCAAATCCGGTTTGCACCAGCATGTCGCCCCAGTCGTGCATGTCCGTGAGTTCATGGCCGGCCGGCGGCCAGCCCAGTTGCGCGTAAAGCGCCCGCAATTCACGCGCGGTGTCAGGGCCAAGGCAGGAGAACATCAGGAAGCCGCCAACCCTCAAGGCCTGATGCCATTGGCCCAGCAGGGCCAGCGGCTCGGCCGACTCATGCAAGGCCATGTTCGCCCACAGCATGTCCACGCTTTCCCGGGGCGGCATTTCAAAGCGTGTTGCACCGCCCAGCCATTGCGCGGGATTCCACCACGGTTTGGCTATTATTTTCATAGCTGACTTTAGCTGTTCCACCTGGGTTTCAGCCACAAAACATGCTGAATCAGGGTATTTTTTCCCCAATTGCGCATGCGCAGCCAGTCCGCCGCGCAAGGCACCCCAATGCGCCCACGCTTGGGGTTGCAGCTTGATCCATTGCAGCCGGTCCTGCATGCGGCTGGCAACCTCTTCGTGAAGCCATGGTGAGCTCAGCGGTGCCGTTTTCTGCCAGTGGCTGACGGCTTGCGGGTCGAGCGTCGGCGGACGCGAGGTGGAGGTCATGGAATGCTGGCTTTCGGCAGGGGTAGGCGAGTATATTGACATCGTGCTCACCCAACTGCTTCACGGCCGGCTTAAGTCCACACGATTCAGACCCTGGCTTTCAGGCTTGGCAAGCCAGTGCGCCGTCTGCCACAGCTGGCCTTCGCGTCAGGTTTGCCAGGCGTGTGTGAGTCGTTTTTCGGCCGCGCCAACGCGTTGCAGCGCCTGCGCCTTGGCCCTGGCCACGGATCTGTCCATGGGCCTGAGAACGGGCCCGACCATTTGCGCCAGTTGCGTGCGGCAGCGCCCCCCGCTGGACAGGGCGCTCGCGGCGGTTGCCTATGCCTATCCGTGGTCCACCCTGATTGCCCATTACAAGTTTGGCGAACAGCCCGCCTGGGCCGGTTTTTTTGCCGAGCTTCTTCTGCAGGCACCCGGCGTACGGCCGGCCTTTGCGGATATGGATGAACGTGACTGGGTCATTCCCATGCCGCTATCGGCCAGGCGTTTGCAGACACGCGGATTCAACCAGGCCTGGGAGCTGGCCTGCGCCCTGACCCGGCAATCGCAGACGCTGGCCCAGGCAGATGCCGGGCTGCTGCTGCGTGTCATGGACACCCGCCCGCAAAGCCAGCTCAGTCGCGAAGCCAGGCTGGCCAACGTACGTGGCGCTTTCCAGCTTGAGCCGCTGCGCGCGGCCGCCATCGAGGGGCGCCGCGTGCTGCTGGTCGACGACGTGATGACCAGCGGTGCCTCGATGTTTGCGGCGGCGCAGGCCTTGCGAGATGGCGGAGCTGCCCATGTCACCGCCGTGGTTCTGGCCAGAACCCAATAGCCCCCACGCTCCCCACTGCGTGTGGTCGCTGCCCCCCGAGGGGGCTGGCCTTGCTTGGGGCGGCCCGGCGCTGGCGGCCCTGAGCCCCCACGCCACCTCACGTCATGCGCTGCGGCGGCCGCTCGCTCCGCTGCCTTTGCACGGATGACCCCATGGATGTGCCCCGGGGCGACAATCCAGCGATGTTCAATATCGTTCTTGTCGAACCCGAAATTCCGCCCAATACCGGCAATGTCATCCGCCTGGCGGCCAATACCGGCTGTCGTTTGCACCTGGTGGAGCCGCTGGGCTTTTCCATGGATGACAAGCACATGCGGCGCGCCGGACTTGACTATCACGAATACGCCCAGCTTCTGAAACACGCCAGCTGGCAGGCCTTGCTGGAAAGCCAGAATCCCCCGCCAGACCGGCTCTTTGCCATGACGACGCAAGGCGCCGGCAGCCTGTATGACGCGCGTTTCCTGCCCGGCGACTGGCTGGTGTTCGGTTCTGAAACCAAGGGGCTCTCGCCGCAGGTGCGCGAATCATTTCCACCCGCTCAGCGGCTCAGGGTACCGATGCGGCCGGGCCAGCGCAGCCTCAACCTGTCCAACACCGTTGCGGTGGCGGTCTTCGAGGCCTGGCGGCAGAACGGCTTCGACGCAGCGCCGGGCTGAGGCGCGCCAGAAATCCGCTCAGGGGTAGTGGCGCACCAGCGATTCAGCCACGCACACCGGCTTGGCCGCGCCTTCGCGCTCCACCGTCACCTCCCAGGTCATCTGCACGCCGGCCTTGTCGACAGGCTCGGCGGCCAGCAGCTTCATGCGGGCGCGCAAACGGCTGCCCACGGGCACAGGTGCCATGAACCGAACCTTGTTCAGGCCGTAGTTCACGCCCATGCGGGAGTCGATGATCTCGAACGAGGAGTCAAAAAACTTCGGCAGCAGCGACAACGTGAGGAAGCCGTGCGCGATCGTCCCGCCAAACGGTCCGGCTGCGGCTTTTTCAGTATCCACGTGAATCCACTGGTGGTCGCCCGTGGCTTCGGCGAACAGCTTGACCTGCTGCTGCGTGATGGTGATCCAGTCGCTGACGGCGACCTCCTGGCCAACACAGGCCGCCAGTTCTGACAGGGTTTGAAAGGTTTTCATCGACCGACTGTAGCGCGACGCCGACGGAGCAACGATCTCGCTTGTCGAACCGGCGACAGCCGCCTGCGGGCATCGAAACCTCCCCGGCGGCGGCAGTCTTGCCCTGCTTTTCCGCTATCGTAAGGGCATGAACACAGCGACAACAGCCGTCAACCATCCCGCGCGGGCCCTCCAGTGACTCACGCACCCGCCTGGCTCATCAACAGTTTCATCTACCTCGCGGCGGCCGTGGTTGCCGTGCCGCTCGCAAAAAAACTCGGCCTCGGTTCCATCATCGGCTACCTCGGGGCTGGCATTGCCATAGGGCCCTGGGGGCTGGGACTGGTGACGAACGTGCAGGACATTCTTCATTTCGCCGAGTTTGGCGTGGTCTTGATGCTGTTCCTGATTGGCCTGGAACTCCAGCCGGAGCGCCTGTGGAATCTGCGCCGGCCCATCTTTGGCTGGGGCAGCGCGCAAATGCTCAGCTGCGCGGCGCTGCTCACCGGCGTGGCCATGGCGTTTGGCGTGGCATGGCCTAGCGCCCTGGTTGCCGGCCTGGGTCTGGGCTTGTCGTCCACCGCCATTTGCCTTCAGGTCATGGGCGAGCGCAACCTGATGCACACCTCCAGTGGTCAGGCAGGGTTCTCGATCCTGCTGCTTCAGGACGTTGCCGCCATCCCGATTTTGGCGCTGCTCCCGCTTCTGGGCGCATTGGGCGAAGGAAATACGGCTGTAGTCCAGCCAAGCCGGTCCTTGGAAGCTCTCAAAATCGTAGCAGTGATAGGCGGCATCATCCTGGGCGGCCGGCTGCTGCTGCGTCCTGTGCTGCGCTGGATCGCCAACAGCGGCACACCCGAGATATTCACCGCGGCCTCCTTGCTGCTGGTGGTCGGCATCGCCACGCTGATGCAACTGGTCGGGCTTTCCATGGCGCTGGGCGCGTTTCTGGCGGGCGTGCTGCTGGCAGAAAGCGAGTACCGCCGCGAGCTGGAGACCGACATCGAACCCTTCAAGGCCTTGCTGCTGGGCCTGTTTTTCATTGCCGTGGGCATGAGCATCGATTTTGGCGTGTTGTGGAAATTTCCCGGCCTGATGGCCGCCATCGTGGCAGGTTTTATGGGCCTCAAACTGCTTGCACTCTATGGGCTGGCCCGCCTCATGAATATCCCCTACCAGGAACGGCCCGTTTTTGTGCTGCTGCTGGCGCAAGGCGGTGAATTTGCCTTTGTGGTGTTCCAGGCGGCCGCCGGTGCCGAGGTGTTTTCTTCCGAAACAGCGTCACTGCTGATTGGCGCGGTGGCGCTGTCCATGCTCATCAGCCCGCTCTTGCTGCTGGCCATCGACAAGCTGCTGCTGCCGCGCTATGCGCAGGGCAAGAAGACCTCGATGAAGGAAATCTCCGAGCCGCAACAGGCGCCCATCATCATTGCCGGTTTCGGCCGCTACGGCCAGATCGTCGGGCGCATGCTGCTGGCGCAAGGCATTTCAGCCACCGTGCTGGATCACGACGCCGAGATGATTGAAACGGTGCGCGCCTTTGGTTACCGGGTTTTTTACGGTGACGCCACCCGGCTTGACCTGCTGCGCACCGCTGGCGCCGCCCAGGCCAAAATCCTGGTGCTGTCGGTGGACGATGTGGGGCAGTCGCTGAAAATCGTCGACATGGTGAAGGAAAATTTTCCACAGCTGCACATCGTGGCGCGGGCACGCGACGTGCCGCACTGGAACGCGCTGCGCGACCGTGGCGTGACACGGGTCGAGCGCGAGCTGTTCGAGTCCAGCCTGCGCAGCGCCCGCACCGTGCTTGAGCTGCTCGGCCAGTCGCCCGAGTCCGCCAGCCAGGCAGCCGAACGCTTTCGCCAGCACAACCTGGACCTGTTCGAAAAAATGTACCCGCACCGCAACAACCGCGAGAAATTCATCGCCGTCGCCAAGCAGGGGCGCATGCAGCTGGAGGCCCAGATGGCGCAGGAGCGCGAACAGCAGGCCAAGCAAGCCAGCGGTGATCGCGAGACTGATTTTCAAGCAAAATAGCGTCCAAGCCCCTGTTTAACGGTCACTTTTTGCTATCTTATTTATAGCAACAAAGATCGGAACCGGGCCAACAAGCACAGCCCGAAATCATCAGGCGGCGTTGGCGCACGCAGCTACCCTCGCCCGCACATACCCCATGGCGGCGCCTAGCGAATCTGCTGGGCTTCGCGTCTTCGCTGCTCCATGGCCCGGCGCTCCAGGCACAGCGGGTGGCCCGCAAAAGCGGGTTTTCTGCATTGCGCCGCCATGCACATCTGAAAGCCGAGCAACACCCGGTCCTCGCAGGACTGCGCCGGATTGACGGCCGAGGCATGCGGCGCGGCGGCGGGTTCGGCTGGTGCCCTCGCCACCACGCCAACGCCAGTGTGTCCCGGCACGGGGACGGAAACAGGGACGGGTTTGGCTACCGCCTTTTTCTCGCTCGCAGGCCTTTTCTCGCCGGCTGGCTTCACAGCTTCTGCGGGTGCGATCACCGCCGGCCGGGTGACCGCTGAGGCCGCCACAAGTGGTATCGCGGTCGCCGCCCGAATCCCCGGAGCCGCCCCGGCCGCGCCGGCTGACAGCCCTCCCGGAAGAATTTCTTCGCGGTCTGACAAGGCCGCCGCCTGCGGGAGCGGCGCCTCGGCCGATGGCCACAGGATTTTCGCGCCCAGCCCGAAGGCGGTGAGAACGGCCACGCCAAGCAGTGCCCAAAGGCTGGTTCTGCTGCCGCGGCGGGCGGACGCGGTACGCTGGGCCTGGCCGGTTGACGCGTCGCGTTCCGCGGCCTTTGCCGGCAGGTCCAGACCGACCGTCGCGGGTGATTCGGGCTTCAGCATCGACGCCGCTGAGCCTGCTGGGGCCGCATTGACCAGATTGCCGGTCGCCGCTGCGGGCGCTTTGACGGGCCTGAGCACGATCGTCTCTTCAAATCCTTGCAGACTGCCGGGCGAACTGGCGGGATCGGCAACCTCAGCGATCGATTCGCCGTGTCGGGCCGCATAGACCGTCTTGTCAGCCTGGCTGGCGTGTTGGGGCATGAAACGGGTGGCGGTACCGGGCCGGGACGCTTCGCTGCAATCCCCGTCCGTCTGCACGCCCAGCTTTCGCAGGCGGCGCAGCGCCAGATCGGCATAGATCCCGGCGGGAAATTTGGCCAGAAAGCCCTGAATGTCCTCGATGTCCGAGGACTCCCTGATGTCTTTCCAGTAAACAAGCTCCACTTCCTGCGTCACGGCGGACAAGCTCAGGCTGATGTCAGACTGCAGTCCCGCCGGCGCCTCGCCAGGCTCCAGGGTGCCGGTCCGGGCGGCATGGCTGCCCTTGGGGGGCGGGCTGGCCGACGGAACAAGGGTAGCGTCGACGGCTTCACGGCTGGCCGCCTGCAACGCCGCGGCAAAAGCCTGCGCGGATGCAAAGCGCTGGTCGCGCGACTTTGCAAGGGCCATGGCCACCACGGCATCCATGGCGACCGGCAGCGCCGGGTTGATCGACGAGGGCGCCGCCGGGCTGTGGCCAACCACCTGCTGAATGACGGCAAAGTCGGAGTCACCGTCAAACGGCCGTCTGCCGGTCAGCAACTGGTAAAGCACGATGCCGGCGGCGAACAGGTCGGCCCGCGCATCGACCGGCCGGCCCTGCACCTGCTCGGGCGACATGTACTTGAGCGTGCCCACCATGGTGCCTTGCGTGCGGGTGGCATCATCCGAGTCTTGCATGCGCGCAACGCCGAAATCGGTGAGCTTGACGCGGCCAGCGGCCGCGATCAGCAGGTTGGCGGGCTTGATGTCGCGGTGCACGATGCCTTGCCGATGCGCGTAGTCAAGTGCGGACAGCAGCTCATCCATGATCTCCACCGACCGCGCGAGGCTGTAGCGGGTCCCCTGGTCAAGGTGATGCTTGAGATCGTCGCCCTGAATGAACTCCATGACCAGGAAAGCAATGTCGCCGTCGCGGTCCGAGTCATACACGCTGACAATGCTGGGGTGCTGCAAACGGGCAGCGGACCGGGCTTCGACGCGGAATCGATGCTCGTAATCGGCGGCAGCCTGTTCCGACAGGTTTTCAACCCTGATCGTTTTGATCGCGACGCGCCGCTCAAGATTGGGGTCGCGCCCCTCATACACCAGGCCCATCGCGCCCTTGCCAAGCACGCGGACCAGATCGTAGCGACCCAGCTTCTTGAGACTCATGGGATTTGGTATGCCTGCGACGACCGGTGGAAAGGAAGCAAAAGAATATCCTGATACGTTTTGAAACTAAAAAAACAAATACAAACCCATTCAAGCTTATAGCAGCCCGGCACAGTGTTTGAAAAGTGTCTTTACATTCAATCGCCTCCGCTGAACATCAAATCGAAAAAATAGCAGCAAAAACCGGCAGTAAGTCACGCCGCCAGGGCTGCATTTGCCAGAAAAACGTCCCCTGGGCGCAGGGGTGCCGGTACCGTGCCACCAAACCAAATGGAACGAAAAACTTCAGGAGGTCTAAGTCCTTACGGAAAGCGGCCAACGCCATCACTGGCACAGCCAGCGAGCCGAAGCCGGCGTCGAACCCGCTTTTGCTGGGGCCAAGCCCTGGCGCGGCGCGATGTCTTTCCGGGCAGCCTCATGGGGCGGGGCCTGGGCGGACGTCACGGGGCGACTCTTCGCCGAGTCATGGCGGCGGTGCGACGGGGCCATATCCGGCAGCACCCGGCCACATCAGCGGGCGTTCAGACACGCTCCAAAATCAAGGCGATCCCCTGACCCACGCCGATGCACATGGTGCACAGGGCGTAGCGGCCGCCGGTGGCATGCAGGCGGTTGACTGCGGTAGTGGCCAGGCGCGCACCGCTGGCACCCAGCGGATGGCCGAGCGCAATGGCGCCGCCCCAGGCGTTGACACGGGCGTCGTCGTCCTGCAGGCCCAGCGCGCGCAGCACGGCCAGGCCTTGGGCGGCAAAGGCCTCGTTGAGTTCGATGACATCAAGCTGCTCCAGCGTGATGCCGGTTTGCGCCAGCACCTTGAGCGTGGCGGGCGTGGGGCCAAAGCCCATGATGCGCGGCGCCACGCCGGCGGTGGCCATGCCGACCACGCGGGCGCGCGGCATCAAACCATACTGGGCAGCGCTGACTTCGTCGGCCAGCAGCAAGGCGCAGGCGCCGTCGTTTACACCGCTGGCATTGCCAGCCGTGACAGTGCCGTCGGGGCGCACCACGCCCTTGAGCCTAGCCAGCGCTTCGAGACTGGTTTCGCGCGGGTGTTCATCCTTGTCGACCACGATGGCATCGCCTTTTTTCTGGGGAATCGTCACGCCAACGATTTCGCGTGCCAGGTGGCCGGCCTTTTGCGCGGCCACGGCCTTCAGCTGACTGGCCAGCGCCATGCGATCCTGGGCTTCGCGCTCGATCTTGAAGTCGGTGGCGACGTTTTCGGCGGTTTCGGGCATGGAGTCCACGCCGTACTGGGCCTTCATCAGCCTATTCACAAAGCGCCAGCCTATGGTGGTGTCGTACACGGCGTTGTTGCGGCTGAAAGCGCTTTCAGCCTTGGGCATCACGAAGGGCGCGCGGCTCATGCTTTCAACGCCGCCGGCAATCATCAAGCCGGCTTCGCCGGCCTTGATGGCACGCGCCGCGGTTCCCACTGCGTCCAAGCCGGAGCCGCACAGGCGGTTGACCGTGCCACCGGGCACTTCCAGCGGCAGCCCGGCCAGCAGGGCGGACATGCGTGCGACGTTGCGATTGTCTTCGCCCGCCTGGTTGGCGCAGCCGTAGATCACGTCGGTGACGGCGGCCCAGTCCACATTTGGATTGCGCGCCATCAAGGCCCTGATGGGAATCGCGCCCAGGTCGTCGGTGCGCACGCTGCTCAGGGCGCCGCCATAGCGGCCGAAGGGGGTGCGGATGGCGTCACATATAAATGCTTGAGAAGTGGTCATGAGAGTCTTCTGAAAGGGATGAAACGGGCTGGGGACGTGCTTCAGGTCGCAATCGGCAGGCCCAGCAATTTTTCCAGCTCGGCGTGCTCCAGCCCCTCGACCTTGTCGATGAGCCTGAGACCCTGGGGTGTGCAGGCCAGCGTCGCCAGGTCCGAGTAGATACGCTTGACACAGGCAATGCCGGTCAGGGGATAAGTGCATTTCGCGACCACCTTGCTGTCGCCTTTTTTGGTCAGCAGGTCCATCATTACCCAGGTCTGCCTGGCGCCAATCGCCAGGTCCATGGCACCGCCAACGGCCGGAATGGCGCCGGCCTCACCGGTGCTCCAGTTGGCCAGGTCGCCGGTCGCAGAGACCTGGAAAGCACCAAGAACGCAGATATCGAGATGACCGCCGCGCATCATCGCGAAGCTGTCGGCATGGTGAAAGAAGGCGCCGCCCTTGAGCAGGCTTACCGGTTGCTTGCCGGCGTTGATGAGGTCGTAGTCTTCCTGGCCCTCGGCCGGTGCGGGCCCCATGCCGAGAATGCCGTTTTCGCTGTGCAGGACGACCTCTCGGCCGGCGGGAATATGGTTGGCGATCAGCGTCGGCATGCCGATGCCGAGGTTGACGGTCGCGCCGTCGAAAATATCCTGCGCCACGCGGGCTGCAAGCTGGTCTTTGCTGCGTTTTTGATAGGTCATATCAGGACTCCCGCGAATGAATTGAGGGTGGAAACACGTGCCGCGAAGGGCCGCCCCGAACAAGCAATGGCCCCCTCGGGGGCAGCGCAGTATGCGAAGCGCCAAGCGTTGGGGGCGGTTTCATGTCAGGCCGCTTTTTTGAAACCGCCAGCCTGGGTCGCCACGCGTTCAATTTTCACCACCTGATGGACAAAGATGCCCGGCGTCACGATGTTTTCCGGATCCAAATCGCCAAGCTCAACGATGTCATGGACGGCGGCCACGGTTTTCTTCGCGGCGGTGGCCATCACCGGGCCGAAGTTGCGTGCCGCCATCCGGTAGGTCAGGTTGCCCCAGCGGTCGCCCTTTTCAGCCTTGATCAGCGCAACGTCGCCGTAAATCGGCATCTCGAGCACGTACTGCTTGCCACCAATCTCGCGGGTTTCCTTGGCGCTTCCATCTGCGTTCAGGGCGAGCTCCGTGCCATAACCCGTGGGCGTGAAGAAAGCACCAATCCCCGCGCCAGCGGCGCGAATCCGCTCTGCCAGATTGCCTTGCGGCACCAGTTCAAGCTCAAGTTTTCCACTGCGGTACAGCGCGTCAAACACCTGGCTGTCAGCCTGACGGGGGAAACTGCAGATGATCTTGCGTACCCGCCCGGCTTTCAGCAAAGCCGCCAAGCCGGCCTCGGCATTGCCTGCATTGTTGTTGACAACCGTGAGGTCTCTGGCGCCTTGCGCTATCAGGCCGTCAATCAGCTCATTGGGGATACCCGCCGTGCCGAAGCCGCCTATCAGCACGGTGGAGCCATCTTTCACATCGGCCAGCGCATCGGCAATGGACAGGGCAATTTTGTTGATCATTGGGCAATCTCCGTGTGGGGCAAAGGGGGTGAGGGCAACACCAGAACAAAGTCTGCAAGACGTAACTTCCCGGCATTAAATTTGTTCGCAATTAGAACAATTGTTCGTATAATGAATTCTAGGAGATTTTTTTCACCATGGCAAGCAGCAAGACCGAATCACCCAGCCAGCTCACGTCTCTGGCAGCGGCGCGCCCTGGCCCGGCTCCCGGCGACAACTACGTGCAGTCCTTTGCGCGCGGACTGGAGGTGATCCGTTCCTTCAGCCGCCAGGCGCCACGTCAAACCATCACCGAGGTGGCCGAGCGCACCGGCCTAACGCGCGCGGGCGCGCGACGCATCTTGTTGACGCTGCAGACGCTGGGTTATGTGCAAAGCGATGGCAAGCTGTTCAGCTTGACCCCGCGCATGCTCGACCTGGGCTTCGCCTACCTGTCTTCGCTACCGATCTGGAACCTGGCGGAACCGGTCATGCAGACGCTGGTCGGCCAGGTCAGGGAGTCGTGTTCGGCCGCGGTGCTCGACGGCACAGACATCGTCTATGTGCTGCGCGTGCCGACCCACAAGATCATGAGCATTACCCTGGGCGTGGGCTCCCGGCTGCCCGCCTACTGCACGTCAATGGGCCGGATGCTGCTGTCGGCCCTGCCAGAGGCCGAACTCATGCACCTTCTCGAAACATCGGATCGCCAGGCGCGTACCCGGTTCACGGTGACCGGGCTGGAGGAACTCGCCGCCAGAATTGCGCAAGTGCGCCAGCAAGGCTGGGCTCAGGTCGACCAGGAACTGGAGGAAGGACTGATATCGATGGCCGTGCCCGTGACGGACCGGGCTGGAAAGACGGTGGCTGCGCTTAACATCAGTGGCCAGGCCAACCGCAGCAGCGCCAAGGTCATGCGGGAAACCATGCTCTCACCACTGCTTGCCGCCGCACAGACCATTTCGCGCATGTTGAGCATTCAGGGGAGCTAGCGCGGCTTGGCATCGAGGAAACCCGCAATGCTTTTTTAGAAATCGGATGACTCAGGATTTCCTGGAACCTGCAACCAGCACAATCGCGCCCAGTGCAACGGCCCCCAGGCTGAGCCACTGGGGGATGTTGACCGATTCCTTCTCCTTGACCGTCAACTCGATAGGCCCGATTTTCGCGGCTGTGGTGTCCTTGGTAAAACTGAATCCCCCGGTGAAAAACCCGACCAGACCACCGACGATCAGAACTATTCCGGCGATACGCACTGCATTCATTGAAACCTCCTCACCGGGCTTGTTAAAAAAATGGACGGCCACGCCCCGGAACTGCGCCACCCTGAGGGTAATGTAGCGGCGCGCCTCCCACCTGTATATAGGACGCAGCCGGGCCCACCGAAGAGAAAGAGGCCGAAAAATCGTCCCGATAGCAGCGGCAGGAAACGCGTGATACGCTCTTGCCATGTTCAGCCCCTCACAAGCCGATGTTCGCCGCTTCTTCTGCTCAGTCTTTGCCAAAGCCCGCACAGGTGCGCCATTGGAAGCTATTGAAACAATAGCAAGCCAGTGGCTGGACGAGCACCCCGAATACCATGCGGACTTCATAGATGCAGACGCTGCGCTTGAAAAGCAATACGACGTGGAGAGCGGCAACACCAACCCTTTCCTGCACCTGTCCATGCATTTGTCCATCAGCGAGCAATGCTCGATTGACCAGCCACGCGGCATTCGCCAGGCGGTCGAGTTGCTGACGGCCAGGCGCGACTCACTCCATGATGCGCATCATGAGGCCATGGACTGCCTGGGCCAGATGGTTTGGGAAAGCCAGCGCTCAGGCCGGCCGCCCGATGGCGATGCGTATATCGATTGCGTTCAGCGACGCGCCACGCGCGATTGAGTCAATTCGCGCTGCAAGCGGTCCGCCGCAGCCATGAAAAAAGCCGCTGACACAGCGGCTTTTTTTACGCAACCGGGTGAGCCAATTTTCTGCCGGGCCGCCCCCAGGAAAATTAGCCCCCTCGGGGGGCAGCGCCGTACACGCCGTGACCAGCGTGGGGGCGATTTTTTTAGCGAAAGCGGCTCTCGGGAACGACCTTGAGTTCACCCTGCACCGACGACAGATAGCCCGCCAGCAGCTTGAGCTCGGCGTTGCTGTACTGCTTGACCATGCCACCCATGATGGCGTTGCCACGGCCAACCGTGGCGTTGTTCGCGACCTTGTATGACTTGAGCGCCACGAACAGGTAGTCAGCGTGCTGGCCAGCGATCTTCGGATAGGAAGGGTCGATCGGCTTGCTGAAATTGGCGCCGTGGCAGGAGGCACAGTTGGCCTTGTTCAGCAGGGCCTGAACTTCCGCGCTTGGTTCCTTGACCGGCTTGGCCGGGAGCTCGGCCCCCGCCACCACGCCGTGCGCGCTGTAGTAGGCGGCCAGGTCAGCAATATCCTGGTCAGTCAGCGAGTCCGCAATACCGCGCATGGTCGGGTGTTTGCGTTCGCCCTTCTTGTATTCGTGCAGCGCGGCCGAAATGTAGGCGGCGTTCTGGCCCGAAATCATGGGCACCTTGTACACCTCGGGAAATGAGGACTGGTAACCCTTGATGCCATGGCAGCCAATGCACATGGAATTTTTGCTGGCGCCCGCTTTGGCGTCGCCCTTGAGGTCCTGAGCAAGGCTGGAGGCCGTCACGCAAGAGACAACTACAGCGAATATCGTCGTGAACAGCTTATTCATTTTTCGCGCACAATCAGGTGAAAATTCATCAGGTAAAACAACAGCGGATTATATCTGCGCCGCCAGACTCACGGGCCGCCTGCCAATAATCCCCGCTGGAGTTCGCAACTCCCCTCTTATACCCAAGCGCCAAACATGAAATTCCAGGGATCACAGAACTACGTCGCCACACCGGACCTGATGCTTGCGGTCAATGCTGCTTCAACGCTGAAAAGGCCGCTGCTCGTCAAGGGCGAGCCAGGCACGGGCAAAACCATGCTCGCCGAGGAAGTGGCGCAGGCCCTGAGCCTTCCGCTGCTGCAGTGGCACATCAAATCAACCACCAAGGCGCAGCAGGGCCTGTACGAATACGACGCCGTCTCGCGCCTGCGTGACTCACAACTCGGTGACGAAAAGGTCAAGGACATCCACAACTACATCCTCAAGGGCGTGCTGTGGCAGGCCTTTACCGCGGATGAGCCGGTCGCGCTCCTGATTGATGAAATCGACAAGGCCGACATCGAGTTCCCCAACGACCTGCTGCGTGAAATCGACCGCATGGAGTTTTACTGCTATGAAACGCGTGAACTGATTCGCGCCCGCCACCGGCCGCTGGTGTTCATCACATCGAACAACGAAAAGGAATTGCCCGACGCCTTTTTGCGCCGCTGCTTTTTCCACTACATCAAGTTTCCCGACGCTGACACCATGAAGCAAATCGTGGATGTGCACTTTCCGGCGCTCAAGAAAGAACTGCTGGCCGCGGCCATGAAAACGTTTTACGACGTGCGCAATCTGCCGGGCCTGAAAAAGAAACCCTCCACCAGCGAACTGCTCGACTGGCTCAAGCTGCTGGTCGCGGAAGACATTCCGCTGGAAGCGCTGCAAAGCAGTGACCAGAAAGTCGCCGTTCCGCCGCTGGTCGGTGCCCTGCTCAAGAACGAACAGGACGTGACCCTGTTTGAAAAACTGGTGTTCATGCAGCGCAATAATCGCTGAAGCACCGGACCAGCATCATGAGCCAGAAATCATTATTGGTTGAAGGACTGTCGGACGCCATCGGCTTTCTCGGTGGCGCGCTGCTCGGCTTCTGGCTGGGACGGCTGCTGGACCTGGACGTTTTTGCGGCTGGCTATGGCAACAGTGCGCTGGGCGGCATTGTGCTGGTCGGTCTGGGCGGCGGCCTTGGGCTGCAACTGGCGCGGCGCTGGCGTCTCGCCAGGGCAAACCAGGAAGATAACAAGCCATGACTTTTGTTGCACCCATCACCCTTTGCGCAAGAGGGCTGGAGCTTGTCCCGCTGGCGCTTGAGCATGAGCCCGGGCTGCGCGCCGCCGCCGCTGACGGAGAACTCTGGACGCTGCGCGTCACCTCCGTTCCCGAGCCCGAGCAGACCCGCGCCTATATTGAGGCGGCGCTGAAGGCGCGCCAGGAAGGCCACCGCTTTGCCTTTGCCGTGCGCGACCTGGACAGCGGCACGGTGCTGGGCAGCAGCAGCTTTCACGACATCCTGCCGGCCGTCAAACGCGTCGAGATTGGCTACACCTGGTACGCCAAAAGCGTGCAGCGCAGCCACGTCAACACGACCTGCAAGCTGCTGATGATGACGCATGCCTTTGAAAGCCTGGGTTGCCATGTGGTGGGCTGGCGCACCGACAACTTCAATTTTGCGTCGCAACGTGCCATCGAGCGGCTGGGCGCACGCCAGGACGGCGTGATACGCGGCCATGCACTGCGGCGCGACGGCACGATCCGCGATACCGTCATGTACAGCCTGCGCTCCGGTGAATGGCCCGAGGTCAAGGCGCAACTGCTCTACCTGCTCGACAAGCCACGTCATTGAGACTGCCATGCTGATTGATTTCTTCTACACCCTGCGCTCGGCCAAGCTGCCGGTTTCCGTCAAGGAATACCTGATGCTGCTCGAAGCGCTTGAGGCCGGCGTGGTCGGCCCCAACAGCGGCAAGCGGGCCGGAGCGGATGGCGAAATCAGCGAAGGCGCCTACAAGATAGACGACTTCTATTACCTGAGCCGCACCGTGCTGGTGAAGGACGAGAAGCACTACGACAAGTTCGATCGCGCCTTTGCGGCCTACTTCAAGGGTGTGGAAATGATCGCGGACTTCACCCAGGAAATTCCGCTCGAATGGCTGCGCAAGAACCTCGAGCTTGAGCTCAGCCCCGAGGAGAAGGCAAAGATTGAAAAAATGGGCTGGGACGAGCTCATGGAAACGCTTAAAAAACGTTTTGAAGAGCAGAAAGAGCGCCACGAAGGCGGCAGCAAATGGATAGGCACGGGCGGCACCTCGCCCTTTGGCGCCAACGGCTTCAATCCGCAGGGCATTCGCATCGGCCAGGAAAAAAGCCGCAACCGCAGCGCCGTGAAAGTCTGGGACCAGCGCGCCTACAAGGACTACGACGACACGCAGGAACTGGGCACGCGCAACATCAAGGTCGCGCTGCGCCGGCTGCGCAAGTTTGCCCGCCAGGGCAATGCCGAAGAACTGGACCTGGACGACACCATACGCTCCACCGCCGCCAACGCCGGCTGGCTCGACATAAAAATGGTGCCCGAGCGCCACAACAACGTGAAGGTGCTGCTGCTGATGGACGTGGGCGGCACCATGGACGACCACATCCACCGCGTCGAGGAAATGTTTTCCGCCGTCAAGGCCGAGTTCAAGCACCTGGAGTTTTACTACTTCCACAACTGCGTCTATGACTACATGTGGAAGAACAACCGCCGGCGCTTTGCCGAGAAGTTTCCAACCTGGGACATCATCCGCAAGTACAACAAGGACTACAAACTCATCTTTGTCGGCGATGCGACCATGAGCCCCTACGAGATCCTGCAGGCCGGCGGCAGCGTCGAATACAACAACGAGGAAGCCGGCGCCGAGTGGCTGCAGCGGCTGACCAATGCATTCCCGAAGTTTGCCTGGATCAACCCCGAGCCGCAGGGCGTGTGGCAATACCGCCAGAGCATCAGCGTGATCCAGCAGCTGATGGGCCAGCGCATGTATCCGCTGACCATCAAGGGACTGGAAGAGGCCATGCGCCTGCTCTCGAAATGATGTTTAAGTAAACTGGGACTCGTGATCCCTTCCAGTACCCGCTGCGAGCGGGCGGCCGCCCGGGCAGGACTGAGCAGCGCCGGTCCTGCCTTCGCTCTTATCGCCTTGCTGGCGCTGCTTGTTGCGCCTCCAGCGATGGCGCAGTCAGCCACGCCCATGCCGGCCATTTCAACGCCTCCGTCCGGCGTTACGCAGACGGCCCCTGCGCCCGAGGCCCCGCCCGCAAAAATCGAACCCGAGCCGACGCCGCAGGGCTCGGTCGGCCCGACCAGCGCCGAACCCGAAGTCACCGCCTTTGACATTGCCGTGCACGCCCCGCCCGTGGTTCGCGCGCTGCTCGAAAGGCATCTCGAGCTGCAACGTTACCGCGCGGTAACCGATCTCGACGATGCCGAGCTGGCGCGGCTAATCGTGCTGGCCGAGCGCAATGTGCGCAACCTGGTCGGCACGCTCGGTTATTTCAGCCCCGACATCCGCATCACGCGGGAGGGCGGTGTCAATGAACGGCCGACGATTGTGCTTGCCGTCGACCCGGGTGAAGTGACGCGCATCGGCTCCGTGGCCATTGGCTTTGCCGGCGATATTGCCGACTCGCCCGACACCGATGCAATCGCCCAGCGCAGCGAAATCCGCCGCAACTGGCGCTTGCAGGCCGGCCAGGGATTCACCCAGGATGCCTGGGACGGCGCCAAGACACAGGCCTTGCGTGAACTGGTGGCCCGCCGCTACCCCGCCGGCAGGCTCGCCGGCAGCCTGGCGGATATCGACGCTCCCAGCCGCACTGCCAGCCTGAGCGTGAACCTTGACTCCGGCCCGCTCTACCGGCTGGGGCCCATGCAGGTCAGCGGCGTGGAGCGCTATGACCCGGTGCTGGTGCCGCGCCTGGCCCGCCTGAAGCAAGGCGATGTGTATGACCAGAACCAGCTGGTGCAGGCGCAGTACAGACTGGCCTCCAGCGGCTACTTCGACTCGGCCTACCTGTTCATCGACCCAGCCTCCGACCCGCTGGCCGCGCCCGTGCAGGTCCAGGTGCGCGAAGCAAAGCTGCAAAAAGTGGTTCTGGGCGTGGGCGTCACCACGGACAGCGGCCCGCGCGCCTCGGTCGAGCACACCCATCAACGCGTTCCGGGCATCGGCTGGCGCGCCGTGACCAAGCTGCAACTTGAGAAAAAATCGCCATTCGCCCAGACCGAGTGGACCGCCATCCCCGACGAGGCCGGCTGGCGCTGGGGTGCGCTGGGCCGTGTCGAACGCATCGATGACGGCCAGCTGATCACCCGGGCCCAGCGCCTGCGTTTTGGCCGGTCGCTGGTCGGCGAGCGGATTGACCGCAACATCTACCTGCAATACGACCGGGCCAACGTCCAGGACAGCGCACTATCGGGCAACACGGCGGCGGCCACCGGCGACGGTTCGGCGCTGACGGCCAACTACGTCTGGACCGGCCGCTACTTTGACAGCCTGCCTTTTCCCGCCAGGGGCTACGCCTTGGGGGCCGAACTGGGTGTGGGCACCACGCTGGGCCAGGACCGCCAGCCCTTCACCCGCACGGTAGGGCGCTGGCTTGGCATCAAGCCATTGGAAAGCGGCCGCATTGCCATGCGTGCGGAAGCCGGCGCGGTGCTGGCCAAAGACACGGCGCGCGTTCCGGCGACCCAGCTGTTCCGCACCGGCGGCGACACCACGGTGCGCGGCTATGGCCTGCGCGACATCGGCATCGCGCTGCCCAACGGCGTGGTCGGCCCTGGCCGCTACATGGCCGTGGGCAGTATTGAATGGCAACGGCCCATCATGCGCCAGGGCCGGCCCAGCGAATTCGAAAACACCGTTTTCATCGACGCGGGCGCCGTGGCCGACAAGCCGCAAGACCTGCGCTTCTCCGTCGGTGTCGGCACCGGCGTGCGCTGGAAAAGCCCGATCGGCCCCCTGCAGATTGACCTGGCCTACGGCGTCAAGGTCAAACGGCTGCGCCTGCATGTCAGCGTGGGCTTCGTCTTCTGATGCAAGCGACACGCACTCCGAATAAGAGGACGCCGGCGCGGGGCGCAAAACCCGCACGGCACTGGCTTAAAAAGCTGGCCTCCGCCCTTGGCGGCGTGGTGGCGCTGGCCCTGGGAGCGACGGGCGTTCTGTGGTGGTGGGCCGGCACCGACGGCTCGCTGGCCACGGCGCTGCAATGGATCGAAACGTCGCAGCCGCTGCGGGCAAAAAACGCCAGCGGTTCGCTGCGCGCCGGTGGCCATGTTGATGAACTGCACTGGCTGCAAAACGGCCTGGGCGTTGACGCGCGCGACGTCACGCTGGCCTGGCAGCCCTGGTCGCTGCTGCAAGGCACTTTGAAACTGAAGCGCCTGGCCGCCGCCAGCGTGCAGATCAATGACCAGCGTCCGCCCTCCGCCACACCCGCCACGCCGCCCAAGGCATTGGCGCTGCCCCTGTCGATTGAGCTGAATGATTTTTCTGTCGGCCAGTTCGACATGGCGGGTTCCACGCCATTCACCGCTAGCGCCATTTCCGGCAACTACCGTTACAACGGCCTGCAGCACCAGCTTGACCTGAAGGGCGCGCAGGTGGCCAGCGGCCTCTACAACGGGCGTGCCGCGCTGACGGCCAACCAGCCGCTCACGCTCGACGCAAGCCTGGCGGGGGCGCTGGCTCTTACGCTTCCCGACCAAAAGACGCTCCTGCCGTTTTCCTTCCAGTCCACGGCAAAAGGTCCGCTGACTGAATTGCTGGTCAAGGCCGAGCTGCAAATGGCGACCCAGCCTGCCGCCAAAGGCGCGAAACCCGCGGCCCAGCCCCGGGCCAGTGCCAGCGCCCGCGTCATGCCCTGGGCCGCTCAGCCCTTGCCGCAGGCCGACGCCACTTTTCGCGACCTCGACCTTGCCGCCCTGTGGCCGGCCGCGCCGCAAACCCTGCTGACCGGCAGCGCCCAGGTGCAGCCGCTGGCCGCTACGCCGGACAAGGCCAGTGCGGCCTGGGCCTTGCAGCTTCAGCTGGCCAATGCACTGCCCGGCCCCTGGGACCAAAACCGCTTGCCGGTTGACAGCCTGGACACTCAGGGCGAGTGGCGTGACGGCGCGGCCATGGTGCGCAGCCTGAAAGCCCGACTCGGGGGCGGCGAACTGGTGGCGAGCGGCGAGTGGAGCGACAGCGTTAATCCGGCCACGGCCGACACGGCTGCGGCGGCCTGGCAACTCAAGGCCACGCTAAAGCAGGTCAGCCCTGCCCTGCTGCACAGCCAGATGGGGCCAGAGCCGCTTGACGGTCGCGCCGATGTGCAGGGCCAGGGCGCCCTCATCCGCTTTGACGCCAGCGTGCAGACGGCGCAGGCCACTGGCAGATCCGTCGGCGCCGCCAGGGCAGCCAGACCCGCCCACAGCGGCAAAAATACACTGATAGAGCAACTGCGCCTGCGCCAGGCCAGCGCCACCGGAAGCTGGAATTCGCAGCAATCAGGCGGCACCCTGGTGTTGTCGGCCCTGCGCGTTCGCACCGAAGACGCCGAGCTGGGCGGCCAGCTCGAAGTGCAGCCCACCGCTTCGGACAAAAGAGGCGGCAAGGGCAAGCTGACCTTGACGGCACCCGGCATTGAGGCCAACTTTAACGGCGAGCTGCGCCAGGCCAGCGGCCAGGGCACGTTCAAGCTCACTGCGCGTGATGCGTCGAAAGCCTTGCGCTGGGCGCAAAAACTGCCCGGCTTTCCGGCCTCGGTGCTCACCGCGTCGGCCAGCGGCAGCGCCGCGCTTGATCTCGGCTGGCAGGGTGGCTGGCTTGATCCGGCGCTGCAAGCCAAGCTCGACGCCCCCTCCATTGACTGGCAAGCTGCCCCGCAAAAGGAGCTGGCCAGCGCGACGCCGCAAGCCGCCACCCCGGCCAGCCCCGGTCTGCTCAAAATTCGGGAGTTGCAGGCCAGCCTCAAGGGCCGCTTGAGTCAGGCGCAACTCAGCGCGCAAGGCCGGCTTGAAGTCGACCAGCGCCGTTTTGCCCTGCAAATCGCGGCCGATGGCGGACGCGTGAAACCGGCCAGCGCCTCCGGTGCCACACTGGCCGAGTCAGCCTGGCAAGGCGTTCTCAAGCAGCTCAAGCTGAGCGTTGAAGACCCCGCTCTGGGCGCTGGCGCCTGGCGCCTGGCAAGCCAGGGCGCCGTGCCGCTCAAGTGGACACCTGGCAACGCGGGCGGCGCTTTTGAAAGCGGCGCCGGCGAGGCGCTGCTGACGGCGCCGGCCGGCAAGACCGCCGCCACGGCAAGTTCGCAGACCCTGCTTTCCTGGCAGCCGGTGCGCTGGCGGTCCGGCGAACTCGTCACCGCCGGCAAACTCACCGGCCTGCCCATCGCCTGGCTTGAGTTGCTGATGGGCCCGCAAATGGCAGGCGCGGGCCTGGGCGGCAACCTGGTCTTTGACGGCGAATGGGATGCCGTGCTCGGCAACACCCCCAGGATCAAGGCCAGCCTGGCACGCAGAAGCGGCGACATCACGGTTCAGGCCGAAGGCGTGCAGGGCAACTCGGCCCGCGTGGCGGCTGGGGTGAAGCAGGCGCGCATCTCGCTGGAAAGCGTGGGCGACAGCCTGACGCTCGCCCTGCGCTGGGACAGCGAGCGCGCCGGCACCGCCGACGGCCAAGTCAAGACGCGGCTGGCGCCCGCGCCCGAAGGCCAGGGCGTGGGCGGATGGCTCTGGCCGCAGGATGCGCCGCTTACCGGCCAGTTGCGCGCGCAGCTGCCGCGCATCGGCGTCTGGTCGCTGCTGGCGCCGCCGGGCTGGCGGCTGCGCGGCTCGCTGGGCACAGACCTGGCCATCAGCGGCACACGCGCCGCTCCACGCCTGGCGGGCGAGTTGCAGGCCAACGACCTGGCACTGCGCTCGGTCGTCGATGGCATCGAGTTTGGCAACGGCCGGCTGCGCGCCCGGCTCGACGGCACGCGCATGCGCATCAACGAGTTCACGCTGCAGGGCGCTGGCGAAAAAGGCACGGGCGGCAAGCTCACGGCCCAGGGTGAAGCCGGCTGGATTGACGGCAAACCGCAGGTGCAATTGACAGCCAGGCTACAGAAACTGCGCGCCAGCATACGCACCGACCGCCAGATCACCGTCTCGGGCGACGTGCAGGCCAGCCTCAAGGGCCAGCAGAGCGAGCTGACCGGCAAGCTGGTGGTGGACCAGGCGCGCATCATCCTGCCCGACGAAGGCACGCCGCAGCTGGGCGACGACGTACTGGTGCGCACGGCCAGCGGCGCGGCGGCCGGCCAGAAAGCGCCGGCGCAGACCAACGCCAGCACCACGGCCAGCGCCGAGCAGGCCAGCCCGTCCGTCAAGCTGGCGATGGAGCTCGACCTGGGCCGCGACTTCCGCATCCAGGGCAAGGGCATAGACACGCGGGTGCGCGGCAGCCTCGCGCTGGTCGGCAACTCGCTGCGCGAGCCCCGGCTGACCGGCACCGTCAGAACCTTTGGCGGGCAGTACCGCGCCTACGGCCAGCGGCTCGATGTCGAGCAGGGCGTGCTGCGCTTCACCGGGGCCGTCGACAACCCGACGCTCGACATCCTGGCGATTCGCCCCAACCTGACGCAGCGCGTCGGCGTGCAGATCACCGGCACCGCGCTGCTGCCCAGCGTGCGCCTGTATGCCCAGCCCGAGTTGCCCGACGCGGAAAAACTCTCATGGCTGGTGGTGGGCCGCCCGTCGGCATCGGGCGGCGCCGAGGCCGCGCTGCTGCAGCAGGCCGCTCTCGCCCTGCTGGGCAGCAAGAGCGGCGGCCTGTCGGGCGGGCTGGCGGCCTCGCTGGGCCTGGACGAGCTGTCATTCCGCGGCGCCTCCAGCAATGCCGACGGCACGACCACGGGCGGCGCCGTCACGCTGGGCAAGCGCTTTTCGCGCAACTTCTACGCCGCCTACGAGCGCAGCATTTCAGGCGCCCTGGGCACGCTGTACGTGTTTTATGACTTGTCGCAACGCTTCACCGTGCGCGCCCAGGCCGGGCAGCAAAGCGCGGTTGACCTGATCTTCACCATCCCTTATGACTGAGCGCGGCAAGCCGAGGCTTCAGTCAGCGCATACAATTCGCATTCTTCGCACCACGCCAAGACGTGCCGCCATAGTTCAACGGATAGAACGAGTGCCTCCTAAGCGCTAGATACAGGTTCGATTCCTGTTGGTGGTACCAGTTAGCCGCTCTTTTTTTGATAGCTGACTGTGACCGTATTCATTGGACTACAGGCCTAAAATGGGCTCTGTATGAGTTAATTGTTGCAACGAAACCTCCCAGAGGGGGAGAGCTGTTGAGCCTCTATAGCTACAAACATAATTCAACAGCTAATTCAGACATAGCCCTAAAAGGCTCAAAAAACCGGTTTTTTTGAACTTTCAGGCATGGCTGATGTTTGATAGCAGCCCTACAGGCTGAGCAGAAACTAAACAACCACCAGCTAAAGCTGGTGGGTTCGTATTACGGACTGAAAGTCCGGATACGCGTCGCCTGAACGACGCGTCTTAGTCCGCCTCCATTTTGAAATCATCG
>JBKJKI010000199.1:0-16998 GCA_046597475.1 Polaromonas sp. | reverse complement strand
AGACCGATGGAGGACTTTCTTGGACTATGTGGTGGCGAAAATCACCCGCCCATTGCCGCCGTGGCACCCGCCGGAGCGAATCGCATTGGTCGGCTAACTGCCGTTTCTAGGATAAATCCGGGTGTTCTCCGCGCCCGCGACGCTGCGTGACAATGGCGCTAGTCAAACGTAACAAAAACACACCAGACGCATGAGCCCTGAAAAATTCATTTCTACCTGGAAAAAACAACCAGCTCACCGAACGCGGCGGGGCACAAGCGCACTTCGACGACCTCTGCGACCTGCTCGGCGTGGACAAACCGCGCGACCCGGACAACTACTGTTTCGAGCGCGGGGCCAAAAAGTCGGGCGGCGGCGACGGCTGGGCCGACGTCTGGAAGCGCGGCTTTTTCGGCTGGGAAAACAAAAAGCCCGGACGCGATCTTGAGCTGGCCCTCAAGCAGCTCACCGACTACGCCCTGAAGCTCGAAAGCCCGCCGCTGCTGGTGGTCTCGGACCGCGAACGCATCATCATTCACACCGCATTTCAGAACTACCCGCCCGAAGCGCACGAGATTCGCATTGACGAACTCATTGACCCGGCCAGGCGCCAATTGCTGAAATGGGTGTTCACCGACACGGAAAAGCTGCGCCCTGAAAAATCGACCGCAGCCATCACGCAGGAGGCCGCCGGCAAGTTCGCCAGCATGGCCAAAGCCATCCGCGACCGCGGCCAGGACGGGCAGGAAGTTGCGCACTTCCTGGTGCAATGCCTGTTCTGCATGTTTGCCGAGGACGAGAAACTGCTGCCCGACATGGCCTTTACCCGGCTGCTGCAAAGCGCCGCCACCGACCCCGGGCGCGCCGCGAATCGCCTCACGGTCCTGTTCACCACCATGCGCAAAGGCGGCGACTACGGTGACCTGCCGATCGCCTGGTTCAACGGCGGCCTGTTCAAGACGGTCAAGGTGCCGCCCCTGACGCAAGCCGACATCACCGCCTTGCACCGGGCCGCCGCCGACATGGACTGGCGCGCCATTGACCCGACCATTTTCGGCACCCTGTTTGAGAACGGACTCGACCCGGCCAAGCGTGCCCAGTTGGGCGCCAACTACACCGACACGGCCACCATAGCCAAGATCATCGCGCCGCTGATCACCGAGCCATTGCTGGCCGAATGGGCGGCGGTCAAGGTCGTCATGGCGGCCGAGCAGGGCAAAGGCAAAAAAGCCGCCATCAGCAAAACCGCGCTGGCCGCTTATCAACGGTTTCTGCTGCGGCTGAACAACTTTCGCCTGCTGGACCCGGCCTGCGGGTCGGGAAATTTTCTCTACCTTGCCCTCAAAGCCCTGCGGGACGTGGAAAAACTCGCCAGCATCGAAGCCCGCGAGCTGGGCCAGAGCGCCGAACTCTCGATGCAGACCGGCCCCCACAACATCATGGGGATAGAGATCAACGAGATTGCCGCCGAACTGGCCCGCGTCACGGTCTGGATTGGCGACATCCAATGGTGCCGCCGCAACGGCTACCCGCTCGCCACCCATCCCATCCTCAAGCCGCTCGACAGCCTCGAACACCGCGATGCGCTGATGAACCCGGACGGCAGCGAAGCCGCCTGGCCCGAGGCCGAGGCGATTGTGGGGAATCCGCCCTTCCTGGGCGACAAGATGATGCGCGGCGAACTGGGCGATGGCTACGTCGACAAGCTGCGCAAGCTTTTTGACGGCCGCGTTTCTGGCGGCGCGGACCTGGTAACTTACTGGTTTGAAAAGGCGCGGGCGCAGATTGAAGCCGGCAAATGCCTGCGCGCCGGGTTGGTCGCCACCAACTCCATACGCCAAAAGCGCAACCGCGTGGTGCTGGAGCGCATTTTGCAAAGCACGGGCATTTTTGAAGCCTGGTCGGATGAAGACTGGGTGAACGAAGGCGCGGCGGTGCGGGTCAGCATTGTCTGTTTTGGCAAAGGCGGCTCCGCCCAGCTTGACGGCCAGCCCGTCGCGGCCATTCATGCCGACCTGAGCGGCAGTGCGCAGGCCGGCCAGCTGCTGGACCTGACCCAGGCCGGCGCGCTGGCCGCCAACAAGAGCCAGTCATTTTTCGGCATTTGCCTGGCCGGCCCGTTCAAGATCGACACGGCCACCGCCCTCGCGTGGCTGCAGGAAAGCGGCAACCCCACCGGGCGCCCCAACAGCGACGTGGTGCGGCCCATCTACAACGGCTCGGACATCACCCGGCGCTGGGCGGGCAACTGGGTGGTGGACTTTGCCGGCAAGGAACAGGCCGACGCCGCCGATTACCTTGCACCTTTTAGCTATGTGGAGGCGCAGGTCAAGCCAGCACGAATTGGGAACCGTGAGGCTGCACGGGCTGAAAGGTGGTGGCGGCATGGTCGTTTTCGACCCGAGTTGCGCGTTGCGCTGAAAGACCTGAGCCACTACATCGCCACACCGGAAACCGCCAAACACCGCTTCTTCGTCAAGTTTCCTGTCGAGGTCGCGCCAGAGCACAGCTTGATCGTGATTCCCCGGCAGGACGATGTGACGCTGGGTATGTTGTCCTCGCGTCTTCATGTCGTGTGGGCCATGGCCAAAGGCGGGCGCATGGGTCTTGGAAATGACTCTCGCTACAACTCGTCGTTGACCTTTGAAACCTTTCCCTTTCCGCCTGGGTTCGACCTCAAGGACAAGGCGCTTCCCGACGCTGCCGTGTTCAAGGCCATCGCCGTAGCCTCGGCCAGTCTGCAGCAGTGGCGCGAGAGCTGGCTCAATCCCGAAGGCTGGGTCAGCTGGGAACACAGCGAGGCGGAAAAGGCCGCCGGCTTTCCGCCGCGTCCGGTTCCAGTTGCAGCCCATGCGGCGGAATGGAAAAAGCGCACCCTGACTGGCTTGTATAACGAGAACCCGGCAGGCTTGCGACTGCGCCAGCAAGCGCTCGACCAGGCTGTGGCCGCCGCCTACGGCTGGACCGACTACACGCCCGAGATGCTGGATGATGAAATCCTGCGCCGTCTGCTGGCGCTGAATCTGGCCCGCAAGCCCGCCGCGCCAGCCGATGGCGTCACCCAATCAAGGAAAAAACAGGCTGTAGCCGAGGCGTGACGGGCTCACTGCGGTGCATCGGCGGCGCTATCGCTGGCCGGGGCATTGTCAAGCCGGCGACTGCGGCGCCAGGCTTTTTCGACTTCCACCACCGCATACACGACAAAAGCGGCCGCCAGGCACAGGCCCAGCTCGGGCAGGCTCAGGGCTTCGGTCTTGAAGATGGGGTTGAGCGCTGGCACATAAATGGTGGCCATCTGGAGCGAAAACGTCAGCAGCACCGCGCCCAGCAGCGGTCGGTTGCTGGCAATGCCGATGCGCCACAGGGGGTCTGTCTCGGAGCGGATGGCCATCAGATGCGCCATTTGACCCAGCGTCAGCACAGTGAACACCATGGTTTGCCAGTGCGCATGGCCGGTGGACAGTGCCCAGGCCTGCACGCCCAGGCACAGCCCGCCAATCAGCAGGCCGACACCCAGTATGTGCTGCCACATGCCGTTGGCGAACAGGCTTTCTTTGGGCGGCCGGGGAGGGCGCTGCATGACGCCGGGCTCGGCCGGTTCCGCCGCCAGCGCCAGGCCGGGCAGGCCATCGGTGACCAGGTTGACCCAGAGGATGTGGATGGGCTGCAGCGGAATCGGCAGCATCAGCAGCGGCGCCAGAAAGATCACCCAGATCTCGCCCGAGTTGCCAGTCATGGCGTAGCGCACAAACTTGCGGATGTTGTCGTAGATGCGCCTGCCCTCGCGCACGGCCCTGACGATGGTGGCGAAGTTGTCGTCCAGCAGCACCAGGCTGGAGGCTTCGCGGGCCACGTCGGTGCCGCCCTTGCCCATGGCCACGCCGATGTCGGCGCGCTTGAGGGCGGGCGCGTCGTTGACGCCGTCGCCGGTCATGGCGACGAATTCGCCCCCGGCCTGCAGCGCTTCGACGATGCGGATTTTTTGCGCCGGATCGACGCGGGCATAAATGCGAACCCGCTGCACGCGCGCCCGCAGGGTTTCTTCGTCCAGCCCGGTCAGGTCGGCGCCGGTCAGCACAGGCGCCTGGTCGTCGTCAACGATGCCCAGGCGCAGCGCAATGGCGCGCGCGGTGGCCGGGTGGTCGCCAGTGATCATGACCGGCACGATGCCGGCGGCCATGCATTCGCGCACCGCTGCCGCAGCTTCGGGGCGGGGTGGATCGATCAGGCCGATCAAGCCAATCAGGCACAGGCCGCGCTCCACGGCGTCGGTAGCGTCCGGCTGCGGCAGTTGCTGATGGACCCGCCGGGCCAGCGCCAGCACCCGCAAACCCTGAGCGGCCAGCGCCTCGGCTTGTGCGAGCGCCTCAACAGGCTGCAGCGGCACTTCGCCTTCGGGCAGCCATTGGGTGGTGCAACGCGGCAGCACTGATTCTGGCGCGCCCTTGGTGTAGGCGGTCCAGGCCTGCGCGTTGCGATGCACGGTGGTCATGCGCTTGCGGTCTGAATCAAACGGGAACTCCAGCTCACGGGGCAGCGCCTGCTCGACTTCTGCTTTTTCCAGGCCGACCGTAGCGGCAATCCGCGTCAGCGCCGTTTCCGTGGGGTCGCCTTGCCAGCCGCCCTGCGAATCACGACTCGCATCGTTGCACAGCACGGCGGCACGCAAAAGCTCGGTCTGCAGCGGGCCAGGCGGCGCCTGGCCCGGATGCCAGGCCTGCCCGTTCGCCAGCACCTGATCAATCTGCATGCGGTTTTGCGTGAGCGTGCCGGTCTTGTCCGAACAGATGACGGTGACCGATCCCAGCGTTTCGACCGAGGGCAGGCGCCGGATCAGCGCATTGAACGAAACCATCTTGCGCGCGCCCAGGGCCAGCAGCACGGTCACCACGGCGGGCAGTGCCTCGGGGATGGCGGCCACGGCGAGGCTGACGGCGGTCAAAACCATCAGCAATGGCGGCTCGCCGCGCAGCACACCAACGACAAAGATGACGGCGCAGATGGCCAGCACGGCCAGTGCGATGCGCTTGCCAAAAGCGGCCAGCCGCTGCTGCAGCGGGGTGCTGCGGTCTGAGTCCTGCTTCAGCAGTCCGGCCACCTTGCCAAGTTCGGTGGCCATGCCGGTGGCGACCACCAGCCCCTTGCCTCGCCCGTGAGTGGCGGTGGTGCCCTTGAAGGCCATGTTCAGCCGGTCGCCCAGGGCATGGACCATGCCGGTCAGCACGTCGGTGTGCTTGTCCACGGTGATCGACTCGCCGGTCAGCGCCGATTCATCGACCTTGAGTTGGGCAATTTTGATCAGCCGCAAGTCGGCCGGCACCTGGTTGCCGGCTTCCAGCAGAACGATGTCGCCGGGCACAAGCGCGCTGGCAGGAACTTGTTGCACTTGACCCTCGCGTAGCACCGTGGCCTGGGCGGCTGCCAGTTTTTTCAGCGCGGCCAGTGCCTGGTCGGCGCGCCAGGCCTGCGTCAGCCCGATGGCTGCATTGAGCAGCACGATGACCAGAATCACCAGCGCATCGACCAGATCACCAATCAGGCCCGAAATGACCGCGGCAGCCACTAGTACCAAAATCATAAAGTCGCTGAACTGATCGACCCCCAGTGACCACAGGCTGCGTCGTCTGCCGCTGCTGGGGAGTTCGTTGGCACCGTGCTGCAGGGTGCGCTGGCTGACCTGCTGTTCGTGCAGGCCGCTGGCCGGATCTACGCCATGCTCACGCGCCAGTTCATGCGCGTCGCGCAGGTGCCAGTTGCCATGGGCTGGGGGCGAAGTAGGCGTTTTTTCCGTCACTTCGCCTGTATAGCACAGCTATTTGGCAGGACAACGACCGTCATGGCCGAGCCTGCCGGCAGCTTGAAAGTCGTCTGCTAAAGACGTTTTGACGCCTGCTTTCTAGAACGAATAGCCGACGGAAAGCGTGAACACCCTGGGCCGGAAGCTGATGTCGGCGGTGCGCTCAATGCCCAGCGTATTGGTGGTGATCTTCGATTTGACACGCGCTGTTGCCAGCGACGCCGACAAAGACCACTGCGGGTTGATCTGGTAGCTTGCGCCGCCCTGCAAAGCCACGCCCAGCGAATCCTCAAGCGCGATGGAAGTGGCCCCGCCATTCAAGGCATTTCCGGCAGCGGTCGAGCTGCTGTTGTCAAAGCGGGTGAAGTTGATGCCGACCCCGATGAAGGGCCGCAAGGGGCTGGATTTTTCCAGGAACTTGTAGTTGGCAAACAGGGTGGGGGCAACCTGCCGGACTTTTGCGCCGACCTGGCCGTTGAGCGCCTGTGCGCTGCCGGGCAGGCTGGGATTGTTGATCTTCAGCACAATGTCATGGGTGGGCGGCGCGCCCAGGGCCAGTTCCACATCCCATTGGTCGTTGATTTCCCGGGTGTAGGAGAAGCAAACCATGCTCTTGTTCAGCACATCCAGGCTGATGCCGGGCGGCGTGAACGGGCCGGCAACAAAATCACTGGTATTGGCATGGGGCTGCACATTGGAAAGGCCAAGCTTGATGGTGTTCTGCTGTGCCAGGACCGAACCCGTGGCCAAAACAGCCAGCAGGCCTGCCAGCGTTAAACGCGCGATTCTCATTGAAACTCCTCTTTGACCTTACAAACCAGCAGCCAGCAGCTGCTGGAAAAAGCCGCGCGCGGCGGCATTGCAGAAGGGCGGCACGAGCGAGCCGTGGTAGGCCAGCGTCACGGCCTGGGCGCCGCCGTCAGATGCGCCGGCAGCGACCGCGGCAGCTGCCGTGTCTGCCTTGGCCTGGCCGAAGCCGGCCTTGGCAGCCGCGTAGGGGTCGGCTGCGCCGCTCGGCGCCGAATCCACGTTCAGCACGGTCAACAGGCCGGGAGCGGGCGCCGCGGGCGACGGTGCCGACCAGAAACCCTGCATGAGCTGCGTGTTCACGCTGTAAAACACGGTGGGGTCGCTGCTTCCGCCGCAAAGCAGGACCGGACGCGTGGGCGTCCAGTTGCGCAGGTCGTTCTTCTTGGAGGCAACGCGCAGCGGGTTGGTCGGGTTGGCGGCCTGAGCTCCGGTGGTCACAACGGGCACGGCGCCATCGGGGTTGGCCATGGCGTCAAGCAGATAGTTCAGCCGGGCCTGGTTGGTGATGAAGTTGTTGGTGCCAAAACCAAGCGCAAACAGCGGCGCCAGCGCAGGCGGGGTGGTGGGCGGCGTGATGGCGTTAAGGGTCAGCTGCAGCGACGGCGGCGAGCCGGCGGGCGCCGTGGGTGGAATGCGGCTGAAGAGAGCCGTCTGCGGCAGTTTGCCCTGCTGGTACAGGGTGGCCGTTGGCGTGTCGGTCGGCAGCAAGCGGTCAAGGCCGGGCGCATAGGCCGGCTCGTAGATGTCAGTGAGCTGGCTGTAGAGCTTGCCGTAGGCTTTCTGATAGCTGTTCACCAGCAAGGGCGCAAACAGCGTGCTGCCCAGGTTGACGTTGCCGTAATACGCCGCGTCGCCAAAGGCTGCCAGTGCATAGGGGCCCGACATGGGCGCGCTTGCCGTCACGGTCTGGCCTGCGGCCTGCAAGGCCTTGTGGGTGGCCATGGCCACATGGCCGCCTTGCGAATAACCCGTGATGAACAGTTTGCCGCTGTCTGCCACCGGTTGCAGCAGGCCGGGCAGTGCCTTGCGCGCGGCGCTCAAGGCGTCAATCATTTCCCCGGACTGCTGCTCGGCGTTCAGGAATGGGTGGTAAGCCAGCCTGGACGAGTCGTAGCCGGCGTAGTTGGGCGCCACCACGATGAAACCCTGGGCAGCGTAGGTGGCCGCGACCAGAACGGCTTCTGAATAGGCCGCGTTGCTGTCGTCGATCAGCTGGGCCATGTTGAAGCTCTTGACCGTGGTGGTGCCGTGTGCGTACAGCACGACGGGACGGCTGCCGGTGCAGTCGGGGCCGCCGGTTGGCGTCATCAGGGCACCGGAGGCGTCGGTGGGCTCGCCAGCGCCGCCGACGGTTCCGTACTTGATGTATTGCACATCGACGCCGCATCTGGGCTGGCCCGCCACGGCCAGCAGGCTGCGGCCCGCGGCACTTGCGTTGAGTTTGGCGGTGAAGTCATCCGCACTGAAGAAGGCCGTGCGCGGCGGCGGATTCTGGATCAGCGCGCCACGGGCCGGGTTGCTGTCGACGACACCCAGGTTGCCGGCCGAGTTGCCGCCGCCGCAGGCAGCCAGCAGTGATGCCGTGGCAAGGGTGGTTAGAAGATAGCTTGTTTTCATGCTTGCCGCTCTCAGGAGGTTTAAAAAAGAACGAGCGCTTTATTCGTTCTCTTCGTTCTATTCGTTCTATTCGTGGTTGGAAATGTTAACGAAGTTACGGCCGTTTACAGGCGGAGTGTTTCTGAAATGACGCATTCGTTGAAAAAAACATCTGCTTAAACTAGAACCCATGACCATGCAACGCTTTACCGCCCTCGATGCCCTGCGCGGCGCGGCCATCGTCTGGATGACGCTGTATCACTTCTGCTTTGACCTGAATCACCTTGGCTACCTTAAACAGGATTTTTATGCCGACCCTTTCTGGACAGGCCAGCGAACCGTCATCGTCAGTCTTTTTCTCTTCACGGCTGGGCTGGGCCAGGCCGTGGCCGTCCACCAGGGCCAGAGCTGGCGCCGCTTCTGGCGGCGCTGGGCCCAGGTAGCCGGAGGCGCGCTGCTGGTCAGCGCAGGCTCTTATGTCATGTTCCCGAAGAGCTTTATTTACTTCGGCGTCTTGCACGGCATGGCCGTGATGCTGCTCATCGCTCGCCTGACGGCCGGCTGGGGGCCCTGGCTCTGGATGGCGGGAGGCCTGGCATTCGCTATGAAATTCATAGCTATCTATGTCCATTCTTACTGGGCTGGAGGCGAATTTCTCAATGAAAACTACCTGAACTGGCTGGGCCTGATCAGCCGCAAGCCTTTTACCGAGGACTATGTGCCCGTCATTCCCTGGCTGGGCGTGCTGTGGTGGGGCATGGCGGGCGGTCAGTGGGCGCTGCGCCAGCGCCCGTACTGGTTCGCCGCTGACAGCGGCGCGGTGGGCCGTCCGCTGGCCTGGCTGGGCCGCTGGAGTTTGTCCTACTACCTGTTGCACCAGCCGGTGCTGATTGGCCTGCTGATGGCCGTCAGCGCCCTGAAATAAGCCCGGGTGGCCAGCCGGCGCGCCGGCCGCCGCCATTCGACGCGCCGCCGCCCAAAACTGAGGCAGCGTGGCGCAGGCCAGGACTGGTGCGGGTTTGCCGACTTTTCCAGAGGCTCATCAACAAACTTGTCCACATGGAACATGGACAACTTTCTGCACAAATCCCTGGCAGCGCTCTCGTCGCAAGGCGCGGCAAGCCTTACGCGCCCATAATGCGCCCATAAAAAAACGCGGCCTGGCCGCGTTTTCCTTGAGCATCAAGCCGCTTATTCGACCTTGGCTTTTTTGCGCAACTCTTCCTGGAAGGCGGCGAGTTTTTGCTGCTGCATCTGCTGGGCAATCTGGGGTTTCACTTCCTCGAATGAGGGCAGCTGGGCGGTGCGAATGTCGTCAACGCGGATGATGTGGTAGCCGAACTGCGACTTCACCGGCGTGTCGGTCGTCTGGCCCTTGTTCAGCTTGAGCAGGGCTTCGGTGAACTCAGGCACGTAGCTCGAGGGATTGGCCCAGTCGAGATCGCCGCCCTTGGCGCCCGATCCAGGGTCCTTGGACTGCTTCCTGGCGATGTCTTCGAACTTGCCGCCTTTTTTCAGGCTGGCGATGATGGCCTTGGCCTCGGATTCTTTTTCGACCAGGATGTGGCGCGCCTTGTATTCCTTGCCGCCATTGGCCGCGGCAAACTTGTCGTATTCGGCTTTCAGCTCGGCCTCTAGCACCGGGTTTTTCTTCTGGTAGTCAGCGAACAGTTCGCGGATCAGCAGGGTCTGGCGGGCCAGTTCCATCTGTGCCTTGAAGTCTTCGCTGGCGGACAGGCCCTGTTTTTCAGCTTCCTGCATGAAGACTTCACGGGCGATGACTTCCTCGCGCATCTGGCCTTCCATCTCCGGCGTCACGGGGCGGCCTGACTTGGCGACTTGCTGCGCCAGCGCATCAAGGCGAGCCTTGGGAACGGCCTTGCCGTTCACGATGGCAACGTTTTGCGCGAAAACGCCCTGGGCGCCCAGAGCCAAAAGGCCCGCGACAGCAGTGGCGACCAAAAATTGTTTTTTCATGATTAAGTTGTAAACCTTTGACGGTTGCTTGTTGAAAGTCATTTCCCCGCGGCGTCCGGCCCCGGCGGAATAATAATGAATTCAGGGTGAATGAAGGATCTCAATGGCCAGGGCATGCAGGCCCTGATCGATGAAATTTTGCATTGCATCATACACAAGCCGATGGCAGGCGACCCGGCTCTTGCCCGCAAAGGCCGGGCTGGCGATGCGGACGCGAAAGTGCGAGCCAAAGCCCTGTTCGTTGGCGCCCGCATGGCCCGCGTGGGCGGCGCTTTCGTCCAGCACCTCAAGCTGGCTGGGCGCGAGCCGGTCGCGCAATTGCTGCTCAATCTCCGCAACACGGACGGGCAGGGCGCGATTGACCTCCTGGTATGTATTCATGGCGTGGTGTCCGGCTTGATATGTTTGTTGAGAAGAACCGCCTGCACCAGCACAAACACCAGCATCAGGCCCAGGCCGCCGAAGAGCTTGAAGTTGACCCAGGTGCTGGTCGGGAAGTTGAAGGCCACCCAGAGATTGAGAAAGCCCATCAGCGTGAAAAAAGCGACCCAACTGAAGTTAACGGTGCGCCAGACCGGGTCGGGCAGGCTCATTTGCGCACCCATCAGTGACTTGATGCCGTTTTTTCCGAACACCAGCTGGCCCAGCAGCAAGGAGCCGCCCATCACCCAGTACAGCACCGTCGGCTTCCATTTGATGAAGTTCTCGCTGTGAAAATAGATGGTCGCGCTGCCCAGGGCCGTGACCAGCGCCAGGCTGACCCACAGCATGGTGTCGACCTTGCGGCCGCGCGCCTTGATCCAGAGGATTTGCGCCAGCGTGGCCACAATGACCACCACAGTGGCCAGCAGCACCGGCGCCTCGGCAGGCCCAACCACGCCGCCGGACACCATGAAACCGAGCCAGTCGGTTGCGGTGGTGGCCGCCCAGTCCTTGTTGCCCTCGGCATACTTGAACATGCCGAAAAAGAGTGCAATCGGCAAGAAATCGAACAGAATTTTCATGAGGTGATTATCGCGGAGGTAATTTCAGTCATTGGCCGAGGCTGGAAGTTGCTTAGCCGGGCTTGCGCTTCAAGCCAGCAGGGGCCGCGGAACCGGCTTTGCCGGGCCGCAGGCGCAGGGGCCCCCCTCGGGGGGCAGGGAGTTACACGCAGTGAACGACCGTGGGGGCTAGTCACTTTTTTTTGAAGTCCAGCGAGGCGGAATTCATGCAATAGCGCAGGCCCGTGGGTGTGGGGCCGTCAGGAAATACGTGGCCCAGATGCGCGCCGCAATTGGCGCAAACCGTCTCGGTTCGTGTCATGCCGTGCGCGCGGTCAACATGTTCTTCAATCGCGCCGTTCCGGATTTCCTCCGAGAAGCTGGGCCAGCCGCAACCGGCGTCGAACTTGGCTGAAGATTCGAAGAGTTCGGCGTCGCAGCACATGCAGCGGTAGGTGCCGTCGGCGTAATTGCTTTCATGCTTGCCGGTGAAGGGGCGCTCGGTGGCGGCATGGCGGGTGACTTCAAAGGCGACGGGTTCGGCGCCTTTTTCAGCCAGCAGGGCTTTCCATTCGGCATCGGTTTTCTGGATCCTGGCGCTCATGATGTTGATGTCCTGGTGGTTGCAAAAGTGGGGGTTAGGAACTGCAGCTGATCGAAATGGACGAGGCCCAGTCCGGCGGGAAGCCTGCAAAGCCGTCATGTCCGGGGTGCTCGTCAAATGGGGATTGCAGCAATTCCAGCAAGGTATCGACCTTCGAAAAGTCTTTTAGTTTCGCGGCTTGAATGGCCTCTTCGCCCAGATGGTTGCGCAGCACGAACTTGGGATTGTTTTTGAGCATCAAATCGGCCTTTTGCCAAGTATCTACGGCCTTTGTTCGCTCTGAATACTGTAGCGCCCAGGCGTTGAAGGACTCGCGGTCGAAAAACAGGTCGCGCACCGCCTCATGGCCGCTTTGGGCGGTGAAACCGCACAGTCGGCGCCAGAAGATGGTGTAGTCCACGCGATTGGCGGCGAGCAGGCGAAAGGTGTGGTCGACCAGTTCCTTGTCGTCTGGCTGCTCGTCTGGCAGGCCCAGCTTGGCGCGCATCCGGGCTTGCAGCGCGTCCGGAAACACGGTTTTATACGATTCGAGGGCGGCGAGCGCCAGTTCCTGTTCCTCAATCAGCGGCAGCAAGGCCTGGCCCAGGCAAAAGAGGTTCCAGTAAGCCATGTTGGGCTGCTTGTTGTAGGCATAGCGGCCTTGGTGGTCCGAATGGTTGCAGATGTGGCCGGGGTCAAACGCGTCGAGAAACTGGAAGGGCCCATAGTCGATGGTCAGGCCCAATATGCTCATGTTGTCGGTGTTCATCACACCGTGGCAAAAACCCACGGCCTGCCACGCCGCCAGCATATGGGCGGTGCGCTCGCTGACGGCCTGCAGCAGCGCCGCGTAGGACTGGCTGGCGTCACGGCATTCGGGGTAGAAGCGGGCTATGACGAAGTCGGCCAGCGCCTTGAGTTGCGCGTGCTGGTTTGAGTAGCTGAAATGCTCGAAGTGGCCAAAGCGAATGAAGCTGGGCGCCGTGCGGGTCACCACCGCGGCCGTTTCAATTTCCTCACGGCGCACCGCGGCGTCCGAGCCCGTCACGCAGAGCGCGCGGGTGGTGGGAATCCCCAGGCCGTGCATGGCTTCGGAACACAAGAACTCGCGAATCGAGCTTCTCAGCACCGCGCGGCCGTCCCCCATGCGGGAGTAGGGCGTGCTGCCAGCGCCCTTGAGCTGGATCTCCTGCGGCCCCAGGGGGGTGTCCAGCTCGCCCAGCAGCAAGGCCCGGCCGTCGCCCAGTTGCCCGGCCCACACGCCAAATTGGTGGCCGCTGTAGACGCTGGCCAGCGGCCGGGAGCCTGCCAGCGGCTGGTTGCCGCTCAGCGCCGCCAGTGCTTCGGCACTTTCCAGCCACTGGTCCTGCAGCCCAAGCTCGCGCGCCAGCGCCCGGTTGCGTCCCACCCAGTAGGGCGAGGGCAGGGTTCGGGCCTGGAGTTCGGTGTAGAAGTCCGGGCCCAGGCTGGCAAAGCCGTGGCTCCATTTCAGCGGCTGCCCGGCTGGGCTTGAGGTGGTGGCTGGGGCGGTGTCAAGTGCTGCGGTCATGGGCGGATTGTGCTATCAGCGCAGCCGCCCTGCGCGGCTGGGGTTAAGCGCGGCCGCCGGGTGTCGCGAATGTGGCGCGACTACGGATATTCCCGGGGAAGAGGGGCATGGGCGCGCTGTACCATCCACCGGCGAGACACTAAAACCCAAAGCACGCCTCATGAGGCAGAAAAGGAACCAGGCCATGTTAGGTTTGATGCAAAGCCAGCCCCTGCTGATTTCGACCTTGATTGAGTTCGCCGCGCGCCACCACGGCGACGTGGAAATCGTGTCCCGCCGCGTCGAGGGCGATTTGCACCGCTACACCTACCGGGACGCGGCGCACCGCTCGCGCCAGGTGGCCAACGCACTGGATGCCCTGAAGCTAGTCCTCAGCGACCGTGTGGCCACGCTGGCGTGGAATGGCTACCGGCATTTCGAGCTGTATTACGGCGTCAGTGGCTCGGGCCGGGTGCTGCACACCATCAACCCGCGGCTGCACCCGGATCAGATCGCCTGGATCGCCAACCACGCGGAAGACCAGGTGCTGTGCTTCGACTTGAGCTTTCTGCCGCTGGTGCAGGCGGTGCACGGCAAATGCAGCACCATCAAGCACTACATCGCGCTGTGCGACGCGGACAAGCTTCCCGCTGATTCGGGCATTCCCGGCTTGAGGAGCTACGAAAGCTGGATAGCCGAACAGTCGGGCGACTATGCCTGGCCCGAATTCGATGAGAACACCGCGTCGAGCATGTGCTACACCAGCGGCACCACCGGGCACCCGAAGGCTGCGCTCTACAGCCACCGCTCAAGCACCTTGCATGCCTACGCGGCCGCCTTGCCCGACGTGATGGGCATTTCGGCGCGCGATGCCATCCTGCCGGTCGTTCCCATGTTTCACGTCAATGCCTGGGGCATTCCCTACTCGGCGGCCCTGACAGGGGCCAAGCTGGTGTTCCCCGGACCGGCGCTGGACGGCAAGTCGGTGTATGAGCTGATCGAGGCGGAAAAGGTCACTTTCGCGGCGGGTGTTCCGACCGTCTGGCAAATGATGCTGGGCCACATGAAGCCGGGCGGCCTGCGCTTTTCAAGCTTGCGCCGCACGGTGATTGGCGGATCCGCCTGCCCGCCCGCGATGATCAAGGCCTTCAATGACGACTATTGGGTGGAAGTGCTGCACGCCTGGGGCATGACCGAGATGAGCCCGCTGGGCACGCTGTGCACGCTCAAGAACAAGCACGACCGGCTCTCCGTTGACGAGAAAATGAAGATTCGCCTCAAGCAGGGGCGGGCGATTTATGGCGTTGACATGAAAATTGTCGATGGCGACGGCAAGGAACTGCCGTGGGATGGCAAGACCTGCGGCGACCTGCTGGTCAGGGGCCCCTGGGTGATTCGTGAGTATTACAAGGGCGAAGGCGGCGATCCGCTGGTGGACGGCTGGTTCCCGACCGGCGACGTGGCCACCATCGATGAAGACGGCTACATGCAGATCACCGACCGCAGCAAGGACGTCATCAAGTCCGGCGGCGAATGGATCAGCTCGATCGATATCGAGAACATCGCGGTGGCGCATCCGGCGGTTGCCATGGCCGCTTGCATCGGCGTGGCGCACCCGAAATGGGACGAGCGGCCGATCATCGCGGTGGTAAAAAGGCCGGGCATGGAGGTCACGCGCGAGGAACTCATCAAGTTTTATGAGGGCAAGACGGCCAAGTGGCAGATTCCCGATGACGTGGTGTTTGTCGATGCGATTCCGCTCGGAGCCACCGGGAAAATGCTGAAAACCAGGCTTCGGGAACTGCTCAAGGATTACAAGTTGCCGCTCTGAGGGGCCGCCCGAGTCGCCGATGCGATAGCGCCGCGGCCTTCCTAGGGGCAATCCCTGAGGGCTGCCTTGCACAAAGCCCGTACGCTCATGACGATGTTCAAACCAAGGAAACACGCGATGAAGTTTGCTCTCAAATCAATAGCGGTATGCGTGATGCTGGCGGGGGCTTCTGCCGCTTTTGCCCAGAAGGGCGAGACGGTCAAGATCGCCATGATCGAAGGACTGTCGGGGCCCTTCGGCAACGTCGGTCAAAACCAGTTGAAGAACTGGCAGTTTGTGGTCGACCGCCTCAATGGCGCCAGGAACGTTGCTGGCGTGAATTTCGAAATCGTGCCGATCGACAGCAAGAGTTCACCGCAGGAGGCGCTCAACGGACTCAAATCCGCCATTGACCAGGGAATTCATTATGTGGTGCAGGGCAACGGTTCGGCGGTTGCCTTGGCGCTGGCTGATGCGATTGCCAAGAACAATGAGCGCAATCCTGGCAAGGAGGTGATTTTTCTGAACTATGCCGCCGTAGACCCTGCGCTGACCAACGATAAATGCTCATTCGCACACTTCCGGCTTGATGCCGACACCTCGATGAAAATGGAGGCGCTGACGTCCTTCATGAAGGACCAGCCCAAGGTCAAGAAGGTCTACTTGCTGAACCAGAACTACTCGCATGGCCAGCAGCTTGCGAAGTATTTCAAGGAGGGCCTGGCGCGCCACCGCCCTGACGCGCAGATCGTCGGTGAAGACCTTCATCCTTTTGGCCAGGTCAAAGACTTTGCACCCTATGTGGCAAAGATCAAGGCCAGCGGCGCCGACACGCTGGTCACCGGCAACTGGGGCCAGGACATGACCCTGCTGATCAAGGCCATCACCGAGGCCGGCTTGAAGATTCCGATCTATGCCTACTATGCAGGCGTGTCCGGCACGCCCACGGCGTTGGCTGCGGCGGGTGACATCGAGGTCTATCAGATCGCCTACAACCACTCCAACTACCCCGGCGAGATCGGGGCCATGGCGGCGGACTTCAAGAAGAAGTACAACGACGACTTCTACACCTACTCGATCTACAACGGCGTGTTGCTGCTGTCGGAAGCCATGAAGAAGGCCAGGTCCAGTGAACCCCTCAAGGTGGCAGCCGCGATGGAAGGCCTGTCATTCAAGGGCTTTAACGGCGAATCCGTGATGCGCAAATCGGATCATCAACTGCAGCAGGGTTTGTACATTTCCAAGTGGCAAAAAGTCGATGCCAGGAATACCTACAGCGTCGAAAACACCGGCTACACCTTCGCACCCGTGAAATACATTGATGCCTATGTGGCCAGCACGCCGACGAGTTGCCAGATGAAGCGCCCCTGAACCTTGCGGGCTGAATACGGGCGCAGGGGGTGGCAGCAGCCTCGCCCGGCGTTTTTTATGGGTGAACACCCAGGTTTTTGCCGGCGTGACTTTCCAGTGCCGCTGATGTAACGGGTACCGCATGGAGTTCTTTACCATTTCGCTGCTGAACGGGCTGAGCTATGGCCTGCTGCTGTTCATGCTCAGCTCGGGCCTGACGCTGATTTTCAGCATGATGGGGGTGCTCAACTTCGCGCATGCCTCTTTTTACATGCTTGGCGCCTATTTTGCCTACACGGTCACCAGTCTGGTCGGGTTTTGGCCCGCGCTCATCATTGCGCCCCTGTTGGTGGGTCTGATTGGCGCGGCGTTCGAGAGATTTTGCCTGCGCCGGGTTCACAAGTTTGGCCATGTGCCTGAGTTGCTCGTCACCTTTGGCCTGAGCTATATCCTGGTGGAACTGGTGCAGCTGGTTTGGGGCCGCATCGCCGTTGACTACCGGATACCCGATGTTCTCAAAGGTCCCTTGTTTACCCTGTATGGCACGCAGTTTCCAATCTACCGGGGCTTCATGATGCTGGTGGC
>JBKJKI010000105.1:0-12271 GCA_046597475.1 Polaromonas sp. | reverse complement strand
CTGACGACGCTAACGGGGGAAAAAAACTTTCAGGCAACACTCGCTGCCTCAAGATCAGGTTCCTTCCCCTGCCAATGCCGAAAATCAACCGCTTGATTCGTCCGCACGTAACTTGTTGATTTTTAAGGAGTTTCCGCATGACATTTGCGGACTTCGGGCCATTCCCGGGAGGCCATACCGGAGAGACAAACGCCCTGGAGAGAGCAAAAACGGCCATTTTTCGGGCCCCGCCAGAAACCCCGCAGTCCGCAACAACCCTCGGGAACCCTTGTAAACACGCGGGTATAGGCGAAAAAAAACCAACCGGAGACCCGGTTGGATTCTTAATATGGTGGAGCTGGGGGGATTTGAACCCCCGTCCGCAAGCCTTCTTCGAGCAGATCTACATGTTTAGCGGTCTGATTTGAGTCTCGCCACCTGTGCCGCGCAGTCGCACGCTACACAGGACGCCAGCACCCTATTTTCTCGCCCCGGGTTAAGGTACCCAGCCCGGAGCCAGCCGATAAAATTATCTTTACAGCCGGGAGCTTCTAACTTGCATTAAAAACCCCTTGCCCAGCCCATCGGCCTGCTGTTGTAAAGCTCACTGGCAATTAAGCAGCGAGTGCGAAACGTTCGTCGTTTGCAGTTAGTTTGTTTTAGTCAGTTTTACGAGCACACTAAGCTCGACATGCACCACACCGCGTCCGAACCCACGTCGAAACCAATGCAGCCCCAGACCTGTATCTTAAGCCATTTTCAATAAATTCAATAGGGCAGATGGACTGGAAATCGTAAAGTCAGCGTTCCATCCCTTAAGGTCCGTGGCAGTCCCAAGATATCCGTAGGCCGCAGCCACCGTGGACATGCCTGCAGCGCGGCCCGCAATAATGTCACGCTGGTCATCTCCTACATAGATGCATCGCCTTGCGGGGATTTCCATTTGCCTTGCAGCCTCAAGGAGAGGGGCAGGATGCGGTTTTGCGTGAGGTGTGGTATCTCCACTGACGATGGCCAATGCCGTGTTGAACAAGGGCATGGCTTGGGTCAACGGTAAGGTGAACCGGGAGGCCTTATTCGTCACGACACCCCACTTAAACCCGCCTCGCCCTATTCTTTCGATGAGTTCGGCAACGCCATCGAATATAGACGTCAGTCGCGTCAAACGCAGTTCGTAATTGGTGAAGAACTCTTCTTTGAGCGCCTCAAAGCAGGCATCCTCTGGCGTCACACCAAAAGCCACGACCAGCATGCCTCGAGCACCGGCACCCGCCATTGGGCGGTAGCATGACAAGGGCAAAGGCGAGAGCCCCCGGTCTGTCCGCATCTTGTCAGCGGCGGCGCCAAGATCGGGCGCGCTGTCGATCAGGGTTCCATCAAGATCGAATAGTATGGCGTCAATGTCAGAAAACATATCAAAGGGGAAAGAAGGAAAGGGATGAACACAAGGCGGTTAGCTTTTTTGGGTAGCCAGGAGATAGTTAACTCCCATGTCGGCACTCAACCAGTAATGCCGGGTCAGCGGGTTGTATTCCATGCCTTTGACGTGCGTCAAATTCAGCTCTGCAGAGCGACAATAGGCGGCCAATTCACTAGGTTTTATGAGTTTGGCGTACTCATGGGTACCTCGGGGCAACATTCCAAGGACGTATTCGGCGCCCACAATGGCAAAGAGAAAAGCCTTGGGACTGCGGTTGATTGTGGAGAAAAACACATGCCCGCCTGGCTTGACCAGCAAAGCACACGCTTTGACGACCGAAGAGGGATCAGGGACATGCTCAAGCATTTCCATGCAGGTGACGACATCAAAGCCATCGGCTTGCTCCGAGGCAAGTTTCTCTGCGCTGATCTCCCGATACTGAACGCCTGCCGTTTTGGCCTCCAGCGCGTGCAGTTGAGCAACCTTGAGGGCTTTGCTGGCAAGGTCAATTCCGAGCACGGTCGCGCCTCTTCGAGCCATGGAGTCGGCGAGAATTCCGCCGCCACAGCCGACATCCAGCACTCGCTTACCTTCCAGAGACACCAAACTGTCGATCCAGTTGAGCCGAAGCGGATTGATTTGGTGCAGCGGCCGAAACTCACTTTCCTTGTCCCACCATCGATGGGCAAGGTCCGAAAATTTTGCCAATTCGGAAGGGTCGAAATTATCAGTTGTAGACATGTGGCGATTATCGTTGAGACATAAAAAAACCGCGCCAAGGCGCGGTTTCTTAAGCAACCCGGGAAGGATTACTTGGTGGCGCGAGTACCAACCACTTCGATTTCCACGCGACGATTCTTCGCACGGCCTTCAGCGGTCTTGTTGTCAGCAACTGGCTGTTTCTCGCCTTTGCCTTCGGTGTAGACGCGGTTTTTCTCAATGCCCTTGGACACCAGATATGCTTTCACGGCTTCCGAGCGACGGACTGACAGCTTCTGGTTGTACGAATCGCTACCAACCGAGTCAGTGTGACCCACGGCAATGATCACTTCAAGGTTGATGTCCTTGATTTTGCCGATCAGATCATCCAGCTTGGCTTTGCCTTCTGGTTTGATGACTGATTTATCAAAGTCAAAGAACGCATCAGCAGCGTAGGTTACTTTGGTTGCAGCAGGAGGAGCAGGAGGAGCAACGGGTGCTGGGGCAGCCTCAGGCGGTGCAGCGACCACAGGCGCAGGCGCCTGGACAACAATTGCGCCGTCGCAACCAGGCGCTGCGGTAGCTGGCGTCCAGTTGGCATCGCGCCAGCACAGTTCATTGGTGCCGTTTTTCCAGACCAATTCACCGTTGCCGTTTTTCCAGTTGTCGATAGTTTGTGCACCAGCGGCGGTAACAAGCGCTGCGGAAGCAAACAACATTGCCACTTTGTTGAGTTTCTTCATGATTCTCCTCTAGAGAAAGGCCGCAGACTCGCTGCGATTATTGATTTACACGCCGTAAGTGACCATCACTCAAAGCGTTACATTCATTGTGCCACACGCACCCAAGCCATCAAGCAAGCTGTCGACTTCGACCGACACAGAGGCGAGAAACTTTGTTATTTGTTGCGGGACAGCCACAAACAGCCGATTTAAACTCAAGCCTTAAAATGACTCATCGCCATCCGAATCTTGACAAATCCTTACCAGGCCCTTCATGACCCAGTTCGCCAAAGAAACGCTGCCCATCAGTCTTGAAGAGGAAATGCGGCGCAGCTATCTCGACTACGCCATGAGCGTCATCGTGGGTCGGGCATTGCCCGATGCGCGTGACGGCCTTAAGCCAGTCCACCGGCGTGTGCTGTTCGCAATGCACGAGCTGAACAACGACTGGAACCGGCCCTACAAGAAGTCCGCCCGTATCGTCGGTGACGTGATCGGCAAATACCACCCCCACGGTGACAGCGCGGTCTACGACACCATCGTGCGCATGGCCCAGGACTTTTCCCTGCGTCATATGCTTGTCGATGGGCAAGGGAATTTCGGCTCGGTGGACGGTGACAACGCAGCCGCAATGCGGTATACGGAAATCCGGCTTGCCAAAATTGCCCACGAATTGCTGGCTGATCTTGACAAGGAAACCGTTGATTTCGGCCCCAACTACGACGGAAGCGAGCAAGAGCCGCTGGTCATGCCTACGCGCCTGCCCAACCTGCTGGTCAACGGCTCCAGCGGGATTGCCGTGGGCATGGCCACCAACATCCCGCCGCACAATCTGAACGAAGTGGTGGATGCGTGCCTGCACATGCTGAAAAATCCTGACGCGTCGATTGACGAGCTGATGGAAATCATTCCCGCGCCCGACTTTCCCACCGGAGGCATCATTTACGGCATTAATGGCGTCAAGGACGGTTACCGTACCGGTCGCGGCAAAGTGGTGATGCGCGCAAAATGTCATTTTGAGGACATCGACAAAGGTCAGCGCCAATCCATTATCGTGGATGAGTTGCCTTATCAGGTCAACAAGAAAACGCTCCAGGAGCGGATGGCTGAACTGGTACACGAGAAAAAAATCGAGGGCATCAGCCACATTCAGGATGAAAGTGACAAGTCCGGTATGCGCCTGGTCATCGATCTCAAGCGCGGTGAAGTACCGGAAGTGGTGCTGAACAACCTGTATAAACAGACGCAGTTGCAGGACACTTTCGGCATCAATATGGTGGCGCTGATCAACGGTCAACCAAAGCTCTGCAACCTCAAGGACCTGATCCAGGTATTTTTGTCACATCGTCGTGAGGTGGTTACGCGGCGCACGGTGTTCACGCTACGCAAGGCGCGTGAACGCGGGCACGTACTCGAAGGCCTGGCCGTGGCACTGGCCAATATTGATGAATTCATCGCCATCATCCGCAATGCCCCAACACCGCCCGTGGCAAAAGCCGAACTGATGCTGCGTCCCTGGGATAGCAGCCTGGTACGCGAAATGCTAACCCGGACCCGCGCCGATGGCGGCATTGTGAATGCCGACGACTACCGGCCAGACGGGCTGGAAATTGCATTCGGCATGGGCGCTGACGGACTCTATCGCTTGTCTGAAACACAGGCCCAGGAAATTTTGCAGATGCGCTTGCAGCGCTTGACAGGGCTTGAGCAGGACAAAATCGTTGCCGAATACAAAGAAGTCATGGCGGAAATTGACGATTTGCTCGACATTCTTGCCAGGCCGGAACGTGTATCCACCATTATTGGAGAGGAACTTACTGCCATCAGGCATGAATTTGGTCAGACGAAGCTGGGCGCCAGGCGCAGCCATATCGAGCACAGTTCTTTTGACCTCAGCACCGAAGACCTGATAACGCCGACCGACATGGTGGTTACGCTATCCCACACTGGCTACATCAAGAGCCAGCCACTGTCGGAATACCGCGCACAAAAACGGGGCGGCAGAGGCAAGCAGGCAACCGCGACGAAGGAAGACGACTGGGTAGACCAGCTGTTTATCGCCAACACGCATGACTACATTTTGTGCTTCTCGGACCGGGGTCGACTCTACTGGCTTAAGGTCTGGGAAGTTCCCGCAGGTTCGCGTGGTTCACGCGGCCGTCCAATTGTCAATATGTTCCCCCTGCAAGAGGGTGAAAAAATCACGGTCGTGCTGCCCTTGACGGGTGAAAAGCGAAGCTTTCCAGCTGACCAGTTTGTCTTCATGGCAACGTCCATGGGGACGGTCAAGAAGACCACGCTGGACGAATTCAATAACCCCCGCAAGGCCGGCATTATTGCCGTTGATCTCGACGACGGCGACTACCTGATTGGCGCCGCACTCACCGACGGGAAACACGATGTCATGCTCTTCAGCGATGGTGGAAAAGCTGTGCGTTTTGATGAAAATGACGTTCGATCAATGGGCAGAAATGCCCGTGGTGTGCGCGGCATGATGCTCGATGAAGGTCAGGGCGTGATTGCAATGCTGGTCGCGGGTGACGAACAGCAAAGTGTTCTGACAGCGACTCAAAATGGTTTCGGCAAGCGGACATCCATCACCGAATACACCCGTCATGGCCGCGGGACCAAGGGCATGATTGCCATCCAGCAGAGTGAGCGCAATGGCAAGGTTGTTGCGGCCACACTGGTGCACGCTGACGACGAAATCATGCTGATCACCGACAAAGGCGTGCTGGTTCGAACGCGCGTCAGCGAGATTCGCGAGATGGGAAGGGCGACTCAGGGTGTTACGCTGATAGGCCTCGACGAAGGCTCGCAATTGAGCGGCCTTCAGCGAATCGTCGAAAACGATGCATCGATGGACGAAACCGAAGCGCAAGCCGATAGCGCTACCGACACCAATATTGACGCTGGCGACGACGCCTCTAACCCGGAAAGTAATTCATGAACAAACTGACAATCGCGCTGGCCATTGCACTCCTTGGCGGCGTCACATCACTGCATGCCCAAACGCCAGAGTCAAAAACCGAATGGGCGACCAAAGTAGTCGCATTGCAACAGGGGCCTGAGCTAGATCGTTTGGTATCGCAGCTCGCGGCAAGCACAACCCAGGAGCTGATCGCCAATTGGGGGCCAAAACTGGAGGCCAACGTACCTAAAGCCAAACAACAGAAAGCATCGGAAGACCTCAATGTCGAGCTTAAGAAGTACACAGAGGACACCAACAAGCTGATCGGCAAGCAGGTTAAAAAAGTCAGCGCCGACGTTCTAATTCCTGCCTATTCGGAACGCTTCACCGTAGACGAACTCAAGCAAATTGCGGCATTTTTCGAGTCACCCGCCATCAAAAAATTCCAGTCCGCTTCTCCCGAATTGGGCAACACCTTCGTCCAGAAGCTGATTGAGGCATCGCGCTCCGATGTTATTGCTCGCGCCAGACATTTCGACGATGCAGCATTGAAGATCGTCGGCAACTCCACGACGGAGCCCAAAGCAGGCAAGCCAGCCAAAAAATGACGCGCCCCTTCAATTTTTCGGCTGGTCCGGCTAATTTGCCCGAAGAGGTTTTACAGCAAGCAGCGGATGAAATGCTTGACTGGCACGGTTCCGGCATGAGCGTCATGGAGATGAGCCACAGGGGCAAGGAATTCATCTCCATTTACGAACAAGCGGAAGCCGATTTCCGCGAACTCATGGCGGTTCCCAGTCAGTTCAAGATTCTGTTCATGCAGGGCGGTGGACTGGCGGAAAACGCCATCGTGCCGCTGAACCTGTCCCGTGGTGCGTCGGCAGATTTCATCATCACGGGTAGCTGGAGTGAAAAGTCGCAAAAAGAAGCGCGCAAATACTGCGACGTGCAAATTGCGGCCACTAATGAAAGTAGCGGTCACACCAGCCTGCCACCAGTTGCCAGTTGGAAGCTGCGCCCGAATTCGAGTTATGTCCATCTGTGCAGCAACGAGACCATCAACGGCGTTGAGTTTCAGGCCTTGCCCGACCTGAAAACCTTGGGTAGTGACGCTCCGCTGGTCATCGATTTCTCTTCTCAGGTCGCCTCCCGAAGTGTCGATTGGTCCAGGGTTGGTCTCGCGTTTGGCGGTGCGCAAAAAAACCTTGGCCCGGCCGGAGTGACCTTGGTCGTCGTGCGCGAGGATCTGTTGGGTCATGCGCTATCCATCTGCCCCAGCGCGTTCAACTACAAGACGGTAGCCGGGAACGACTCCATGTACAACACACCGCCGACCTACGCCATTTATATCGCAGGCCTGACTTTCCAGTGGCTCAAGCGGCAGAAGGAAGGCCAGGCCACGGGTGTCGCCGCCATGGAAATCCGCAACAAGACCAAGGCACAACTACTCTACGACGCAATTGACCAGTCCAGTTTGTATGTCAACAAGGTCGATGCTGACTGCCGCTCCCGAATGAATGTGCCCTTTTTTCTTCGGGATGAAACGCGAAATGAGGCATTCCTGATTGGCGCCAAGGCCCGTGGACTCCTGCAACTCAAGGGGCACAAATCTGTCGGCGGAATGCGCGCCAGCATCTATAACGCAATGCCGCTCGCCGGAGTTCACGCACTGGTGAGCTACCTGCAAGAATTCGAAAAAGAACATGCCTGATATGACTTCCAACCTCGCGGATTTACGCGTCCAGATTGATGCCCTCGACAGGGAGTTGCTCGGCCTTCTGAACCAGCGGGCGCTGATCGCCAAAAAGGTTGGCGAAGTCAAAAAACTCGAAGGCACCGCTTTTTTTCGGCCCGACCGGGTCGCTCAGGTGATTGAGAAGATCCAGCAGGCCAACACGGGACCACTCACGAACGAGCATGTGGCCGCTGTATGGCGCGAAATCATGTCAGCCTGCCTGGCGCTTGAATCGCCGGTGGCCGTCGCCTATCTGGGACCGGCAGGAACCTTCAGTGAACAGGCTGCACTGCAGTTTTTCGGCACGAGCATCGAACACGTCCCCTGCAGTAGTTTCGATGAGGTATTTCGCTCAACAGCTGCCGGGAGTGCGAGTTATGGTGTGGTGCCCGTCGAAAACTCCACCGAAGGCGTGGTGTCGAGGTCCCTCGACCTGCTGCTGAACTCCCCTCTGCACATCATCGGCGAAGTCAGCCTGATGGTGCGGCACAACCTTCTTCGCCTTACTGAGTCACTCGAGAACCTTGAGGTTGTTTACGCGCATCCGCAGGCATTGGCCCAGTGCCAGGGATGGCTCACCACTCACTTGCCGCATGTCGAACGCCGCGCGGCTTCAAGCAATGCGGAAGGAGCACGGCTTGCCGCCACCAACCCAGCCTGGGGCGCCATTGCGAGCGACCGCGCTGCAAGCCAGTTTGCGCTGCATACCGCGGCGCGTGCCATTCAGGACGACGCTTTCAATCGCACCCGTTTTGCGGTTGTATGCCTGCCGCAAACACTGCCGTCCCCCCCCATCTCAGGTAAAGACTGCACCAGCATCGTGGTGTCCGTACCAAACCACCCGGGTGCCGTGCATGACATTCTTGGGCCGCTTAAAACCCATGGGGTTTCCATGACCCGGTTCGAATCACGACCGGCACGTTCTGGGCAATGGGAATACTATTTTTATATTGACCTGCAAGGCCATCCAGCGCAACCCCACGTCAAAGCCGCACTCGCTGACCTGCAACAGCTTTGCGCGTTTTACAAGATCCTTGGCACCTATCCCGTCGCTGAGTAGTCATCAGCGACGCTTTATGCAATATTTACTCCAAATTCTGGCACCACGGCATGTTTGAACAATTAGGGCTCATCGGATGTGGCCTGATGGGCGGCTCATTTGCGCTTGCACTCAAGAGAGCCGGACTTGTCAAGCGCATCGTCGGCTACAGCAAGTCGCCCTCCACCACGGAGCGAGCCCGACAGATGGGCGTGATCGACGTCGAGGCGCCCTCAGCCCTTTTAGCGGTATCGGGCGCCGACATCGTGTTGCTCGCTATCCCTGTGTCCGCGACCGAAGCCACGTTCAAGGCGATCCGGCACCTGGTGGGCCCCACTACCCTGGTCATGGATGTAGGCTCCACCAAGCGCGATGTCGTCGACGCAGCCAGGCGTGTGCTGCGTGAAAACGTTGGATCATTTGTTCCCTGCCACCCCATCACAGGCAAAGAGGTCTCCGGCGTCGAACATGCCGATGCTGACCTGTATATTGGCCGGCAGGTGATTCTCACGCCGATCGAACGCACACTCACCATTCAGTTGAAGAAAGCAAATGATGTCTGGACGGCACTGGGTTGCCATGTCCTTCAGATGTCGCCACAGTCCCATGACGCGGCGTATGCTGCGGTGAGTCATCTGCCGCATCTGATCGCTTTTGCCCTGATCAACGGCATTACCAGCCAGGAATGCGGCAAGGACTATTTGGCTCTCGCCGGGCCGGGCTTTCGTGATTTCACCCGCATTGCTGCCAGCGACCCGCAGATGTGGCGCGACATCCTGATTGCCAACCGTGAGGAATTGCTGGCGCAGTCCAAAATTTTTCAGCAGTCCCTCCAATCCCTTGAACAACTGATCACCAGTGGCAGCGGCGATGCACTTGAGTCGCTGATCGAGCAAGCCAGCGAGACGCGCGCTACCTGGCGTATCTCTTCGCCAAAATCCCAAAAATAAGTTTCGCTTCATGTTCGATATCGAGTATCTGGATATTCCTCCGCTGATCAAGGCAGGAGGCACGGTTCGCCTGCCCGGCTCCAAGAGCATTTCAAACCGTGTGCTGCTACTGGCCGCTCTGAGCCATGGGGAGACCACCGTCCATGACCTGCTGGCCTCGGACGACACGGCAGTGATGCTGGACGCCTTGAAGCTGCTGGGCTGCACGGTAAAGCGGGATGGCGACACGGCCGTCATTGACGGCTTGGGAGGCCAGCTCGTCAACGCCAAGGCAACGCTTTTCCTGGGCAATGCCGGTACGGCCATGCGCCCCCTGACTGCGGCGCTTGCGCTTTTGGGCGGGGAGTTTGAGCTGTCAGGCGTACAGCGCATGCACGAAAGGCCGATTGGCGACCTCGTCGATGCGCTCAGGCAATTGGGTTGTGCGATTGACTACCTTGGCAACGAGGGCTTTCCGCCCTTGCGCCTGCGCCCTGGCCAATTAAAGCTGGATCAAGCCATTCGCGTGCGCGGCGATGTCTCCAGCCAGTTTCTGACCGCCTTGCTGATGGCTTTGCCGCTGGTGTCCAGCCGCGACATCTGCATCGAGGTGGTGGGCGAACTGATTTCACGGCCCTACATTGAAATCACGCTTAACCTGCTCAAACGCTTCGGCATCCGCGTCGAGCGCGATGGCTGGCGGCGTTTTACCATTCCTGCGGGTAGTCAATACCAGTCGCCGGGTGAAATCCATGTTGAAGGCGACGCCTCATCTGCTAGCTATTTCATAGCGCTTGGCGCCCTTGCCGAAAGGACTGCAGGCCAAAATGGCATAAATATTCTCGGCGTTGGCGCCGACTCCATGCAGGGCGACATCCGTTTTGTCGAGGCCGCACGCCTGATGGGCGCGCAGATAGAAAGTACCGCCAACTCGCTGCGCGTCTCTCGGGGTGCCTGGCCGCTCAAGGCGATTGACCTGGACTGCAACCACATCCCCGACGCTGCGATGACGTTGGCTGTGATGGCGCTGTACGCCGATGGCACTACCGTGCTGCGCAACATCGCCAGCTGGCGCGTCAAGGAAACCGACCGCATCGCCGCAATGGCTTGCGAGCTGCAAAAGCTGGGCGCCACCGTGGAAGAAGGCGCTGACTACCTCAAAATCACGCCGCCAAGCCAACTTGAAGCCTGGAAGTCAGCCGACATTCACACCTACGATGACCATCGCGTCGCCATGTGCTTCTCGCTGGCAGCGTTCAATCCGGCGCGATTGCCCGTCAGGATTCTCGACCCCAAGTGCGTGGCCAAGACCTTTCCGGACTATTTTGAAGCCCTGTTTGCTGTTACCGAGGCCAAAACCGTTGATATTCCCGTTATTTGCATTGATGGCCCCACCGCCTCGGGCAAGGGAACGCTGGCGGCGCTGACCGCGCAAAGGCTGGGCTTTCACTTCCTGGATTCGGGAACCCTCTACCGCTTGAGCGCTTTCGCCGCTACGCGGGCTGGCGTTGATCTGGATGATGGAGAAGGCGTAGCCCGCGTGGCACGCACCTTGCCGGTACGCTTTGCTGGCGACCTGATTTTTCTGGCCAATGAAGACGTCTCCGCGGCGATCCGCACCGAAGCCGCAGGCATGGCGGCCTCCAGAGTGTCAGCCCATCCTGAGGTTCGTACCGCGCTGCTGGCCCTTCAACGCGGCTTTCGCCAGCTACCGGGCCTGGTGGCTGACGGCAGGGATATGGGCACGGTCGTCTTTCCGGATGCGCCGCTCAAGATTTACCTCACTGCGAGCGCCCTGCATCGTGCGGAACGCCGCTACAAGCAATTGATTTCAAAGGGAAATACGACTACAATCGGCGCCATTCAGCAGGATTTGGAGGCGCGCGATGCCAGAGACATGTCTCGACAGGTTGCGCCCTTAAAGCCAGCTGAGAATGCCCGGCTGCTGGACAACTCCGATTTGTCGATTGAAGAATCGCTGGATCAGGTCATTGACTGGTGGCAAGGCACCCGGCCCTTCTGACTCCCGTCGCGTACCCCTCTCGTGGGGCGCTCAGTCAGCAGGAACATTGACGCAACCTGCGGTCATACAACTGGTTTGACCGCAAAACCATACCAAACCGCCGCAAGCAGCTATAAAAACAATAGCAATTTCGCTATTGGAACCCTGTTCTGTGGATTAGGAAATTCATGTCTGAATCTTTTGCCGACCTATTCAACGAATCACTGCAACGCTCTGAAATGCGCGCCGGTGAAGTCATCACTGCCGAAGTAGTGCGCATCGATCACAACCACGTGGTTGTGCACGCCGGCCTCAAGTCCGAGGCTTACATCCCCCTCGAAGAATTCAAGAACGACCAGGGCGAAGTTGAAGTCCAGGTCGGCGATTTTGTTTCCGTGGCTATCGACTCGGTCGAAAATGGCTACGGCGACACTCTGCTGAGCCGCGACAAGGCCAAGCGCCTCGCCTCGTGGATGAGCCTGGAAAAAGCTTTGGAATCGGGCGAATTCGTCACCGGCCAGACCAGCGGCAAGGTCAAGGGCGGCCTGACCGTTCTCGTCAATGGCATTCGCGCCTTCCTGCCCGGCTCGCTCATCGACACCCGCCCCATCAAGGACTTGTCTCCGTACGAGAACAAGACCATGGAATTCAAGGTCATCAAGCTCGACCGCAAGCGCAACAACGTGGTGCTGAGCCGCCGCGCCGTGGTCGAAGCCAGCATGGGCGAAGAGCGCGCCAAGCTGATGGAAACCCTGAAAGAAGGCTCTGCCGTCAAGGGCATCGTCAAGAACATCACCGAATACGGTGCCTTCGTTGACCTGGGCGGCATCGACGG
>JBKJKI010000206.1:0-39897 GCA_046597475.1 Polaromonas sp. | reverse complement strand
ATGTGGTGCATCTGGGCTCGTTCAACCGCTCGGGCGGCGCGGCTTACTGCCTGACGCTCAAACTCAACAACACGCACTGGGGTCGCGCTGCGGGAGGCGGGCTGGCTTGGCCCGAGGCCGCGTAAACTGCGGGGCATGCAGCTTGCTCCGTCCCAACTCCAGCAGCACCTTCAGCGCGGGCTGAAGTCCCTGTACACCCTGCATGGCGACGAGCCGCTGCTGGTGCAGGAATTTGCCGACGCCTTGCGCGCAGCGGCCCGCCAGCAGGGCTACACCGAGCGCACCGTGCACACCGTGGCTGGTGCGCATTTTGACTGGAGCGAAGTGCTGGCCAGTGGCGGCTCCCTGAGTCTGTTTGCCGACAAGCAGATTGTGGAAATCCGCATCCCCAGCGGCAAGCCCGGCAAGGACGGTTCCGTGGCCTTGCAGCAACTGGCCGAGCGCGCCCAGGGTGACGACGCCACGCTCACGCTGGTCGTGCTGCCCCGGCTGGATGGCGCGACCACCAAGGGCGCCTGGTATGGCGCGCTTGAAAGTTTTGGCGTCACCGTCAAGTTCGAGCCGGTTGACCGCCGCACCCTGCCGCAGTGGATCGCGCAGCGCTTGCAAGTGCAGGGCCAGCGCGTCGCGGCGGGCGAAGAAGGCCAGCGCACGCTGCAGTTTTTTGCCGACCGGGTTGAGGGCAACCTGCTGGCGGCGCACCAGGAAATCCAGAAACTCGCCCTTCTTTATCCGGTGGTGGCGGGCGTTGCCGGCAATGATGTGCTGAGTTTTGACCAGGTGGAAAACGCCGTGCTGAATGTGGCGCGCTATGACGTGTTCAAGCTGTCTGAAGCCGTGCTCTGCGGTCAGGCGGTGCGCGTGGCCCGCATGCTCGACGGTTTGCAGTCCGAAGGCGAGTCGGAGGTGCTGGTGCATTGGGCGCTGGCCGAGGACATCCGCAGCATGAAACGCGTCAAGGACGCGCTGCAGGCGGGCCGTCCCATGCCGATGGCGCTGCGTGAAAACCGGGTGTGGGGCGCCAGGGAAAAACTCTATGAACGCGTGCTGCCCGGCATCAGCGACAGCACCCTGGCCAACTTGCTGCATGCCGCGCAAAAGGTCGACGGCATCGTCAAGGGGCTCAAGCAGCCCGACTGGCCGCTGAGTAGCTGGCAGGCGCTGCACCGGCTCGCCGGCATGGTCTGCGAGCAGTGCGCGGCGCCTGGCCGTGCGCCGGGCGTGCACCGCGGAGCGTCGCCCGGAGGCAGTCGGGGCTAGCCAGATGCAACACACGGCCTCGCTCTCAAAAAAGCTGATCCGCATCGGCGCCAGCCTGCTATTGGTCGCGCTGGTATCGATTGGGCTGACCTTGTGGGTGACCTGGCAATTGGAAGGCGGTGCCGCAGCCGTCAACGAGGCGGGGCGGATGCGCATGCAGACCTGGCGGCTGGCCAGCGCGGCGCAGGTCGGCACCGACCGGCAAGAGATGCAGCGCCTGGTCAAGGCGTTTGACCAGAGCCTGGACGTCTTGCGCGCGGGCGACGCCTCGCGCCCCCTGTTTGTTCCCTGGGATGAGCAGGTTCGCGAACGCTTCGTGCTGGTCGAATCGCTGTGGAAGGCGCAGCGCCTGCAGTGGCTGGGCGAGCCGGCGCCGACGCAGCAGGCTTCGCTGCAGGCGGCGGGTGATTTTGTCGAGGCGATCGACCGCTTTGTGCTGGCGATAGAGCAGCATCTATCCCGGCTGACGGCCATCCTCAACCTGTTCCAGTTCGCCATGATGGCGCTGGCGATAGGCGGGGCGGTGGTCATGCTCTACACCGGCTACCTCTACGTGATCAGCCCGCTGAGCCGGCTCCGCCAGGGCCTGCGCAAGGTGGAGGCTGGCGAATTCACTACCCGCATCGAAGTCGACACCGCCGACGAGTTTGGCCAGGTGGCGGCCGGTTTCAACCATATGGCCGGCACGCTGCAGTCGCTCTACAAAGGGCTGGAGTCGCAGGTCGAGACCAAGACCCGGCATATCGAGGCGCAGCGTATGCGGCTCGAGGCGTTGTACGAGGTCAGCGCCTTCCTGGCCCAGGCCAACACGCTGGACGAGCTGGCACGAGGGTTTGCCCAGCGCGTTCGCACCCTCATGACGGCCGATGCCGCCACGGTGCGCTGGTCCGACGATGCCAGCCAGCGCTACCTGATGCTCGCTTCCGACTGCTTTCCGCAAGACATGCTGGAGGAGGAGCGCAGCCTGCTGGCGGGCGCCTGCGCCTGCGGCAACCTGAGTCCGGGCTCCAGGACCCGTGTGATTCCGATTCTCAGTCATGACGCCATGCCCGTCAGGCGTTGCGCCAAGGTGGGCTATGAAAGCGTGGTCAGTGTGCCGATCCGGCTGCAGCAGCGCCTACTGGGCGAGTTCAACCTGTTTTTTCGCCGAGCTGTCCTGCTGACCGCGGACGAAACCGAGCTGCTGGACGCGCTCGCCAGCCACCTCGCCAGCGCACTGGAAAGTCTGCGCGCCGCCGCGCTGGCGCGTGAAGCGGCCGTCGCCGAGGAACGGGCATTGCTGGCGCGTGAGCTGCACGACTCGATTGCGCAGTCGCTGGTTTTCCTCAAGATCCAGGCGCAGTTGCTCAGGACCGCGACCCAGAAGGGGCAGATGGCGCAGATGGACAAGGCGCTCGATGAACTCGACACGGGGCTGCGTGAGAGCATAGGCGACGTTCGCGAGTTGCTGCTGCATTTCCGGACCCGCACCAACACCGACGACATCGGCCAGGCGCTGCAGGAAACGTTGCAGAAATTCCAGCACCAGACCGGCCTGCCAACCCATCTGCAGCTTCATGGCGAGGGCCTGCCACTGCCGGCCGATGTGCAGGTGCAGGTCTTGCATGTGCTGCAGGAGGCGCTGTCCAATGTGCGCAAGCATGCCGGCGCCACGCAGGTCGATCTTGAGGTGTTCAAGGGCGCGCGCTGGCGTTTTGTGGTGCGTGACAATGGCGTCGGCTTCGACATGGGTCAGAGCCATGACCATTCCCATGTCGGCATGAAAATCATGCGCGAACGGGCTGGCGGCATCGGCGCCCAGGTCGAAGTCCGGTCCAGGCCGGGCGGCGGAACAACCGCCACGCTGACGCTGCCGGAGCATCCAGTCACCGGCGGCGGCGTGACCACGACAGGGCTGGAGCTTGACGCGCTGGCCGCACTCATGCGTGACGCCTGAAAATTGGCAAAACCTCGGTAAATATCAACGAATTCTGCCACTTGCCCAATAGTTATGGTCATTGGCAGCTATCTATTTAGTAGCAACATGAACACCGAAAATCTTTCCGCCAGCGCGTGCGGCGTCGACCCGGCGGCACGGCCATGAAGCCGATCCAACTCCTTGTCGTTGACGACCACGCCCTGTTTCGCCGGGGCCTGGTCGCGCTGCTCTCGCAGGATGAGCGCTTTAACGTCGCCGACCAGGCGGGCGATGTGGGCGAGGCCCTGCGCTGCGTCCAGCGCGCCGCGCCCGACCTGATCCTGCTGGACAACCACCTGCCCGGCGTCCTTGGCGTGGACGCCATTGCCATGCTGAAAAGCCCCGCGCCGCAAGTGCGCATCCTCATGCTGACCGTCAGCGAGAACGAAAAGGATCTGGCCGCGGCGCTGCAGGCCGGTGCGGATGGCTATCTGCTCAAGACCGTTGAGCTTGACCATCTCTCGGAGTTCATCATCAAGGTGCTGGCGGGCGAGTCGGTCGTCAGTCCTGAAATGATGACCAAGCTGGTGACCGCCTTTCGCGCCAAGGCCCCATCCGCCCCGCCTGGCGGCAGCGCCCTGCCGGAAACGGGCCCTGCCACGGTCGAGTCTGGCCAGGCGGCGCAGGAAAGCTCCGGCCTGGAGCTGCTGTCGGCCCGCGAGCGCGAAGTGCTGGCGCTGATCGCGCTGGGCGACAGCAACAAGCTGATCGCACGCAAGCTCGACATCGCCGAGACCACCGTGAAGATTCACGTGCAGCACATTCTGCGCAAGCTCAAGCTGAGCTCGCGGGTGCATGCAGCGGTATACGCCAGCAGCCGCGAAGCGCCTTGATCTGCGTCAGGCTTTTGGCGGATTGATCCGGCAATAGTCCTTCAGAACGATGGCGGCCAGTGCCGCCATCGTTCGTTTGGCACGGCCGTTGCCTACCAAAGACGGATAGTCAAGACGCGCGGAAAACCCGACAGTCATGCCATGTCCCTGGAGAATAAAAATGGCCTCTGAACTGAACAACTCAAGAAGAGCCTGGTCGGTCTTGATTGTCAGCACGCTGGCCTTCACGGTGTGCTTCATGGTGTGGATGATGTTTGGCGTCATCGGCATCCCGATCAAGAAGATGCTTAACCTCAATGCGACCGAGTTTGGCCTGCTGACTGCCATGCCGGTGCTGACAGGTTCCCTCATTCGCGTGCCGCTGGGCATCTGGACCGACAAATACGGCGGGCGCATCGTCATGGCGGCGGTCATGGCGATCACCGTGCCGGCCATCTGGATGATGAGCTACGCCACCCAATACTGGCATTTTTTGACCATTGGCATGGTTGTCGGCCTGGCCGGCGGCTCGTTTTCGGTTGGCACGCCTTATGTGGCCCGCTGGTTTCCCAAGAACCGTCAGGGTACGGCCATGGGTGTTTATGGCGCGGGTAACTCGGGCGCAGCTGTCAACAAGTTTGTGGCGCCAGTGTTGCTGGTGGCTTTCGGCTGGGCCATGGTGCCGCAGGTCTACGCGGCCATCATGCTGGGCACGCTGGTGCTGTTCTGGATGTTCAGCTACAGCGACCCCAGGCATCTGGTGCCCAGCAATGTGAGCTTCAGGGACCAGCTCAAGTCGCTGAAAGACCCCAAGGTGCTCAAGTACTGCCAGTACTACAGCATTGTGTTTGGCGGCTACGTGGCCCTGTCGCTGTGGATGGTGCAGTACTACGTCGGTGAATACGGCCTGGACATTCGCACCGCGGCGCTGCTCGCGGCCTGTTTCTCGCTCCCCGGCGGTGTGTTGCGCGCCGTCGGCGGCGTGCTGTCGGACAAGTACGGCGCGCACAGCGTGACCTGGTGGGTGATGTGGGTGAGCTGGGTCTGCCTGTTCCTCTTGTCCTACCCACAGGCTGACTTCACGCTTCTGACCACCAACGGTCCCACCACCTTTCACATCGGCCTGAATGTGTATGCCTTTACCGGCTTGATGGCGGTGCTGGGCGTTGCCTTTGCCTTCGGCAAGGCCAGCGTCTTCAAGTACATCAGCGACGACTATTCGGGCAACATCGGCGCCATCAGCGGCATCGTGGGTCTGGCTGGCGGCCTGGGCGGCTTCGTCCTGCCTATCCTGTTCGGCATCCTGATGGATCTCACGGGCATCCGTTCCAGCGCCTTCATGCTGATGTACGGCGTGGTCTGGGTCTCGCTGATCTGGATGTACTGGACCGAAGTGCGCCGCGCCGAAGTCATGGGCAGCCACGCAGCCGGCGCCAGCGCCTGATATCGGTCTCTTTTACCGAAGAAAACCATGAACCAAAAAACTGCCTCAAACCCTGGCGCCAGCGCCTTGCGGGCCAGGAAAGACTCCGGCGCCGACATTACCGATTGGCGCCCCGAAGACGATACCTTCTGGGAAAACACCGGCAAGCGCATCGCCTACCGCAACCTCTGGATCTCGATTCCGGCACTGCTGTGCGGCTTCGCGGTCTGGGGCATGTGGGGCATCATTACGGTCCAGATGCTGAACCTGGGTTACCCCTTCAGCCAGGCCGAGCTGTTCACGCTCACCGCCATCGCCGGCCTGGCCGGGGCCACGATGCGTATCCCGGCGTCCTTCCTGATTCGCCTGTCGGGCGGCCGCAACACCATTTTTCTCACCACTTCGATGTTGCTGGCCCCGGCCATCGGCACCGGCATCGTATTGCAGCACCCTGAATGGCCGCTGTGGTCGTTTCAGCTCATGGCCTTGTGGTCGGGTGTGGGCGGTGGCAACTTTGCCTCTTCCATGTCCAACATCAGCAGCTTCTTTCCCAAGCGCCTGCAAGGAACGGGGCTGGGCCTGAATGCCGGCCTTGGCAACTTCGGCGTGACCACGATGCAGATCGTGATTCCGCTGGTGATGACGGTGAATATCTTCGGCCACTTCGGCGGTGAACCGATGACGCTGCTCAAGGAAAGCGGCTGGATTTTTGGCGCCATTCCTCCGGGCACGGCGACCTGGATCCAGAACTCGGGCTTTGCCTGGGTGCTGTCGCTGGTGCCCCTCTCGATACTTTGCTGGTTTGGCATGAACAACCTCAAGATGGTATCGCCTGATATCGGCGGCACGATTGCGGCCTTCCTCAAGATCATCTGGCTCTACACACTGTCCTTCATTCCTGCCGGGGTTGGCCTCTACCTTTACCTGCCCAAGCCCAGCGGTCTGGGCGTGCTGAACATGTGGCTGGCCATGCCGCTGATCATCGTCAGTACCCTGATGGTGCTCAAGCTCACGGCCTTTGGGCCGATGAAGGAAAACGTCGCCAAGCAGTTTGCCATTTTTAGCAACAAGCACACCTGGTCGCTGACCATTCTCTACATCGTCACTTTTGGCTCATTCATCGGTTTTTCGATGGCGCTGCCCCTGGCGATGAAGGTGATCTTCGGCGTGAGCCATGTTCTGGACGCGGCTGGTGTGATGCAGCACACGCTGAACAACCCGAACGCGCCGGCGGTGCTGGCCTACGCCTGGATCGGTCCCTTTGTGGGGGCTGCGATCCGGCCCGTGGGCGGATGGATCGCCGACAAGGTCGGTGGCTCGATCGTGACGCAGGCCATATCTGCGGTCATGGTAGTTGCCTCGGTGGCGGTCGGTTACGTCATGCTGCTGGCCTACAACTCGCCCGCTCCCGAACAGTATTTCCTCGCCTTCATGCTGTTGTTCGTCGTGCTGTTTGCCGCCAGCGGCATCGGCAACGGCTCGACCTTTCGCACCATCGGCGTGATTTTTGACCGCCAGCAGGCCGGCCCGGTGCTGGGCTGGACATCGGCCATCGCCGCTTACGGCGCCTTCATTGCCCCGGTGGTGATTGGCGCGCAGATCAAGGCCGGAACGCCGCAAAACGCCATGTACGGCTTTGCTATTTTCTACGCCCTGTGCCTGGTGCTGAACTGGTGGTTTTACCTGCGCGCTGGCGCAGAGATCAAAAACCCCTGAAGCGCCTCATCAAGCAGCCCTTTTACCGAATTTTTGGAGAATCAAATGAGTCATTTTCTCGACCGGCTAAGCCACTTTTCCAATCCGAGAGAATCGTTTTCGGGCGATCACGGCGTCACCACGGCCGAAGACCGGACCTGGGAAGACGCCTACCGCAACCGCTGGGCGCACGACAAGATCGTGCGCAGTACGCACGGCGTGAACTGCACCGGCTCCTGCTCGTGGAAGATTTACGTTAAGGGTGGCATCGTGACCTGGGAAACCCAGCAGACCGACTACCCGCGCACGCGCTGGGACATGCCCAACCACGAGCCGCGTGGCTGCGCGCGTGGCGCCAGCTACAGCTGGTATCTCTATAGCGCCAACCGCGTCAAGTACCCGATGATCCGCGCGCGCCTGCTCAAGCACTGGCGCGAGGCGCGCCTCACGCTGCCACCGGTCGAGGCCTGGGCTGCCGTGGTGCAGGACGATGCCAAGCGGCGCGACTACCAGAGCGTGCGCGGTCTGGGCGGCTTTGTGCGATCAAGCTGGGATGAGGTCAATGAGCTGATCGCCGCGTCCAACGTGTACACCATCAAGCAGCACGGCGCCGACCGCATCATCGGCTTCTCGCCGATCCCGGCCATGTCCATGGTCAGCTATGCGTCGGGCTCGCGCTACCTCTCGCTGATTGGTGGCGTATGCATGAGTTTTTACGACTGGTACTGCGACCTGCCTCCGTCCAGCCCCCAGGTCTGGGGCGAGCAGACCGACGTGCCCGAGTCGGCGGACTGGTACAACTCCAGCTTCATCATCGCCTGGGGCTCCAACGTGCCGCAGACGCGCACGCCCGACGCGCACTTTTTCACCGAAGTGCGCTACAAGGGATGCAAGACCGTCGCCATCACCCCCGACTACTCCGAGGTCGCGAAACTGTCGGACCTGTGGCTACACCCCAAGCAGGGCACGGACGCCGCCGTCGCCATGGCAATGGGCCATGTGATCCTGAAGGACTTCTATTTTGGCGGCAACGGACGGCCGCGCTCGGCCTATTTCGACGACTACGCGCGCCGCTACACCGACCTGCCCATGCTGGTGATGCTGAAGGAGCATCAGCTTGAAAATGGCGAAACGGTGATGGTGCCCGACCGCTACATGCGCGCCTCAGACTTTGCCGACCAGCTCGGCCAGGAGAACAACCCCGACTGGAAAACGGTGGCCTTTGATGAGCAGGGCCAGGTCGTCACGCCGCAGGGCGCCATCGGTTTTCGCTGGGGTCCCGACGGGCGCGCCGATGTCGGCCAGTGGAACCTTGAAGCCAAGGAAGCGCGCGACGGCAATGAGGTCAAGCTCAAGTTGTCCGTGATGGAAGGCGACGAAGCCGGCCGGACCAGTGCGAAGGTGGGCTTTCCCTACTTTGGCGGCGTTCACCACGACCATTTCCCCAACAACGAGCAGGGCGATGTGCTGACCCGCACGGTGCCGGTGCAGCGGATTACGGTGGGCAAGGCGGGCAAAGACCGCCAGGTGCTGGTGGCCACGGTGTTTGACCTGCAGGCGGCGCAATACGGCATTGCCCGCGGCTTGCCCGGCGAGTCGGCGGCGGCAGACTTTGACGACAACACGCCTTACACGCCCGCCTGGCAAGAGCAGATTACCGGCGTGCCACGTGCACAGATCATTACCGTGGCGCGCCAGTTCGCCGAGAACGCCGAAAAAACCGAAGGCCGCTCCATGGTCATCATTGGCGCCGGCATGAACCACTGGTACCACAGCGACATGAACTACCGCGCCGTCATCAACATGCTGATGATGTGCGGCTGCATTGGCAAGAGCGGTGGTGGCTGGGCGCACTACGTGGGCCAGGAAAAGCTGCGCCCGCAGACCGGCTGGACGCCGCTGGCCTTCGCGCTTGACTGGATTCGCCCGCCACGCCAGATGAACTCGACCAGCTTCTTCTACGCCCACACCAACCAGTGGCGCTATGAAAAGCTTGGTGTTGACGAGGTGCTGTCGCCGCTGGCCGACAAAAAGCTCTACGGCGGCAGCATGATCGACTACAACGTGCGCGCCGAGCGCATGGGCTGGCTGCCTTCGGCGCCACAGTTGCAGACGCACCCCATGCAGGTGGTGCAGGACGCAAAGGATGCGGGGCTCGACGCCAAAGACTACGTTGTCAAGTCGCTGAAAGACGGCTCGCTCAAGCTGAGCTGCGAAGACCCGGACCACCCGGACAATTGGCCGCGCAACATGTTTGTCTGGCGCTCCAACATCATTGGCTCCTCGGGCAAGGGCCATGAATATTTCCTCAAGCATCTGCTGGGCACCGACAACGGCGTGCAGGGCAAGGACCTGGGCGCTGAAGAAGCCAAGCCCGAGGAAGTGGTCTGGCACGACAAGGCACCCGAAGGCAAGCTTGACCTGCTGGTCACGCTGGACTTCCGCATGAGCACGACCTGTCTGTACTCCGACATCGTGCTGCCGACGGCCACCTGGTACGAAAAGAACGACCTCAACACCAGCGACATGCACCCCTTCATCCACCCGCTGTCCACGGCGGTGGACCCGGTCTGGCAGTCGAAAAGCGATTGGGAAATCTACAAGGGATTCGCGAAAAAATTCAGCGAGCTGTGTGACGGCTACCTGGGTGTCGAGCAGGAAATGGTGCTCACACCGATGCAGCACGACTCACCCGGCGAGTTGGCCCAGCCCTTTGACGTGAAGGATTGGAAGCGCGGCGAGTGCGAGCTGATCCCCGGCAAGACGGCGCCGCAGATGCAGGTGATTGAACGCGACTACCCCAATGTCTACAAGCGCTTCACGGCGGTCGGCCCGCTGCTCAACAAGATCGGCAATGGCGGCAAGGGCATTGCGTGGAACACGCAGACTGAAGTGACGCAACTGGGACAGCTCAGCGGCGTGGTGACCGAGCCCGGCGTGACGCAGGGCATGCCGCGCATCAACAGCGACATCGACGCCTGCGAGATGGTGTTGCAGCTTGCGCCCGAAACCAACGGCCACGTGGCGGTCAAGGCCTGGCAGGCGCTGGGCAAGCAGACCGGGCGCGACCACACGCACCTGGCGCTGCACCGCGAGGACGAGAAAATCCGTTTTCGCGACATCCAGGCGCAGCCGCGCAAGATCATCAGCTCGCCGACCTGGAGCGGCATCGAGTCCGAAACCGTGTCGTACAACGCCGGCTACACCAATGTGCATGAGTACATCCCCTGGCGCACGCTGACCGGGCGTCAACAGTTCTACCAGGACCACCCGTGGATGCTGGCCTTTGGCGAAGGCCTGGCCAGCTACCGTCCGCCGGTGAACCTGAAGGCGACGGCGGGCGTGCATAACATCCGCAGCAACGGCAATACCGAAATTCTGCTGAACTTCATCACGCCGCACCAGAAGTGGGGCATCCACTCGACCTACACCGACAACCTGATCATGCTCACGCTGAGCCGGGGCGGGCCGATCATCTGGCTTAGTGAAGACGATGCCAAGGCGATTGGCGTGGAGGACAACGACTGGATCGAGGCCTACAACGTCAACGGCGCGATTGCGGCGCGGGCGGTGGTCAGCCAGCGCGTCAAGCCCGGCATGGTCATGATGTACCACGCGCAGGAGAAAATCGTCAACACCCCCGGCTCGCAAATTACCGGCACGCGCGGCGGCATTCATAACTCGGTGACCCGCATCGTGCTGAAACCCACCCACATGATTGGTGGCTACGCACAGTTGAGCTACGGCTTCAACTATTACGGAACCATAGGCACCAACCGCGACGAATTCGTCGTGGTGCGCAAGATGGACAAGATCGATTGGCTTGACACGCCACGGGATGATGAACGCGCCTTTGCGGTGCAACAACTGGGAGAATCCGCATGAAGGTACGTGCTCAAATCGGCATGGTGCTAAACCTGGACAAGTGCATTGGATGCCACACCTGTTCGGTGACCTGCAAGAACGTCTGGACCAGCCGCCCCGGCATGGAATACGCCTGGTTCAACAACGTCGAGACCAAGCCCGGCATTGGCTACCCCAAGGAATGGGAAAACCAGGACAAGTGGAACGGCGGCTGGATTCGCAAGCCCGACGGCTCCATCGAACCCCGCCAGGGCGGCAAGTGGAAGATGCTGATGCGCCTGTTCGCCAACCCGAACATGCCGCAGATTGACGACTATTACGAGCCCTTCACGTTCGACTACGCCCATCTGCAGGCGGCGCCCGAGATGAAGGCGACACCAACGGCCAGGCCGCGTAGCCTGATCACCGGCAAGCGCATGGAGAAAATCGAATGGGGCCCGAACTGGGAGGAAATCCTGGGCGGCGAGTTTTCCAAGCGCAGCAAGGACGCCAATCTGGCCAATTTCGAGCAGGTGCAGAAGGACATGGTCGGCCAGTTTGAAAACACCTTCATGATGTATCTGCCGCGCCTGTGCGAGCACTGCCTGAACCCGGCGTGTGTCGCCAGCTGTCCGTCAGGCTCGATCTACAAGCGCGAGGAAGACGGCATCGTGCTGATAGACCAGGACAAATGCCGAGGCTGGCGCATGTGCGTCTCGGGCTGCCCGTACAAGAAAATTTACTACAACTGGAAAAGCGGCAAGGCCGAAAAATGCACCTTCTGCTACCCGCGCATCGAGGCCGGCCAGCCCACGGTGTGCAGCGAAACCTGCGTCGGCCGAATTCGCTATCTGGGCGTCATTCTGTATGACGCCGACCGCATCCAGGAAGCGGCCAGCGTGGAAGACGACAAGGATTTGTACCAGGCACAGCTCGATATTTTTCTGAACCCGAACGACCCGGCCGTGATTGCGCAGGCGCGCATTGATGGCATTCCTGATGCCTGGATGGAAGGCGCACGCCGCAGCCCGGTCTACAAGATGGCGGTGGAATGGAAAGTCGCCCTGCCGCTGCATCCCGAATACCGCACGCTGCCCATGGTCTGGTATGTGCCGCCGCTGTCGCCCATCACCTCGGCGGCCAACGGCGGGCAGATCGGCATCAACGGCGAGTTGCCCGACATTGCCCAGATGAGGATTCCGGTCCAGTACCTGGCCAACCTGCTGACGGCGGGCGACACCGCGCCGGTGATCCGTGCCCTGCAGCGCATGCTGGCGATGCGCTCCTACCAGCGCAGCAAGCATGTCGACAACGAGCAGAACCTGGCCGTGCTGGCGCAGGCCGGCCTGACCGTGGCCGAGGTCGAGGAGATGTACCACATCATGGCGATTGCCAACTACGAAGACCGCTTCGTGATCCCGACCACGCACCGTGAATACGCTGAAAACGCGTTTGACGTGCGCGGCGGCTGCGGCTTTACCTTCGGCAATGGCTGCTCCGATGGCTCCAGCGATGTCAGCCTGTTCGGCACCAGCAAAAAGCGCACCATTCCCATCAAGGTGGAGGTCTGAAGAAAATGGCACTGTTCAACACTATCCCGAAGGCGTCGAAAAGCCTGCGCGTGCTGGCACGGTTGTTGGGTTATCCCGATGCCGAGTTGCGCGCCCACCTGGCCGACCTGCGCGCCGCGCTGCATGAAGAGCGGGCCCTGGCGCCACAACGACTGGCCGAACTCGATGCCCTGATTGCCTCGCTGGAGTGCGGTGCGCCGCTTGAAATCGAGGCCGAATATGTCGACATGTTCGACCGGGGCCGCGCGACTTCGCTGCACCTGTTCGAGCATGTGCACGGCGACTCGCGTGAACGCGGCCCGGCCATGATCGACCTGGCACAGACCTACGAAAAGGCCGGCATGTACCTGGCCGAAGGCGAAATGCCCGACTTTTTGCCCGTGGTGCTTGAATTCACCTCGACCCAGCCGCCACGCGAGGCGCGCGAATTCCTGGCTGAAATGGCGCACATCTTCAACGCCATTTTTGCCGCCCTGCAGCAGCGCGGCAGTGCTTACGCCTGCCTGCTGGGAGCCCTGCTGGAACTGGCTGGCGAGAAGGCGCAACCGGTTGAAATCGCCGCCGAGGAGTCGATCGATGCCGTCTGGCAGGAGCCGGTCGTTTTTGACGGCTGCTCGTCCAAGGGTCAGGCCCGCCCCGACCAGCCGCAACCCATCCACATCGTGCGCAACTCGGCACACAAGACAAGTCCTTCCCAAGGAGCACAGCGATGACTTCCCTGCACGGTTTCCTTTTTGGGGTTTATCCCTACATTTGCCTGACGGTGTTTCTGCTCGGCAGCCTGATCCGCTTCGACCGCGACCAGTACACCTGGAAGAGCGACTCGTCCCAACTGCTGCGCACCGGTCTGCTGCGCTGGGGCAGCAATTTATTCCATGTTGGCATCCTGTTCCTCTTCTTCGGCCATCTTGTCGGTTTGCTGGCGCCGCACGCCTTCTATGCGCATTTTCTGGAGGCCTCGGTCAAGCAGAAGATCGCCATCTACTCGGGCGGCACGTTTGGCGTGCTGTGCTTCATTGGCCTGTCGATGCTGATCTACCGCCGCGTGTTTGACGATCGCATCCGCTACACCAGCCACAAGACCGACCTGGCGATTTTGCTGATCCTGTGGGTGCAGTTGGTCGTTGGTTTGATCACCCTGCCGTTTTCCTGGGCGCATTCCGACGGCAGCGTGATGCTGACCCTGGCTGACTGGGCGCAACGCATCCTGACGCTGCGGACAGTCGACGCTGAGGTCTTGGCCGGCCTGCCCTGGCCTTACCTGTTCCACATCGTGTTCGGCATGACGATTTTTTTGCTGTTTCCGTTCAGCCGGCTGGTTCATGTGTGGAGCGGCTTTGCCTCGGTGGGCTATCTGTTCCGCCCTTACCAGGTGGTGCGCAGCCGCCGGCTGGGCGTGCAGGCCAAGTCGTCGGGCAGCCGCTAACGTGGCCCCCACGCTTGTCGCTTCGCGTACTGCGCTGCCCCCCGAGGGGGCTGGCCTGGCTTGGGGCGGCCCGGCGCGGCGGCCGATCGCCCCCACGCTTATCGCTTCGCGTACTGCGCTGCCCCCCGAGGGGGTTGGCCTTGCTTGGGGCGGCCCGGCGCTGCGGCCTTTGGCCCCCATGCCTGTCGCTTCGTTCTGTTTATAACGAGGAAATTTTTATGAACGCCCAAACTTCCACCGTGACCGGCTGCGGCAGCAGCGCCTGCCAGTGCGCCAGGACGCCCGTTCAGGAGGCTGCCCCGACAGCCTGCATCAATGGCATTGCCCTGCACGAACTCGGGCAGCAGCCTGACATCCACGCGTTGCGCGAGCTGGCCTATTCCGAGCTACTGCGCCAGCATGCGGTGATGAAGGGCCTGCTGCCGCGCCATGCGGGCCTGACGGCGCCCGAGCTGGGTGAGGCCGAGCGCCAGATCATCGAGTCCATGGTGGACGAGGAGGTGCAAACGCCGCAACCCACCGAAGAAGAAGGACAGCGTTATTACGAAGCCCACAAGCAGCAGTTCCTGGTGGGCCAGGCCCTGCATGTAAGGCACATCCTGTTTGCCGTCACGCCCGGTGTCAACGTCCATGCCCTGACGGTTCATGCCGAAAAGGCCTTGCTCGAACTCACGCGCAAGGACGCCGCTCCCGATCGCTTCACCGAGCTGGCGGGCGAGCTGTCAAACTGCCCCAGCAGCGCCCAGGGGGGCGATCTCGGCTGGATTGGTCCTGACGACTGCGCCCCCGAACTGGCCAACGAATTGTTTCACCAGAAACATTCGCAGTGGGGCATGGGCGTGCATCCACGCCTGATGCACACGCGTTTCGGCTTCCACATCATTGAGGTACTCAACCGCCGCGCGGGCAAGCTGCCCGCTTACGGGGAGGTGCGGGAGCGCATTACGGCGCTGTTGACCATGCAGTCGCGCGCCAGGGCGCTGCATCAGTACATGAGCCTGCTGGTCGGGGAGGCGCTGGTCGAGGGTATTGATCTCGAAGGCGCGGATTCTCCCCTGGTTCAATGAGCGAAGGCGCCGCAGCCACGGACGAGTTGCTGCTGCGCTTGCGGGGCTTCAAATCTGACTACTTTCCCCTGCACCAGCAGCGGTTTCAGGATCTGGTGGCGCAGGGGCAGCATCCCAAGACGCTGTTCATCGGCTGCTCGGATTCGCGGCTGGTGCCTTATCTGCTGACCGGCACCGGTCCCGGCGAGTTGTTCATTGTGCGAAATGTCGGCGCCTTCATTCCGCCTTATGGTGGTTCGCACGGCCTGCATGGCACCACGGCGGCCATCGAGTTCGCGGTCCTGAACCTGCATGTGGAGCGTATCGTCGTCTGCGGTCATAGCCAGTGCGGCGGCATCCGGGCGGCCTATGAGGGCGTGCCGGAAGAAGCCGTGGCCCTGAAAGCCTGGCTCAAGCTGGCCCGGGAGGCTCTGCTGCCGGTGCAGCCCGGCCCCGAGGCGCTGCGCCGCACGGAGCAGCGATCGGTGGTGTTGCAGCTTGAGCGTCTCATGGAGTACCCCATGGTGCGGCGGGCCGTGGAAGGCGGCACGCTCACGCTTCATGGCTGGCATCACGTGATCGAAGACGGAGAAACCTATATCTTTGACGCACAGCAAGGCGGCTTCGTGTCGGCTTCGGTAGCATCCCACTGTGGCACTGGTCCCTACCAGCCCTATGTGGAGCATGACGGGCAAGTCATTTCTGACTGAGCCCTGTCCTGGGCGCTGCCTGGCAGGCAAGGCATCCACGGGGCCGCATTTTGCCGGCGCCCGAGGTTTAGGTGCAAAATTTGATGCAACGGCTGCCGGGCGGTGTTCGCTCCGCAGCGCTTTCCCAAGGACAACGGACATGAAGCGTGAACATTTTGGCCGGCCGCAAGACCTGACGGCCACCCAGCCCATCAGCCACGATGTGCTGAAGGAAAAGTACCTCAAGCCCGGCGAGAGCGGCCTGGAAGACGTCTACCGGCGCGTGGCGCGAGCGCTGGCCTCGGTCGAGCTGCCCGCCGAACGCGAGAAGCACGAGGCGCTGTTCCTTGAAAACCTGCACGCCGGCGCGATTGGCGCGGGCCGCATCATGAGCGCGGCTGGAACGTCGATTCAGGCGACCCTCATCAACTGCTTCGTACAGCCGGTCGGCGACTGCATTCAGGGCGTTGACGATGGCGGCTATCCCGGCATTTACGAGGCCCTGCGCGAGGCGGCGGAAACCATGCGGCGCGGCGGCGGCGTGGGTTACGACTTTTCACGCATACGCCCGCGCAACGCCGAGGTCAAGGGCACAGCGTCAATGGCTTCCGGACCATGCAGCTATATCAATGTGTTTGACCAGTCGTGTTCGACCGTCGAAAGCGCCGGCGCCCGGCGCGGCGCGCAAATGGGTGTGCTGCGAATTGACCACCCTGACGTGCATGAGTTCATCACCGCCAAGCGCACGCCGGGGCGCTGGAACAACTTCAATGTCTCGGTCGGCATGTCGGATGCCTTCATGCAGGCCCTGGGCGACGACCAGCCCTGGGAGCTGGTGCACAAGGCCAAGCCTGGCGCGACGCTGATCGCCCAGGGTGCCTTTCAGCGTGCCGACGGCCTGTGGGTCTACCAGACCGTGGTCGCCCGCGAAATGTGGGACACCGTCATGCGTTCGGCCTACGACTTCGCCGAGCCTGGCATCCTGTTTCTCGACAACATCAACCAGGACAACAACCTGCGCTATTGCGAGGCGATCGCCGCGACGAATCCCTGCGGCGAGCAACCCCTGCCGCCCTATGGTTGCTGCGACCTCGGGCCCATCATCCTGACGCGCTTTGTGCTCCACCCCTTCGGTTTCGGCGGCGATCCGGAGTTTGATTTCGAGGCCTTTGAAGCCTCGGTCGCCACCCAGGTTCGCGCGCTTGACAACGTGCTGGAGGTGACCTTCTGGCCGCTGCCGCAGCAGCAGGCCGAGTCAAGCGCCAAGCGGCGCATCGGCGTGGGCTTTACCGGCCTGGGCAACGCGCTGAGCATGCTGCGCCTGCGCTACGACGCCCCCGAGGGCCGCGACATGGCAGCGCGCATTGCCGTGCGCATGCGCGACGCCGCTTATGCCGCCTCGGTGGCGCTGGCAAAGGAAAAAGGCCCATTCCCGAAATTCGAGGCGGACGGCTATCTGGCCCCAGGCACCTTTGCCAGCCGGCTGCCGGCCGGGCTGCAGCAGGCCATACGCGCCAGCGGCATTCGCAACAGCCATCTGCTCTCGATTGCGCCGACCGGCACGGTGAGCCTGGCCTTTGCCGACAACGCATCGAACGGCATAGAGCCGGCGTTTTCCTGGATGTACCGCCGCAAGAAGCGCGAATCCGACGGCAGCACCACGGAGTACGCGGTCGAAGACCACGCCTGGCGCCTTTACCGCGAACTGGGCGGCGACGTGGACCGCTTGCCCGACTATTTTGTCTCGGCTCTCGAGATGTCGGCGACCAGCCACATTGCCATGATGGAAGCCGTTCAGCCCTTTATCGACACGGCGATCTCCAAGACCGTGAACGTGCCGGCCGATTACGCCTATGCCGACTTCAAGAGCCTGTACCAGCAGGCCTGGCGCGCGCGGCTCAAGGGGCTGGCCACTTACCGGCCCAACGCGATTCTGGGCGCAGTGCTTGAAACCCATGCCCAGCCCGAAGCCACCCCCGAGGCCGCGTCATCCGTGGACCCCATGCGCACGGTGATCGAAAGCCGGCCCAAGGGTGCCTTGTCGGCAGTGGCCGAGAAGGTCGAGTACTGGACCCAGGAAGGCCACAAGACGCTGTACATCGTCGTGTCATTCCTGCCTGTGCCGGCAGCGGGCGGAACCGGCACGGTTGAGCGCGCCATCGAGTTTTTCATGCCCGTGGGGCAGAGCGGCGAATCCCAGCAATGGATCACCTCCAGCATGCGCATGCTGTCGCTGGCCGCGCGTGGCGGCTTTCTGGAGCGCGCGCTCAGCGACATGCGCAAGGTCGCCTGGGACCGCGGTCCGGTGCGCCTGGGCACCTACGAGAAAGCTGACGGCACGCGCGTGCCGCTGTGGCATGACTCGGAGGTCGCCGCCATTGCCTATGCGGTGCAGAACATCATCACGCGCCGCGCCAGCCAGGCCGTGGCTCATGGAGCGGCCATCGATCCGGCCCCGGTGCCGGCGACGCTCACGCCGCCCGTGATGGCCGGCAAAAAGTGCACTGAATGCGGCGCGCACGCCGTCATTCGCAAGGACGGCTGCGACTACTGCACCCAGTGCGGCCACCTGGGCGTTTGCGGATGAGCCAGGCTGTGGTCATTCCCGTGCGGGGCCCGAACGGCAAGCCTTCCGCCGAGGCGCTGGTAAAACTGGACCGGCACTGGCGGCCCCGTTACCTGCTGCTGGCGCCGCACAGGCTGGGGTTTTTTCTGGCCATGCTGGTGCTGGTGGCGGCGGGCGGGTGGTGGGCGCTGGTGCAGTTTGACCGGATGAGCGCGGCGCTGGGCCTGTCCTACGCCATGTCACCCTCGCTGGTGCATGGCGCCGTGATGACCTTCGGTTTCATCCCGCTGTTTTTCTCGGGCTTCCTGTTCACCGCCGGCCCCAAGTGGCTGGGGGTTGCGCCGCATGACACGCGCCGCGTGGCGGCGCCCATGCTGTTGCTGGCGTCGGCCTGGCTGTTGTGGCTGGCGGCGGCGCATTTCAGTGCGGGTTTGGCGATTGCCGCGCTTGCGCTGGCAGCGTCGGGCTTGACGTGGATGACGCTGCTGTTCTGGCAGCTGATCCGGCGCAGCCGCATGGAAGACCGCCTGCATGCGCTGACGATCGGCTCGGGCTGTCTCGTCGGTTGCCTGAGCCTGGCCGGGCTGGCGCTGAGCCTGGTGTTCAGTGCCTACGCCGCGGCACTGGCCTGCGTGCTCACCGGTCTGTGGGGCTTTGTGCTGGTGGTCTATGTGTCGGTGGCGCACCGCATGATTCCATTTTTTACGTCCGGCGCCATTCCCGCGATGGATGCCTGGCGGCCGTTCTGGGTGCTGTGGCTGATGCTGGCGGTGGCAGCCCTTGAGGTGGCCGCCGCGTGGCTGGATGCGGGCGGCCCGTTTCAGGGTGTGGCCGGCGCGGCATGGACGCTGGCGCGCGGCATTTTCGAACTGCTGGCCGGTAGCCTGCTGCTGTGGCTTGCCCTGGCGTGGGGGCTGCTGAAGAGCCTCCGGAATCGTCTGCTGGCGATGCTGCACATCGGGTTTGTGTGGCTGGGACTGGCGCTCGCGCTGGGCGGCGTCGCGCAATTGCTGGGCTGGGCGCAGGGCGCTCCGGTGCTAGGCCTGGGTGCGCTGCACGCGCTCACCATGGGCTGCCTGGCGTCATTGATGCTGGCCATGGTCACGCGGGTGTCCTGCGGTCACAGCGGCCGCGCGCTGGTGGCCGACCGCCTCATCTGGTCGCTGTTTTGCCTGCTGCAGCTCGCGACCTTGCTGCGTCTTGCGGGCGCCATGCAGGGCGCGTTCACCGGCTGGCTGCTGCTGGCCGCCGCGCTGCTCTGGGCGGCCATCATGCTGGTCTGGGGCTGGCGGCTGGGCGGCTGGTATGGGCGCTTGCGGGCCGATGGCCGCGCAGGCTAGAAAGAAACTGCCGTGAACCCCCTTGCCCTGCCTGTGCAAACGCCCGCCGAAGCCGACAGCGAGCTGGCGACGCTTGCCGCCGCACTCATGCAGTCGCGGCAAACCATATTGCCCAAGCGCCTGATCGCACCCGGTCCGGACGCCGGCCAGCTGGCCATGATTTTGAACGCCGCGGCCAGCGCCCCTGACCACGGCCAGCTGCTGCCCTGGCGCTTCGTCATCGTGCCGCCGGCGGCGCGCGCCGACCTGGCCGAAGTGTTTGGCGCGGCGCTGATGGAACGCGACGCTGCCGCCAGTGCCGAGCAGCAGGCGCAGGCACGCGAGAAAGCGCACCGCTCGCCGCTGCTCATGCTGGTGGTGGTCGATGGCGAGCGGGGCGACCCCGACGTTGACCTGTTTGAGCGCATGGTGTCCACCGGCTGCGCGCTGCAGAACATGCTGCTGATGGCGACCGCGCTGGGCTACGGCTCGGCGCTGACCAGCGGCAAGGCGCTCAAGTCCGCGGGGCTGCGCACGCTGTTCGGCCTGAAGCCGGTCGAGCACGCGCTGTGCTTTGTCAGCGTCGGCACGGTGCAATCGCGCAAGAAAGCCCGCTCGCGGCCCGCGCCGGCGGACTTTGTCAGTACCCTGTGCCCCGGCGGGGCTGTGAGGTCTGGCGTCTAATGAATAAGGGCTGTCTTGCATCCCATTTTTTTGCAACTGGAACCCACTCATGGATATTTCGAGTTTTGACGACCTCCTGAAGGCCGCGCGCTCCCAGGCCGAGCCGCAGCGCCTGCTGTTTGTGTTCGCGGGGGTTGAGTTGCCCGAAGACGCCACCCCTGCGCAGCGCCAGCGCTTCGAAGCCGGGCAGGGCGGGGCGCTGGTGCCGCTGATGTGCGTGGACAAGCGGCCCGAGGAACTGGCGTCGTTTGCCACGCTGCTTGAGGAGTCCGGCCAGTTTGGCCACGACTGGGGCATTGTGTTCGCCGCTGCCATGTCGGGCACGCCGAACCGGGCGCCGACCAGCGAAGATGCCGAGGAGCCGCTGCAGCGCATGGTCGAGGCCATTAAGCGCGGCGAACACGGCGCCTACATTCCTTTCGACCCGCAGGGTCATCCCGTCCAGATGGGCTGACAGGGCCGAGATGAATAGCGCCGCCCCGTCCAAGCGAAGCAGCCGCCCCGTCATGCTGCCCGGCCACAGCGCGCCCGCCGCAGGCTTCGAGGCGCCCTTCGAGATGCTGGCCGCCTGCCACGAGCGCGTCGAACGCATGCTCAAACTCCAGGCCAGGCTGCAGCAGCACCTGCTGGACAAGGGCTGCGACGAGTCCGCCCGCCAGGCCGCGCGCGATGTGATGCGTTACTTCGACATCGCCGCGCCCCTGCATCATCAGGATGAGGAGCTGCATGTCTTTCCTGCCCTGTTCAGCGGGCCGGATGCGGCGCTGCGCGAGCTGGTGGCGCGGCTGGTTCAGGATCACCGCCGGATGGAAGTGGCCTGGGTTGACGCGCGCCGCGTACTGATGGCAGTCGCTGACAGCAGCGGCGCTGGCTGGACGCCGCTCACGCCGGAGCAGGCCGGCGCGCTTGACCGCTTCGCGGCCATGTACCGGCAACACCTGGATGACGAAGACGGCATGGCTTACCCCGCCGCCCAGGCCACGCTGTCGGACCAGGCCCTGCAGGCCATGAGCGAGGACATGATGCAGCGCCGGGGTGTACCGTCGCGCAAGTAGCCACCGATGCCGTTCTTCACGGCAATTGCGGTAAACCCTGTGAATGAAGGCAAAATACAGGGATGAACGCGCCTGATTTTCACCTTTCAAACAGCACCCCGTCCTCCGGCGACCTCCGGCAACTGATGGCATCCATCGGTTCAAGGGCAAAATCGGCTTCAGCCCAGGTGGCACGGGCGCCAACAGCTATTAAAAACAGAGCGCTTTCCGGCCTGGCGGCTTTGCTGCGGCAGGGCGTGCAGGCCTTGCAGGCCGCCAACCAGCGTGATCTTGAGCGCGCTTCGGCCAGCGGCCTGGCCGGGCCCCTGCTTGACCGCCTCAGGCTCGGCGCCAAGGACATTGAGACCGTCGCGCTGGGCTGCGAGCAACTCGCCGCCATGCCCGACGTGATCGGCGAGATCATCGGCATGAAGCAGCAGCCCAGCGGCATCCGCGTCGGCCAGATGCGCGTGCCCATAGGCGTGTTCGGCATGATTTACGAGAGCCGCCCCAATGTGACGATCGAGGCGGCGAGCCTGGCCATCAAGAGCGGCAACGCCTGCATCTTGCGCGGCGGCTCCGAGGCCATCGAATCCAACAAGGCGCTGGCGGCGCTGGTGCGGCAGGCGCTTGAGCAGGCCGGCTTGCCGGCGGACGCGGTGCAGTTGGTGCCGACCACCGACCGAGAAGCGGTGGGCCATCTCATCGCCATGCCGCAGTATGTCGACGTCATCATTCCGCGCGGCGGCAAGGGCCTGATCGAACGCATCAGCCGCGATGCCAAGGTGCCCGTCATCAAGCACCTGGACGGCAACTGCCATGTCTATGTCGACGACCCCTGCGACATCGCCATGGCGGTGAACATCGCCGACAACGCCAAGACGCAAAAATACAGCCCCTGCAACGCCACCGAAGGCTTGCTGGTAGCGCGTAGCGTGGCGGCGGAGTTTTTGCCGAAAATCGGCGCCATCTACGCCGCCAAGGGCGTTGAAATGCGCTGTGATGAGGCTGCAGCCCATATCCTGCGGTCACAAGAAGCTATTAATTCAGTAGCTAATATCGTGTCTGCGACGGAGCAGGACTGGTCCGAGGAATACCTGGCGCCGGTCATCAGCATCAAGGTGGTCGAGGGCCTTGACGAGGCGATTGCCCACATCAACCGCTACTCCAGCCACCACACCGACGCCATCCTGACGCGCGACCACATGCATGCCCAGCGCTTCCTGCGCGAGGTCGATTCGGCCAGCGTCATGGTGAATGCGAGCACCCGCTTCGCCGACGGTTTCGAGTTCGGCCTGGGCGCTGAAATCGGCATCAGCACCGACAAGTTCCATGCCAGGGGCCCGGTTGGCATCGAGGGCCTGACCTCTCTCAAGTACGTGGTGCTGGGCCAGGGTGAAGTCCGGACCTGAGCCTCGGAGGAACGCATGGACCGGGGATGCCGTCCCGGATCGGGCGGCGCCGGGCCTGGCTCTTGTAAGCTCGCCACTTCATCCCAATATCCCTAAAATTCGGTCAGCTATAGCCGAAATCAGTTATAGCACCTCCTATCGAAAGTGGCCGCATGGTTCCGCATCTCATCACCGCCCTGACCGGCCCCATCAATGAACTCGAGCAGCGTATCCTGGAGAGCACGCCGGCCATCGAGCGCTGGTTCCGGCTGGAGTGGATGGAGCCCACGCCGCCCTTCTACAGCTCGGTCGACAGCCGCAACGCAGGTTTCAAGCTCGCGCCGGTCGACACCAACCTTTTCCCGGGCGGCTGGAACAACCTGACGCCGCAGATGCTGCCGCTGGCGGTGCAGGCCGCCATGGCGGCGATCGAGAAAATCTGCCCCGAGGCGCGCAACCTGCTGGTGGTGCCCGAAAACCACACGCGCAATACCTTTTACCTGGCCAATGTGCTGCAGCTCAAACGGATTTTTCACCAGGCCGGCCTGAATGTGCGCTTTGGCTCGCTGAGCGCCGATATCAAGGAGCCGACGAAGGTGGAGTTGCCGACTGGCGAAGGCCTCGTGATCGAGCCGCTGATCCGCACCGACCGCCGTCTGGGCCTGAAGAATTTCGACCCCTGCACCATCCTGCTCAACAACGACCTCTCGGCAGGCATCCCCGGCATGCTGGAGGACCTGCATGAGCAGTACCTGTTGCCGCCGCTGCATGCGGGCTGGTCGGTGCGGCGCAAGTCCAACCATTTCAAGGCCTACGAGGAAATCGCCAAGCGCTTTGGCAAGCTGCTGGGCATTGACCCCTGGCTGATCAACCCGATGTTCGCGCAATGCGGCGAGGTCAACATTGCAGAGGGTCAGGGCATGGAGTGCGTGACGACCCACGTCGATGCGCTGCTCTCGCGCATCAAGCGCAAGTACAAGGAGTACGGCATTAACGAGAAGCCCTTTGTCGTGGTCAAGCCCGACAACGGCACCTATGGCATGGGCATCATGACGGTGCACGACGCCAAGGAGCTGGGCGCGCTGAGCCGCAAGACCAAGAACAAGATGAGTGTCATCAAGGACGGCCAGCCGCTGTCCGAGCTGATCATCCAGGAAGGCGTGCTGACCAACGAGCGCGTCAATGACGCCGTCGCCGAGCCGGTGGTCTACATGATGGACCGTTACGTGGTCGGCGGGTTTTACCGCATTCATGCCGACCGCGGTGCGGACGAAAACCTCAACGCGCCGGGTTCGAGCTACGTGCCGCTGGCCTTTGCCGACAGCGGCCGCCTGCCGCAACCAGGCGAAAAGCCTGGCTCCAGCGGTCCCAACCGCTTTTACATGTATGGCGTCGTGGCCCGGCTCGCCATGCTGGCCGCCAGCTATGAGCTTGAGGCGACCGATCCGAACGCCGAGGTTTACGACTGAGCACGGGCGGCTGCCGGTCTTTTCGGTTGCTATTTAGCTGATAGCATAAAATGACCGTGGTTATTGGGCTAATGGCATTTTTCGACCAAAAACGAGCTTTGAGTCCGAAAATCGCGACGCCCAGGCGCCGGGCTGGTCTTTTCAGGCAAGCCTGCCTCGAAACGCCATCGCGTGCAAGTCAGTTGTTGCGGTGCAACACAAACCGGGTTTCTGCCGACTAGGGGTGTTTGCCCGGTTGCAAGGCGGCGGCCCGGGGGCAAAATAGCGGTCCCTCAGACAACCATTCCGTCGGCGTGGGCCAGCTTGACCGCGTCCAGGCGGTCAAGCGCCCGAGACGGGCAGTTTCGTGACAAGTCAAAAATCATCACTCGCCGCACTCACGGTAGGCGCCATTGGCGTCGTCTACGGCGACATCGGCACCAGCGTTCTTTACTCCATCAAGGAAGTCTTCGGCGGCGGCCACGTGCCCTTCACGCCCGACAATGTCTACGGCATCCTGTCCATCTTCTTCTGGACGCTGACCGTCATTGTCTCCATCAAGTACGTCATTCTGGTGCTGCGCGCCGACAACAACGGCGAGGGCGGCCTGATTGCCATGCTGGCGCTGGCCTCCAATGCCGTGCAGGACAAACCGAAATTGCGGCGTGTGCTGCTGCTGGTCGGCATTTTTGGCACCTCGCTGTTTTATGGCGACGGCGTCATCACACCGGCGATTTCGGTGCTGTCGGCCGTTGAAGGCCTGGAAGTGGTGTCCCCGGCCTTCACCGGCGGGGTCGTGCCCATCACCCTGGTCATCCTGTTCGGCCTGTTTGCGCTGCAAAAGCACGGAACGGCCGGCATCGGCAAGTTTTTTGGCCCCATCACCATCGTCTGGTTTGCCGTGATCGCGCTGCTGGGCGTGTCGCAGATCGTGACCCATCCGGGCATCCTGTGGGCGCTCAGTCCGCATTTCGCGCTGCTGTTCATGTGGGCCAACCCGGGCGTGACCTTCATCATCCTGGGGGCCGTGGTGCTGTGCGTGACCGGCGCGGAGGCGCTGTATGCCGACTTGGGCCACTTTGGCAAAAAGCCGATCCGGCTGGCCTGGTTCTTCATCGTCATGCCTTCGCTGGTGCTCAATTATTTTGGCCAGGGCGCGCTGCTGCTGAACAACCCGGCCGCCGTGAAGAACCCCTTCTACATGATGGCGCCCGACTGGGCGCTGCTGCCGCTGGTGGGCTTGGCCACCATGGCCACGGTGATTGCCTCGCAGGCGCTGATCACCGGCGCCTTCAGCGTCACCAAGCAGGCGATCCAGATGGGCTATTTGCCGCGCCTGAACATCCAGCACACCAGTGTGCGCGACACCGGCCAGATCTACCTGCCCTTTGTCAACTGGGCCCTGTTTGTCACCATCGTGCTGGCGGTGGTGATGTTCCGCTCGTCGAGCAACCTGGCCGCGGCCTACGGCATCGCGGTCTGCACCGACATGCTGATCACCACCATCCTCACCTTCTACGTGATCCGATACGGCTGGAAGTACCCGCTCAGCCTTTGCCTGGCCGCGACGGGTGTGTTTTTTGTCGTCGACTTCGCCTTCTTCGCCTCCAACCTCATGAAGCTGTTTGCCGGCGGCTGGTTCCCGCTGCTGATCGGCGGGGCGGTGTTCACGCTGATGATCACCTGGAAGGAAGGGCGGCGCATCCTCAACGAAAAACTGCGCGCCGACGCGATTGACCTGCCAAGCTTCCTGGATGCCGTGTTTGTCAACCCGCCGCTTCGGGTTGAAGGCACGGCCGTCTTCCTGACCGCCGAGCCGGGCATCGTGCCCAACGCCCTGCTGCACAACCTCAAGCACAACAAGGTGCTGCACGCGCAGAACCTGTTCGTGACGGTGCGCAATCACGAGGTGCCGTGGGTTGGCATGAACAAGCGACTGGAGGTCGAGTCGCTCGGGCACGACTGCTGGCAGGTCAATGTGCACTACGGTTTCAAGAACGACCTGGACCTGCCCAGGGCATTGCAGCAGATCAAGGGCCGGGGCTGCCAGCTCGACCCGATGTCGACCAGCTATTTTCTCTCGCGCGACACGGTTATCCCGACGATTGGCACCGGCATGGCGCAGTGGCGCGAGAAACTGTTTGCGCAGATGCACCACAACGCCAGTGGCGCGGCCGACTTCCTGAACCTGCCGAACAACTCGGTGGTGGAGCTGGGCAGCAAGATCGAGATTTGAGTGGCATTGGACGTGCTTTCAGCTTGATAAATGCGTCTTGTCCAGTTGGGCAATGAGCCAAAACCAGGCAAAAAACTCAAAATCAGCCAATCCGCACGGCTTCAAGCCCGAATCTGTCCGGACATTGAAGCGTTCAGCGGTTTGCGTCCGGGTGTTTCAGCAGCAAGCGCTCCAGCGCATTCAAGGTCTCATAGGACTCGGCAAAGTCGGCAAACAGCGCGGCGTTGTCGGGTGCAGCGGCCTGGCCGTGCCAGTCGGCGCGAAACTGCCCGAAAATCTCGCCAAAGCTTTTTTGGCCATCGATCAGGCGCAGGATTTTCGCGCCATATTTGCCGGGGTTGACCATCACCGAGACGCCCGAATGCTGGTGCCTGAGCATGAAGGGCTGGCCGCGGTTGCTGTCAAAAACCTGCGCGGCGATCTCGCCGGTCAGGGGCTCGTGGTAGAAAAACGGGATCCAGGCGGCATCGCCATAGGGCGCGGTGCTGTGCGCATCACGGGTCAGGTAGAGCGAATGCGTGATGATGTTGCCTATCATCAGTTCGGCCATTTCGTACTGCCGGCGCAGCGGCAGCTGGCGCAAGCCGGCGGCCATGGCGGGCGGCTTGCTGCCCAGCACCATGTGCGGCAGATAGGGCGAGCGGCCGCGCTGCACGTCGCTGAAGACCAGGTGCAGGCCGTGGCCGGTCGGGGTGCCCGTGCCCAGCCAGTCAAACAGCTCGCCCACGCTGTAGGAGCGGTCCTGTGAATGCAGCAGCAGGTCGTAAATGCCGGCGTCGCCAATCTTGTGGTCGTGGTGCAGCTCCTCGCCGCGCTTGAACCAGTTGCTGGCCGGCAGGCTGGCCAGCAACTCGCGCGTATTGGCAATCTTGGCTTGCTCGCCGGCCTCGGGGCCGTTGACCAGGCGCATCAGTGCCTGCATCTGGTAGACGCCGGTGCGGCCTGTCGTGGCGTAGAGCATCAGGCCGATGGCGCCGCCCTCCTTGAGCGCGCTGCGCAGCACGCGCAGCCCCAGGTCCGGGTCGGCCAGGTGGTGCAGCACGCCGCTGCAGTTGATGTAGTCGAACTTGCCCAGGCCGAGCGCTGGCAGGCTCATCAGCGAGTAATGCACCCAGGTGATGTTGGAGAGGCCGCGAATGCGGGCGCGCTCCTGGGCCAGCACCATGCTGGCGTGGCTCATGTCCAGGTGCACGATTTCCGCATTCGTGTGGCGCAGCTGCTCGGCCAGGAAAATCGTCGCGTCGCCGGTTCCGCCGCCTGCCACCAGCGCCCTGAAGCCGATGTTGAACGACTGCTTCCCGGCAAAGCAGTAGTGATTGATCATGGGCAGGTCTTCGAGCCAGGTCAGCACCAGGCGTTTGCGATCGTCCTCGGGATTACAGGGCGGATAGGGCAGGGCTTCGTATTGGCTGCGAACGTCGGGCAGATAGTTTTGGGGCATGGAAGTTTCAAAAAAAAGGCTGGGTGCGGTATTGTCTCCGCGCATAGCGCGATCTGGTGCTGGATCATTCTGACCCCACACAGTGACAGCGCGGAACCGGCTTAGCCGGGCCGCAGCTGTCGCCCCTGCAAGGGGGATCCGCTTACACGCAGTGAGCCGAGACGGGGTGTACCTACCTCACAGGCAAAAACTGCAGGAAGGCGGTGCCCAGCAGGTAATGCGCATAGGTGACGACGGCGCGGCGGTACTTCTCCGTCTGCACGGTAGACAGCAGGTCCAGCCGGCCTATGAGCTTGCCGAATTCGCGCTCGAAGCTCAGGTTGCGCTCACGCCCCGAGATTTCGTCGGCCAACAGCAGGGGCTGGCCGGCGGCATTGCGGCGGCTGGAGAGTATCCAGACGGCAATCTCGATGTTGCGCGCCGCGTTGTAAAGGTATTGGGCGTCCAGGTTGTCGGTCAGGTAGAAGTTGCGCGAACCGCCGTGGGCGGTGATCAGCATGTCGGCGCTGGCGAAGGTGAAGGCGGCCACGCGGTCACCCGCGAAATCCTGGCCCAGCGCCAGCGAAAGCGCTGCGATATCGCGCTTCTCACCAAGCTCCGGCCAGCGGGCGCCGCTGTCAATCGCGCCACGAAGACGTGCCAGCGCGGCCTCGCGGCTGGGCAGGCCAGTCTTGCGCCATTCGGCCGGGTTGCGCCGGTACAGCTTGTCGGCAATGAGCAGCAGGCTTTCGATGTTATCGCGCATGGCCAGCGTGGTCATGCGGTTGATGTCCGACTGGGCCAGCTCTGGCAGCGCCATGGGTGCGATTTTTACCTCGCCGCGGGTGGTAGGGGCGGAACTGGTGCAGGCCGTCAGCAGCATCAGCCAGCAGGCCGCCAGGAGGGGTAAAAACTGTCGCATGCGCATGCCGCATTCTCAGCGACGGCGCCGCGCCGTGCAAGCCGGGCCTGCCTCATGGGTAGAGACGGCAGCGGTCCTCAGGCGGCTGGCCGGGTGGGCTCCTCAAGCATGCCGCTGGACAGCAGCACCCGGTGGTCGATCTTGATGCAGTGGTCCTGCACCACCAGCAGGCCCGCGGCTTCCGCCCTGGCGGCGGCGGCGGCGTGGGTGATGCCGAGCTGCATCCAGACGGCCGTGGCGCCAATGGCGATGGCCTCATCGACGACGGGTGGGATGTCCTCGCTGTTGCGAAAGCAGTTCACGAGGTCGATTTTTTCGTGCCTTGCGGCCTCCTGTAGCGTGGCATAGGCTTTCTCGCCCAGCACCTCGCCGGCGTTCGGGTTGACGGGAATGATGCGGTAACCGGCAGCCTGCAGGTAGCGCGCGACGTCAAAACTGGCGCGATGCGGCTTGGGCGACAGGCCCACCACCGCGATGCTGGGGCAGTGGTTGAGGATGTAGGGGATGCGTTCGGCGGCGGGAAGATGCTTCATGAGGCGGTTTCCTGATAGGTGAAGAGCGGCCGACGCGCCAGGCCGCAGGGCATTAAAGCACTACAGTTTGGCCAGCTCGGCCCGCACGTCCTTGACCGAGAGAATTTCCGACAAGACCACGGGCGCGCGGCCCGGCTTGTAAATCACATAGACCGGCACGCCGCTGCGCCCGAGCCGGGCCAGCGCAGCGGTAACGGCCGGGTCGCGGCGCGTCCAGTCGGCGCGCAGCAGGGCGACATTTTTCGCCTCCAGGTCGGCCAACACGTCGGCATTGGCCAGCGTGGTTTTCTTGTTGTACTGGCAGGTCACGCACCAGGCGGCGGTGAAGTCGACAAACACGCTGCGGCCCGAGGCGGCCAGCTGCTCGACGCGGCCCGGCTCCCAGTCCTGCCAGCGGGCCGACGCGGCGGCCGGCGGAGCGCTCACGGTTTTGAGCACGTTGGGCCCCAGGCTCCACAGCGCCAACACGCCCAGCGCCACCGAGGCTGCCGCCAACACGCCGCGCGCGTGGCCCCGCAGGCTGACCGCCCAGACCGCCAGCGCCATCAGCACCAGCAGCGCCAGCAGCGCGCCCGCGCCGTCGATGCCGCTTTGCTGGCCCAGCACCCAGACCAGCCAGGCGACCGTGGCAAACATCGGAAAGGCCATCAGCTGCTTGAAGGTCACCATCCAGGCGCCGGGGCGCGGCAGGGCGCGGGCCACGGCGGGCACCGCGCTGGCGGCCAGATAGGGCAGCGCCATGCCCAGGCCAATGGCGCCAAACACGGCCAGCGCCCGCGCCGCGGGCAGGCCCACGGCATAACCGAGCGATGCGCCCATGAAGGGCGCCGTGCAGGGCGAGGCAATGGCCGTGGCCAGCACGCCTGACAGGAATGCGTTGACGGTCGGGTTTTTGGACTGCAGGTTGGCAAGCCGGCCGGGCAGCAGGCTGCCAAACTCGAACACGCCGGCCAGGTTCAGCCCCAGCAAGGTGAACAGGGCGGCAAGTGCCGCCACCACGGCCGGGCTTTGCAGCTGAAAGCCCCAGCCGAGTTGTTCGCCGGCCGCGCGCAGGCCCAGCAGCAGCGCGCCCAGAGCCAGAAAAGACAGCACCACGCCGGCACTGTAGGCCAGCCCGGTGGTGACGCGGGTGGCCTGGCTCTTGACATGCACAAAGCTCACCACCTTGATGGCCAGCACCGGAAACACGCAAGGCATCAGGTTCAAAATCATGCCGCCCAGCAGCGCACCCAGCAGGGCCGCGAAGAGACCCAGGGTTGGCGCGCTGCTGGAACTGGTCGGCGCGCGCCCGGTGGCGGCATTGGCCTTGAGTGCCGCCTCCAGCGCGGGCGAGACCGTGGCCGCCCTGGCCATGGCCGGCCACTCGCCGCTGACGGGCGCGGCTATGCGGTAGGCCGCGTCGTCCGCCGCAACCACCAGCGGCAATTGGCGCGGGCTGTCGGTGCGCTGGGCGGATAGCGGCAGTTGCGCCGTCCACAGCGCGCCTTGCCACGCCTGTTGCCAGGGAGCGGCGGGTTCGATCACGCCGGCAGTTTCGGGGAACAGCGCCAGCGTCTTGCCCTGCAGCGCCGGCGGCAGGCCGGCCAGCGACACCTTGAGCGCCTTGGCGCCGCCATCGACCTCGATCTGGCTGGCAGCTACCGGCAGGGGCCTGGGCGTGGCCGCAAAGGTGGCCGCAAACGCCTGGCCGCTGGCCGCCGTCGAGCCTTTCACCGGAATGCTCAGCGTGAACTCGCCCTCCTGGGGAATGCACTCCTTGCGGCAGACCAGCCAGGCCGCCTTCAGCCTGACCTCAAGCTGCGCCGCGTCAAAACCGGGCGCCACCGTGAGCGGCACCGGCAGCAGCACGGTGTTTTCGTAGCCGTAGTTGGCCAGCGTGCCAATCGGTATTTTTTTCGGCGTCGGCCAGGCAATCTCGCCGGCCGTGACGCCCGCCGGCAATTGCCATTCCAGCATCGTCGGTAAACCCGAATCGCCGGAATTCTTCCAGTAGGTGTGCCATTCGGGCTGGTGCGCCAGTTGCAGGCCGACCCAGACCGGCTTACCCGGCGAAAGGCCCTCGGGAGCATGCGCCAGCAGCTCGGCCCGCACCCGCTCGGTGGTGACGACGCTCTTGGCGGCAGTCTGCGCGACCGCGCCGGTGGAGAGACCTCCAATCGCCGCGCAAACGATAGCAATTACCAGGACTAAGCGAAAAGATGTCATGTCAGCAGTAGGAGGGCAGGTAAGGGCCGAAGTTCCCGCTGGCGGGCGGCCTACACCGCCCATTTTCGCCCTTGCGCCGCGTAGTCCAGGACGAGGTGGAAGACGTTGTCGCATTGGGCCTGGAAAAGCACGCGGTCATAGCTTTCCTGGGGCAGTTCGCGGTCCAGGACGTCGGCGACGGTGGATCGAACGATTCTGCGAGTTTGATCCGTCTTGTACCAATCCTGAACCAGCACCTTGGGCGGTTCGTTCACCAATCGGTACAACAGAGCTTTGGCCGCCAATTTGACCCTCTGGGTCTCGGCCTGGGTCATGCCGTCCGCTGGGCAAAGTTACCGCGCGTGCTGTTCTGGGCCAGCATCAATTCGAGCTTGTGCGCGATGTCGCGCTTGTCGCGCCGGCCCGAGCCATCGTTCAGATCGGCCGGGTCGGCTGTGTAGCACTCCAGCACGTCGAAGCCGCAGACGTGCTGCAGGCGCTGTAACAGTGCCTGCTCGATCTGGTCTTCGGAGATGAAGTTGGGCATGCCCTCGATCAACGCGTTGATCAGCGCATCGTGTTTGGGTCGGTGGCGGTTTGACCATCCAAGGCATCGAACAGCGCGGCTGCTGTGGCAAAGCGTCCCTGCGTCATGGCTCGGGTTTCCAGCATGGCGGCGACCGTTTCACGGGTGGGCCTGCGTCCGTTGGCGCGCGCTATGCGTGATGCGTCGGATTGGTTTCCTTCTGCTGTGGTGACATGTCGCGCGGCACTATCCAATATGCCCGCCCCGTCAGCTTTGAAGCCGGGTTTTTTCGTTGGGGTCGCCATTTCGACTTCTCCGGTTAGTGCCATGAATTCGAAGGAAGACCCCGCCGTAGATAGAGGACACCTCAGATCGCGGGCGTCTTTCGCTTAGTCCGAACCTTCGTTGCCGACGCAGCCTGCTCCGGCGCGGAAACGGGCGATTCAGTCTTTTTCGGCGGCGGGCCGACCACCTTATCCATGCTGATCATCGGCAGCATGACGACGCCCCAAGGCCCCCGTGCACTCGTCATGGCGACTTGCTCTCGTACTGCGCCTATCAGAGCGCCTGCGGCGGCAACCTTACGTAGGTAAACCGCCAAGGGATCCTTGTGCTCGGGGCCGATGACGTCAAAATTGGCGAACGCCTCGACTTGGACCTCGTACAACGCGGCTTCGTCTGGTGCATCTGGTGACCTTTCCCTGGTCGCCACTTTGATGCCTGCGCTGACGCTATTGCCATCTGGATCCAAATCGTAAGCAAAGCTGATGTCCAGGCTTTCGAGCGCGAGTTCCCTTGGGGCCCGGTCTGGCGCTTTCGGAACCTGTGCCTTGACTGACACCTGTGGAAAGAACAGTTCCTTAAGCCGCAAGGGCGAATCTCTCATCATTGTTTGCGTAGTCCTCTTGATTGATCGGCTTCAACTGCTCCATCACCCTGACGAACTGGGCGGCGGCGGGGTCGATCACGTGCTGGAAGGAACGGGGTGCTTTGATCTGGTCGAACCATCGCACATCCGCACCGTGGTTGGCCAGATGGAAATGCACCCGGCAGCCAATCGCATCGGCCAGCTTGGTCAACGTTTCGATGGACAGGTTTGAGGGACCTCGGAACACTTTGGTGATGTAAGCCGGCGACACGCCAGCGCGGCGCGCCAATTCCGCATTGGTCACCTTGTGCTGCCGCATCAATGCGTTGAGCTCCGACAAAAACGCTACGGCCACTTTCTCCGCCTGATAGGCGGGTGTGGACTCCAGCTCTGCGTACAGCGCTGCAAAACTTCTCTTGCTCATAGTTCGTCTTTCCATTCGACACGCCCAGCCTGCTCAGCCTGGTCGTATTCTTTCTTTGCCCTGATGGCTCGATTGATCTCTTTAACTGGCGTTTTCTGAGTCTTCTTCAAGAACATGTGGCTGCAAATCACCATGTTGCCGCTGGCGCCCTGAAAAAACAGCACGCGCAGCTTGCCAGCTATGAACTCGGAAATCTTATGTTTGCTGTCAATGGTGTGGCACTGTGCGTCGTTGAGGGCTTGCAAGCCGCCATCCGCCACCTGACGAAAGTACTCGAGAAGGCGATTCCGGGATGCTGCACAGGTTGCCTCAATGTCATCAAAATCGTCAACGAGCGAGCAATTCAGGCTACCGTCACCCTTCTCGCGGACAACGGCGCCGATCTGGAACTTTGCTTTCCTAATTGAGAGGATTTTCAAGATATTAACCCATAGGTTAATTTTCGTGTGTATGAATCTGAGATGTCATTCTAGAAGCGTGGGGATTCGGCCACTGGATTTCCATCCAGATTGCCAGCGCATCCATTTGGCGGCGCCTGTGTGCGGCTCATCTACAGCCCCGATTTGGGGCGATCGGGCGAGGGACAGAACATCGTCGTGCTGGGCCAACAGCCGTTTCACAACCCGGGCCGCGCCATTTTGCGTCGACATTTGTGAGTTCATGGTTGGCCTTGCGCCGTGGTCATTTCCGCGGGAAAGCGGACGTCCAGTTTGTCGACGGCCAGCTTGCCGGAGATCAGGCGGGGGAGGAGGGCGTCGCGGGTGGCTTTGAGACGAATGTTGGCCTTCAGGAGGGTTTCAATCGTCTTGAACATGGGCGAGACAACTTGCTGGAACTGCTGCACCAGCGCTTTTGGCGGCGTGAGGATTTCCATTCGTTTGAAAGTGCCCTTGGTCAACTCGGCAAAGGTGGCGCCGCCTGATAGCAATTCGAAGTGCGGCTTACCGAGCTTGAGCCAATGAAACAGGTAAGCCCATGGGCGTGGCGCCGCCAAGAAACTTGAACGCCTGCTCCGTTTTCGCGAGGAACCATCCTTGCGGTACACCCTTCTCGATCTTTACCGACTCGTACCCCGGAAAACGCAGGCGCACGAACCATTCGCGGTAGATTTCTTCGGCCATGCTCTCCAGCAGGGTGATGCGGCGCTGATTGTTGGCGATCAGGTCGTCGTAGGCCGAGAGGATGGCAGCGATCTTGCGTTGGGTAGTTTTTGGCGGACAAAGAACCTCGATGTTTTCGAACACTGACTTCGGAACAATTGGTGTGTCAATGCCCGAGTTGAAGGAAAAAATGATTGGCCTGTACGTGTTCAGGAGATAGAACACAAACCGGAAGTCATGATCGTCGCTGACGATGATCGAGCTTATCTGCTGATTCGTGAGTGATGGTCTGCTCGTGAGACCCATTTTTCCAAAGGCAAAACTCAAGCTGGTTCATGGGGCGGAATCATGCCCTAGAGTGAGCGGAACTCAGCCGGCAAATCCCAGCACGACGCGACGGGTGGTAGCGCTCTTCTTTTCGATCTTGGTCACGATCACCGCGCCGATTTCCGCCGTGTTGGCCACGTGGGTGCCGCCGCAAGGCTGGAAATCGATCTGACGCTCGCCCCCGATCCGGATCGTGCGGATGCGTCCGGTCCCGCGCGGCGGTTGCACCGACATGCTCTTGACCAGCGCCGGGTTGGCATCGAGCTCGTCGTCGGTGATCGAACTGACCGCGACCGCATAACCCGCCGCCACCAGCCCGGCGATGCCTTCGGTCAGCGCATCCTTGTCGAGCGGGTCGGTCATGTTGAAGTCCAGGCGCGCGTAATCAGCCGTGATCGAGCAGCCGTTGACCAGCTGCGGCACCAGGTGGCACAGCAGGTGCGTCGTGGTGTGGAAGCGCATCAACTTGTGGCGGCGTGCCCAATCCACCCGAATGGTGACGTTGTCCCGGGCCTTCAGCCTGGCCAGGACGGCGTCCTGGTTCGGCGCTGCTTGGTGCCAGATATCGGCGATGGGCTTGCCTTCCGGGTCCTTGCCCTTGCGCGTGTCGGCGATCGCCAGTTCGCTGCCGTCCGCCAGCACCAGGACGCCGCTGTCGCCGGCCTGGCCGCCGCCCAACGGATAGCACACGGTTCGATCCAGCACAATGCCGTGTTCGGTCAGCGCCAGCACGGTGGCGGAGCACTCCTTCAGGTAGGCGTCGGCTCGGAAGAGATCTTGTGTCATTGCGCTATTTTCGCGGTTTCCGCCTACACGCTCGCGGATGAGGCACTTCCAAACTCGCACCACCCATGGTGTTCCCTTTTCATATGCTGCTTGCCGTCGCCGTCCTCGCGGGCTGCGGTGACATGGCGCGACTGCCACCCGGAGCCGGCGAAGGGCCGCAGCCGACGCTGCCGCCGCCAGTTACCAGTCTGATCCCCACCGTCAACATAGCGCCGGCCCAGGGTTGGCCGCAGGGCGCCATGCCGGTGGCGCCGGCGGGCTTCAAGGTCACTGCGCTTCAGCGCGGGCTGGAGCATCCGCGCTGGATCTACGTGTTGCCCAATGGAGACGTGCTGGTAGCCGAGAGCAACAGGCCCGAACGGCCGCCGGAACAACAAGCCAAGGGCTTCAAAGCTTGGGCGATGAAACTGGTGATGAAGCAGGCCGGCGCCGGCGTGCCCAGCGCCGACCGGATCACCTTGTTGCGCGATGCCGATGGCGATGGGAGCGCGGAGCACAAGAGCCTGTTCATCGACCAACTGCACTCGCCCTTTGGGATGGCGCTGGTCGGCGGTGACCTGTACGTGGCCAACGCCGATGCCGTGGTGCGCTTCCCCTACGTCACCGGGCAGACGCGGATCACGGCACCCGGCGTCCAGCTCACCGACCTGCCCGCTGGCATCAATCACCACTGGACCAAGAACCTGATCACCAGCCCCGATGGCAGCAAGCTCTACGCGACGGTGGGTTCCAACAGCAATGCCGCGGAGCGCGGCCTGGCGGTGGAAGAGGGGCGCGCTGCGATCTGGGAGATCGACCGGGCCAGCGGCCGCAAGCGCCTGTTCGCCGGCGGCTTGCGCAACCCGAACGGGCTGGGATGGGAGCCGAAGTCCGGGGCGCTGTGGACGGTGGTCAACGAGCGCGATGAGTTGGGCAGCGATCTGGTGCCCGACTACCTGACTTCGGTCAAGGACGGTGCTTTTTATGGCTGGCCCTGGAGCTATTGGGGCCAGCACGTGGACGAGCGCGTGAAGCCCGCCCGTCCCGAGATGGTCGCGAAGGCACTCGTGCCGGACTACGCGCTGGGCAACCATGTGGCGCCTTTGGGTTTGGCCTTCTCCGACGCGCGCATGCCCGCGCCGTTTGCCTCCGGCGCCTTCATTGGCGAGCATGGTTCGTGGAACCGCAAGCCGCACAGCGGTTACAAGGTGGTGTTCGTGCCGTTCGCGGACGGCAAGCCTTTGGGTCAGCCAACGGACTTTCTCAGCGGATTTCTCAGCCCCGACGGGAAAGCTTACGGCCGCCCGGTTGGCGTGGCGCTGGACAGGAGCGGCGCATTGCTGGTGGCTGACGATGTCGGCAACGTGGTCTGGCGGGTCGCGCCCCCCAAGCCCTAGGGGAAGGCCACCGGCTATATTGGCTTCAGTTTGAAAGCTGGGGAGACAAGATGGACCTGAGCGCCCAGGAGACGCGAAGACTGCTTGAGGCCTTGCGCCGCATGGGACTGCTGCAGACGGGCGAGACGCCGGTGCTGACGCAACTGACCGGTGGCGTTTCATCGTTGATCGTCCGTGCCGATACTGTCGGCGGACCGGTGTGCATCAAGCAGGCGCTGCCGCAGCTGAAGGTGGCTGCACTCTGGGAAGCGCCGGTGGAGCGCAATCGCGCCGAGGTCGCCTGGATGCGCGTGGCCAGCGGCATCGTGCCTGGCGCGGCGCCCGCGATTCTTGGCGAAGACGCGCAGGACAATGCTTTTGCGATGGAGTGGCTCGACCCGGCCCAATACCCGATCTGGAAGGCGCAGTTGCGGGACGGCATTGCCGACACCGCCACTGCCGAGGCGGTCGGCCGCAACCTCGTGGCGATTCATGCGGCCACTGCGGGCGATGCCGCACTGGCGCGCAGCTTTGCCCACGACGCGGGCTTCCATGCGATCCGGCTGGAACCGTATTTCGTGGAGACTGCGCGCAAACACCCCGATTGCGCGGCTGCCTTGCACCAGCTGGTGGCGACCACCGCCAACACTAAACTCGCTCTGGTGCATGGCGACATCAGCCCGAAGAACATCCTGGTGGGCCACGCCGGTCCGGTGTTCCTGGACGCCGAATGCGCCTGGTACGGCGACCCGGCCTTCGACATCGCCTTCTGCCTCAACCACCTGCTGCTCAAATCGGTCTGGCGTCCGGACACCACGGCCGGCTTTCTCGCCTGTTTCGACTCGCTCAGCGCGGCTTATCTGGCGGGTGTCACCTGGGAAGCGCCGGTTCAACTGGAGGCGCGAGCGTCGATGCTGCTCGCCGGCATGTTGCTGGCCCGCATCGACGGCAAGTCCCCCGTCGAATACATTACCAGCGACTCGGACCGGGAACGGGTGCGCCGATTCGCGATTGCGCTCCTGCTGCAGCCCGCCCGCAGGATTTCCGAAACTCGAAACCGTTGGAGCCTTGGATGAGCACCGTCATTCAATCCGTGCTGGCTCGCCGCATCTGGGACTCGCGCGGCCGGCCCACGGTCGAAGTCGACGTCACTCTGGCGAGCGGCGTGCGGGGCCGTGGCATGGCGCCTGCCGGAGCTTCGCGCGGCAGCCGTGAAGCGGTGGAACTGCGCGACGGCGGCGAGCGGCTCGGCGGCTTCGATGTGCAATCGGCAGTGGCCAACGTCAACGGCGAGATTGCGCAGCGCTTGCGCGGCATGGATGCGATGGACCAGGCAGCGGTGGACGCCGCGCTGATCGCGCTGGACGGCACGCCCCACAAAGCACGGCTGGGCGGCAACGCCACCATCGCCACTTCCCTGGCCGTGCTGCATGCGGCCGCGGCTTCCACGGGCAAGCCTCTTTGGCGCTATCTCGCGGCCGACGGACCGGTCCGGATGCCGTTGCCGCAAATCCAGATCTTTGGCGGGGGGGCGCACGCGGGCCGCCGGGTTGACGTACAGGATTTCCTGGTGATGCCGATCGGCGCGGCAACTTTCGACGAAGCCATGGTCATGACGGCCGAGGTGTACCGCGCGGCCGGAGAATTGATGGAGCGCGGCGGCCGGCGCTGCGGGGTGGCCGACGAGGGCGGCTGGTGGCCGGATTTCAAATCCAACGAGGAAGCCATCGAGATGCTGGCCCGAGCCATCGACGCGGCGGGCTATCGCTACGATCAGGTCGCGATCGCGCTGGACATCGCAGCCTCTGAATTCGGCAGCCAGGGCCGCTACACCCTCGGGCTAGACCAGCGCAGCTACAGCACCGCGGAATGGGTCGACGTGCTCAAGGGCTGGGTGGCGCGTTATCCGATCGTTTCGGTCGAGGATCCGGTGGCCGAAGACGACGCCGAGGGCATGCGTCTTTTCACGGCGGCCGTGGGCGATCGCGTCCAGGTCGTGGGCGACGATTTCCTGGTCACCGATGCCAGGCTGGTGCAGGAAGCCATCGCAGCGCGCTCGTGCAACGCCGTGCTGCTCAAGCCCAACCAGGCGGGCACGATCAGCGAGACCCGCCGCACGATGGAGGTGGCGCGCCAGGCGGGCTGGGGGATGGTGGTTTCGGCGCGTTCCGGTGAAACCGAGGACGTGACCATCGTGCACCTGGCAACGGGGTGGAACACCGGCCAGCTCAAGGTCGGCTCTTTTGCGCGGTCGGAGCGGATGGCCAAGTGGAACGAGGGATTGCGAATCGAGGCGGAGATCGGGACCGGTGCGGTATTCACAGGCGCCTCGGCGCTACCGGGTGCTTGTTCCTACAGCACAGACTCGCGTCGGCTGACTGCATAGCCCGCCGGGATACGTAGCATGGGTAGGTTGGAGATTTTCATGTCTGATCTGAACAACGCCGACCCCAAGCCGCCGAAAGATGCAAAGGCCAAACTCGAAAAGAACGAAGAAGAGAGCCGCAAGCTCGATTCGCCGCAGCGCACCAACGACTCGACCATTCAGCCGGAAAAGCCCGACGAGGACATCCTGAAGGGATTCCACGGCGGTTGAATAACACCGTCCCGGCCCTCATCAAACCTTAGCGCTGGTCAGACGCCAACCATGCGTCGGGTGGGGTGATCCTTGCCGTGGGCACTGGGCGTCCCGGCCGGGCCTAACCTCATCAGTAATGGCGGAGAAAAGATTGTCATATATTGCTTCGCGGCTGCGGCCCAGAACCTTGAACCAGGCTCTGGGCTGGCTGCTGTCCGCCGTGATCGTGCCGCTGCTGATCGGCTCTCTCGCCCTGTTGGTGGTTCAGGCCCGGCAGGAGAGGGAACTGGCGCATGATCAGCTCACGATCCTGGCCGAGACCCTGGTCCAAGCGGTCGACCGGGAGCTGGACAATGCTCGCGCCCAGCTCGAAGTGCTGGCGGTGTCGCCAATAGTGGACGATCAGGATTGGGCTCAGCTGCATCGATTTGCAGGCGTTGTCGCCAGCCGAAAGCCCGGAAGTGTGATCGGCTT
>JBKJKI010000155.1:0-24336 GCA_046597475.1 Polaromonas sp. | reverse complement strand
CGGCTCGTCGAGCAGCAGCAAGCCCGGCCGCGCCATCAGGGCGCGTCCAATCGCCACCATCTGCTGCTGGCCGCCCGAAAGAGACCCCGCGGGGCTGTCCAGTTTGACCTTGAGCACGGGAAAAAGCTGCAGCACTTGCTCCAGCGAGGCCTTGCGATGGGCTTTCGCCTTGGCGATGAAACTGCCGAGCTCCAGGTTGTCGAGCACCGTCATCTGGGTGAACAGCCGGCGCCCTTCCGGAACAATGGCGATGCCGGCTTCGCAGAAGCGGTGGCTGGCCAGCTGGGTGATGTCCCTGCCGTTGAAATGCAGGCTGCCTTCGCGCACGCGGTGCATGCCGGCAATCGCGTTGATCAGCGTGGTTTTGCCGGCGCCGTTGGGGCCGACCACACACACCAGTTCGCCGGGCTGGACCTTGAGGGTTACGCCCCACAAAGCCGGCGCCGCGCCGTAGTTGACCAGGATGTTGTTGACTTCAAGCATGGGATGTCCCCAGGTAGGCGCTGACCACTTCGCTGTTTTTCATGACTTCCTGGGCCGGGCCGACGGCGATCAGCTTGCCGTAATTGAGCACCGCCACGCGGTCGGCCAATGCTATGACGGCGCGCATCACATGCTCGACGAAAACGATGGTGGCACCGCGGTCCCGGATCTTGCGAATCAGCGCGATGGCCTCGTTGATCTCGCCCGGCGTCAGGCCGGAGAGCACTTCGTCTAGCAGCACCAGGCGCGGGCGCGAGGCCAGGGCTCGGGTGAGTTCGAGGAACTTGCGCTGGTGCAGGTTCAGGTCGTCGGGCAAGGCATCGGCCTTGTCCTGTAGGCCGGTGAACTCCAACCACTTCCAGGCTTCCCGCGTGGCCTGTTTGTGATCGAGCGCCGCACCGCCGAACATCGCCACCATCGCGACGTTTTGCAACACACTCATGTGGGCGAAGGGCCGCGGGATCTGGTAGGTGCGCGCGATGCCGGCCTGCGCAATGCTGTGCGCCTCCAGCCCCGCCAGTTGCCGGCCTTCGAAGAACATCTCGCCACCCGTGGCGGGAAAATGCCCGCTCACCACGTTGATGAAGGTGGACTTGCCCGAGCCGTTGGGGCCTAGCAGGCCCAGGATTTCACCCTCGTACACCTGCAAGGTCACGCCGTCGAGCGCCTGCACGCCCTTGAACGCCTTGGACAGGTTGCGCACGTCCAGCAGCACCTTGCCAGGTGTACGGACAGGTGCCGGCGCCGTGGCGGGTGCCGGGACAGCCTCGACCACCGGCTCCGCAGCAACAGGCCGCACCGCCCGCTTGCCCGCCGTGCGTTTGAGAAAGTAGCCGAGGATGCCGTTCGGCATGAACAGGATCACCAGCACCAGAATCACCCCAAACGCGGCCTTGCCGACAATCGGGTTGTTGCCCGCCGTGAAGAAATACAGCAGGCAGGTGATGGCAATGGCACCCACCGCCGGTCCGGCCCAGTGGCGCGTGCCACCCAGCACGCTCATCAGCACCACTGTCAGCGGCACGACAATGCTGAAGGTATCGCCCGCCGTGACGTAGGTGACAAACAGCGCGTGAATGCCACCCGCCAGTCCCGCCAGCGCGCACGAGATGCCGAAGGCGATGATCTTGTAGCGAAAGGTCGGCACGCCCATGACCTCGGCCACGTCTTCATCGTCATGGATGGCGAACAGACCAATGCCGAGTTTGGATGCCTGGATGCGGTAAGAGATCAGCAGCGTGGCTACGGCACCAATCAGCGCCATCAGGTAAAGCGAGGATGCCGCCGTGGGACCGATCGGCGGCACGGCTACTGCATGGAGGAAGATGCCCGGCCCGCCGTCAATGGGCGTGTTATGCACGATGGTGCCCACCACAAAGGTGACGGCTAGGGTCAGCAGCGCAAACAGTTCGCCGCGCACCGACTTGACGCGGAATACCACCGCGCCCAGCGCCATGCCCAGCAGCGCCGCCATGAGGGCGGCCGCCGGTAAGGTCCAGAGAAAGGGCCAGTTCAGCTTGGCCGCCAGCCCAGCGGAGGTGTACATGCCGATGCCGAAGAACGCACCGTGACCAAAGGAGAAGTAGCCCGAGTAGCCCGACAGGATGTTCCACGACAGCGCCAGGATCATCCAGTGACAGATCAGGTAGAGGAAGGACACGTAGAAAGCCGGCAGCCCGAGCCAGGGCACGCTAGCCAGCAGCGCGCCGGCACCCAGGATGCCGATAACTGTTTTATTCATTTTTTAGATCCGAACGAAGCGCCGGGCCGCCCCAAGCGAAGTTCAGCCCCCTCGGGGGGCAGCGCATTACACGAAGTGAAAAGCGTGGGGGCCAGTTAGTCCCTGACGTCGGCGACCGGCTGAGTGCCGAAGTCAGGCCGTGCCAGCCAGGCCAGCACGCTGCGGGCGGCGTCCTCGGCCGAGGTGAGCAGCCCCTCAGTCTTCAGCCTGGCAAACCTTTCCTGGTCAGGAAATGCCGCCGCGTCCGCTGCGCGCAGATGCTGCTGCATGTCGGTGTCAACGGTGCCGGGCGCCAGCGAGCAGACTCTGGCGCCATGGGGCTTGCCCGCTTCCTCCAGTGCCACGCAGCGCGTGAAGTGGTCCATGCCGGCTTTGGCCGCGCAATACGCCGCTTGCGACGCCATGGCGCGGCGCGCCAGCCCCGAGGAGATATTGAGCATCTTGCGCTCGCACTGCCAGCTCTGGGTCGCGCGCAGGAAGGCGGCTGCGAGCTGCATGGGCGCCTCCAGTCCGACGCGCAGGGCGCGGGCCAGTTCGTCGGCCTTGACATTGGCGAGCGGGCCGATGTGCGGAATCATGCCGGCGTTGTTGATGAGGGTTGCACTGGCCCAGGCCGTGCTTTCCTGCTCGTGCAGCCAGGTTTCAAGCCGCGCGCCCAGCGCCGCGCTGTCGGCCAGGTCATGGCTCCATTGAAGCAGCGTGGCGCCGGTGTCATGGGCGTGCCGCGTCAGGGCCTCTTGCTGGCTGCGGGAAATGCAAAGCAGGGTATGGCCCTGGTTGAGCAGCTGGCATGCCATGGCCAGGCCCATGCCGCGCGAGGCGCCTGTGAGTATGGTCAGATGTTTTGTCATGCCTGCATGGTAGCGATCCGGCAAGCGCAGTGCCACTAAAAATCGGGATCGCTGCGCAGATCCATCATGCTGCCACTGACAGGATGGGTGAAGCGCAGCCCGCACGCATGGAGCAGCAGGCGCGGCGCACTCGCCCACACCGCCTCGGGGGCATACAGCGCATCGCCCAGCATGGGGTAGCCCAGCGCCTGGAGGTGCACGCGCAGCTGGTGAGAGCGGCCAGTCAGCGGTTCCAGTTCGACGCGCGTGGTGTTCGCGGCCCCGTCAGACTCCAGCGTTCGCCATCGGGTCTGGCTTGGCTTGCCGTGCAGCGCGTCGATGATGCGCAGCGGCCGGCGCGGCCAGTCCGCGGCAATCGGCAGGTCAATCAGGCTCCAGCCATCCGCATCTGGCGGCGATGTCAGGCAACCGTGCACGACGGCAAGGTAACGTTTGCGGATTTCCCGGCGTTCAAACAGCTGGCCGAGCTGGCGCTGCATGGCCAGGCCACGCGCCATGAGCAGTAACCCGGAAGTGGCCATGTCCAGCCGGTGCACGACCAGCGCGTCAGGGTAGGCCGACTGAACGCGCCGACTCAGGCAATCCTGCTTGTCTTCGCCGCGCCCGGGTACCGAGAGCAGACCCGAGGGCTTGTTCAGGACCAGCAGGCTGCTGTCGGCATGCAGCAGCACAAAACCGGCGCTGACTTCGTTGAGGGTGCTAATGATGGCCCACCAGGCTCAGGCCTTTGGCGGCGGAAAGTTGTGTACCGGCGGGCTGCTTCGCCTGATTTCACGCAGCATGAAGAGATAAAGGCCTTCGACCTTTTCGCGCGCCCAGGGCGTCTTGCGCAAAAACTTCAGGCTTGACGCCACGCTGGGCTCACTTGTGAAGCAGCGGATGTTGATGCGATGGCCGAGCCCCTCCCAGTCATAGTGGGCTGCCAGCGCCGTGACCATGGCTTCGAGTGTGACGCCATGGAGCGGGTTGGCTGGCTGGCCCGTGCTGGCGGCGTCATGTGCCGCGGGTCCCGAAGACGGGCCAGAGGGCGTCTTCATGACGGGCTTACTTGTTTTTCAGCTTGCCGCGCACCGGAATCTGCGTCACGACGGTCGGGCGTACCGCATCGGGTGACACGAGCTTGGGCGGCGCGGTGTCTTTCTTCGGTTTTTTGACCATTTTGTCGTTGTGTTGCTGACCTTTTGCCATGACTTTCTCCGGTAAGTTGATGCCTGATTATCAGTGCAACTTTATACGTGGGGCGCTGGTCCGGTCAATCGTTTGGGACGCGGTCACAAGCGCCATTTTTCCGGGCCCGCCGCAGGCCCGCTAATGCCGTGTACGCAGTGCTCTGAGGGGCAGCCAGATGCGCGGTGGGCTGGCAGATGTACGAACTGACCGGCAGCGCCTGGGATCTGGGGCGGGTCGGCCCTTACCGGTTTGCGCCTGCGCTGCTGCTGACGCTGGGGGCGCTGGTGCTGGCCACGCGCGATCGCATGAGCGAATCAGGCGCCGGGCTTGCCGCAGCGCTTGAAGATTGTCTCAGCGTGCCTGGGCGCCGCGCACCCGCTGCACCTGCATGGGCGTGATGCCGCCGGCCTGGTTGCCCCAGGACGTGCGGATATGCGTGATCACCTCCGCGACCTCGCTGTCGTCCATCACCAGCACAAAGGGCGGCATGCCGAAGGGGCGCGGATTGCCGGTGGTGGCCGGCGCGTAGCCGCCGCCCAGCACCATCTGCACCAGGTTTTCCGTTGACGGCAGGGTGACGGCGCGGTTGCCCGCGAGCGCCGGGTAGGCCTTGGCAATGCCCTGGCCCTTGTCGCCGTGGCACTGCGCGCAATGCTGCTCGTACAGCTTGGCGGCCCTGGCAGGGTTGCCGGCGTTGGCGATGCTGGCGGTAGGGGCGGCAACCGGCGGGGCTTCACCCTGGCCGTCTGGCTGGGGCAATTCCTTAAGGTATTGCGCCATCGCGCCCAGGTCTTCAGGGCTCAAATACTGCGTGCTGCGCAGCACCACCTCGGCCATCGGCCCGCTGACCGACGCGGCCGGTGCTACGCCGTTTGTCACACCATTAGTCACGCCATTAGTCACGCCATTTTTCAGCAGGCTCACGATCTGCTCACGGTCCCAGCCGGCCACGCCGGCTTCATGCGGCGAGGCGAGCGAGGGCGCATACCAGTTCTGCATGGGAATCAGGCCGCCGGCCAGGTCCAGGCCCTTGCCGATGCCGCCCAGCGCGTCTCGCGGTGAATGGCAGGCGCTGCAGTGGCCCAGCCCCTGGACCAGGTAGGCGCCCCGGTTCCACTCGGCGTTGCGGCTCGCATCAGGCTGGAACACGCCCGGGCTGAAATAAAGTGCCCGCCACACCGCCAGCGCGGCCTGTGACTGGTAAGGAAAGCGCAGCGCGTGGGGCCGGTTGGGCTGCGATACCGCGGGCAGGCTGCGCAGGTAGGCAAAAATCGCGTCCGAGTCGGGGCGCGTGACCTGGGTGTAGCTGGTGTACGGAAACGCCGGGTAGAGCAGGCGGCCGCTTTTGGAACGGCCGTTATGCATCGCGCGCCAGAAGTGCGCCGACGACCAGCTGCCAATGCCGGTGCTTTCGTCGGGCGTGAGGTTGGACGTGAACACCGTGCCAAAAGGCGTGGCGACACCCAGACCGCCGGCATAGGGCTGGCCGCCGCGCGCGGTGTGGCAGCTCATGCAGTTGCCGGCCCGCGCCAGATAGGCGCCGCGCGCCACCAGGCCGTCATCCGGCGCATGGGCGGCAGGCGCCGCCGTGACGTCGGCCTCGTCCCGTACATTGAGCAGCCATACCGTGGCGACGCCAAGCAAGGCCAGCGCGCAGGCACCGAAAGCGAGTTTGAGCGAAGTCTTCATTTGCCAGCCCCCACGGCGACCGGCAAGGCGCCTGCCAGCGGCGCGCTGCCGCATTGGATGGCCGTTGCCCCGGGTGCAAGCGCTGGCAGCGCGCTGGCGGGATGGGTGTTGGCCGGCAGCGGCTGTGCGGCGACCCAGCTGGCCACGGCGTTGATGTCGTCCAGGCTCAGGCGCGACACCACCTCGCTCATGCAATCGGGCGCGTGGGCGCGGCGCTGACCTGCCTTCCAGGCGCCAAGCTGGGCATTGAGATAGTCGCGCGGCAGACCGAGCAGGCCCGGTATGTTAGGCGCCACGCCGGTCATGGCCTGGCCGTGGCATTGCACACAGGCCGGCACCTTGCGCGCCGGGTCGCCGTGCATCGCCAGGCGCTGGCCCTGCTGCAGCAGCGAAGGCGGGCTGGCGTTGGCGGGGGGGGCGGGGTAGGGCACCTCGAGCGACGAAAAATACTGCGCAATCTCCATCAGGTAGGCATCGGTCAGCGGGTCAATGAGCTGTGTCATCAGCCCGTAGTGCCGCCGCCCTTCGCGAAAATTGAGCAACTGGTTGTAGAGATAGCCCGCCGGCTTGCCGGCCAGGCGCGGGTAATAGCCGTCGGGTGCCGCCCGGCCCTGCTCGCCGTGGCAGGCCGTGCAGGCCAGTGTGCGCTGGGCGATGCTGTCCTCGAAGGGGGCGGCGGCCAGCGCGGAGCTGGCCGCGAGAGCGGTGATGCAGGCCAAGAGGCCGGGCAGGGCCAGCCTGCGTAGAAGGGAAACGGTTTTTGCCATGCGGGGATCATGCCTCACCCGCAGCCTTGGCGTAAGCATCAGATGATGCCAAAAAAACCATATCAGATGAAAATTAAGTAAAAACTACAATATCAGATGGGCGACTTGCCCGCTCGTCGAACAGGCCATGAAACGCTACGAACAACTCGTCGAACTGCTGGCCACGGACATCCGCAACGGCCGCCTGAGCCCCGGCACCCGTCTGCCTTCGATTCGTACCATCACCGCGCAACACGGGCTGAGCGCGTCCACCGCCTTCAAGGCCTATTACCGGCTTGAAGAAAAGGGGCTGGTGCGCGCGCGTCCGCGCTCTGGCTACTACGTCACCGCCGCAGGCATACAGCCGCTTGCGGCACCGGCGCAGGGCGAAGCGCGCGGCGGCAGGACGGGCAGCGCCCACGCCCGGGTAGCACCCAGGCTGGACGTCAGCGAACTGGTGTTCTCGGTGCTGGGCGCCGTGCAGGACCCGGACATCGTGCCGCTGGGCTCGGCGTTTCCGGCCAGCGGCTTGTTGCCGCTGCAGCGCCTGGGCAAGTCGCTGGCCCGCGTGGCGCGCCAGCTTCATGGCCAGGATGCCGTGGCCAGCCTGCCGCAGGGCCATCCGCTGCTGCGCCAGCAGATCGCGCTGCGCTACCTGGGCATGGGCATGGCGCAGCCCGCGCAAGAGCTGATCGTGACCGACGGCGCCCTGGAGGCGCTCAACCTGTGCCTGGCCGCCGTGGCCCAGCCCGGCGACCTGATCGCCATTGAGTCGCCCGGCTTTTATGCCGGCCTGCAGGCGCTGGAGCGGCTCAAGATGAAGGCGCTGGAAATTCCCGTCCATCCGCAGGACGGACTGGACCTGGCGGCGCTGGACTATGCGCTCAAGCGCCACCCGGTCAAGGCGTGCTGGTTCATGACCTCGTTTCAAAACCCCATGGGTGCCAGCATGCCGCAGGAAAAAAAGAAGGCCCTGGTGGCCTTGCTGGCCAGCCTGGACATTCCGCTGATCGAGGACGACGTCTACGGCGAGCTCTTTTTTGGCAGCCGCAGCGTTTTGCCGGCCAAGGCCTTTGACCGCAAGGGCCTGGTGATGCATTGCAGCTCCTTCAGCAAGACGCTGTCGCCCGGCTACCGCATCGGCTGGGTGTCTCCCGGAAGGTTTGGCCAGCAGATCGAACGGCTCAAGCTCATGACCACGCTGGCGGCCAGCCTGCCGGCGCAAATGGCGGTGGCCGACTATCTGCAGCATGGCGGCTATGACAAGCATTTGCGCCGCCTGCGCCACGCCATGGAGTCGCAGCTGTCGAGCCTGCTGGGCGCCATTGCCATGCACTTTCCGCAAGGCGTGCGGGTGTCGCGGCCGGCCGGCGGCTATTTTGTCTGGGTCGAATTTGCCGAAGGCTTTGACGCGCTGGCGCTGCACCAGGCGGCGCTGGCGCGGGGCATCAGCGTCGCGCCCGGGCCGATGTTTTCAGCGCGCCGCCATTTCAGGCATTGCCTGCGCCTGAACTATGGCCACCCGTGGGACGCCCGGTTTGAGGCCGCCATGCAGACGTTAGGAGCGCTGGCAGTGCAGCAAAGTCCCTACGCTGCCTCGCTGCGGTGTTGAAAACCCCGGGGCATTCATGCGCTGCCCAGCCATTCGGCAAGGCGCTCGCAGACCCAGTCGGCATCGTCATGCGGCAGATCATGGCCGGCCCACGGGTGCTCGTGGTGCGTGGCCCGCCATGCCGCCGCCAGCCGCGCCGAACAGCTCGGATGCACCAGCTGGTCGCCGCGTGAGGACAGCACCAGGGTCGGGCAGCCCGGGGCCGGGCCGCCGGCATAGCGGGCGGCGGCCCAGAGCTGGCGCGCGGCGTTGGCCGCGCCGACCGGCGCGTCGTTCCGGATGCGCCGCCAGGCCGCCAGGTCATCGCCCCGGGAAAAGACGCGCCGGCAGGTCAGGGCGTGGATCAACCGCTCGGCCTGCCCGGGCTGGCCCCAGCGCATGGCCAGCAGCGCCAGGCGCGGCCAGCTGCCGGGCCGCAGCCGCTCGCTGACGCTGCTGAACGGTCGCATGCTGGTGTTGATCAGCACCAGCCGGGCAACTTCCCGCGGATGGCGTTGTGCCCAGTCGGCGGCCACCATGCCGCCCAGCGACAGCGCCAGCAGGCTGTAAGGCGGACGGCAGCCCCGGGCGAGCAGCTGCCGCCGTGAAAACTCGACCATGGCGCGCACCGAGGCCGGTGAGGCCTTCGCGCAAAACTCGCCGTTGCCCGGCAGGTCGAGCGCCAGCGGCTGATCGCTGGGCCGCGCGCTGCCGACGACGGGCGCCAGCCGCGCCGGAAAATCGCCCCAGTGCCTGGCCTCGCGCGTCAGGCCCCGCAGCAGCACCCAGCTCACGGCGTGCGCCCCGGCCGCCAGTGCGCCATGGCCAGCTGCGCGAGCTGGGCGCGGCGTTCGGCCTGCGGCAGCCAGCCCGGCGCGGCATAGGCGGCGCGCGTCAGGAAGTCCAGCAGATCGGCATGGCGGCGCAGCACGCGCCGGGTGCGGTGGACCTTGATGGGGTTGAAGATGCCGTGCTTTGACAGCAGCTGGCGCGGGTTTTTGCGTATCCACAGCCAGGAGCCCAGCTCCAGCGTCATCGGCAAAAAGACATGGCCTGCTGGGGCGTGGTCATAGGCGTGGTAGGGGTGCGACTGCTCCAGCATGGTCTTGAGCGCGAACATCTCGGGCAGATGGCCCATCAGCCGGCGCGTCTTGGCGTAGGGAAACCACAGGCTGTCGTCAAAGCCGTAGCCTGAATGGCAGTCCAGCGCCAGGCTGAAGGGGCGGCAGGCGAGTTGCGCCTGAACCACCTGGAGCAGCGCGCTGCTTTCGGCCTCCATGGGCGCGCCCGGCCTGCCGCAATACCAGGGCAGCAGCGCGCTCAGCGTCTGGCCGCCCGCCAGAAAGGGCACGCCGCGCTCGGCTCTTTGCGGCGCGTTGCGCATCAGGTCCACGCCCTGCGGGTTGGCGCGGGTGTGCGCCCACATGCCGCCGGGGTTGACGATGGGCATGAACACCAGCCTGATGGACTGGAGCTGCCTATGCAGCAATTGGTCCCACGCCAGGCGAAACAGCAGCGCCCGCATATAGGCCAGGATCAGCTGCGTGCCTATGCGCTCCAAGCCGTGTATGCCGCCAAAAAAGCCCACCGCCGGCGCCAGCGGGTCGCTGCAGCCAATGCTTGCGCTCAGCAACTGAAAAGAGCCGGTGCCGGCGGCAACGGTGGCCGCCACCTCGATGTCAAAGCGCGTGCCGCCCGCCCGCAGGATGGTCTTGAGCTCCTCATGCTCGTCAAAGGTGACGCCGCCCTGCGGCGTGGGGGCCAGCGCCGGGAGGGCGGATGCGCCATGAGATGAGTCCATCGCGCCATCCTTGCACAGTTGTTTGACAGGGTGATGTGCGGCCCATCCGTTGTCAGGTTTTTGTGTGGTAACTGCTATTAATACAATAGCTAACAATGACCGTATTCATTGGGCAACAGGTCTGTTTTATCCAAAATTCCGGTTTTTGGCGGTCCGCCGGACCGCCAGGCCTCAAAAAGGCAGCTCTATCACCAGATCGGACTGCGCATAGGCCACGCAGGGCAGGATGAAGCCCTCGCGCTTTTCGTCGGCGCTCAGGCCCGGCCACTCGATGCGGTAGGCCACCTGGCCGCTGCTGGCGTGGCAGATGCAGGTGCGGCAGGTGCCGTTGCGGCACGAGCTGTCCAGCAGGGACACACCCGCGAGTTCTGCGGCCTGCAGCAGGGTCAGCGTCGCCGGGGTGTCGAAACTTCGGCCGCCCGGCTCCAGCCTTACCTTGAAAACCGCGCATCCGGTGTCCGCAGGCAGTGTCTGGTTCAGCGTGGCTGGCGGCGGATCGGGTAGGTGCATGGCGTGAAGGCTGGCAGGCGCGCGGGCCGCGCGGTGGTCAAAGAGCACCGAATTTACCCCAGAGTCGCCAGGCCGGTCCGTGATTTGCGCGACAATCCGGCCTCCCGATATTCACAAGCGATTTTTTAATGTCCAGCTATTCTGTTCGTCCTGCCACCGCCCGCGATGCCAAAGCCATTGCCGAAATCCATGTGGCCACCTGGCAAGCCGCGTACCACGATCTGATGCCTGCCGACTATCTGACGACAATGACAGTTGAAAAGCGTCAGGCCTACTGGCGCGAAGCCATCGAATACAGCGAGCCGCAGCTGCTGGTGGCGACCGAGGGCGAGCAGCTTGTCGGCTTTGTCGGCTACGACCGTTCGCGCGATGCCAAGACCCGCTCCACCGTGGGTGAAATCTGGGCCATTTACGTGTCGCCCGAGCACTGGGGCCAGGGTGCCGGCGTGGCGCTCTGGGACGGCGCGCGCGATGGCCTGAAGGAAGAGGGCTGCACGCAAGTGACGCTGTGGGTGCTGCTGCGCAACGAACGCGCGTTGCAGTTTTGCGAGCACGCAGCCGGCTTCAAGCGCGAAATGCCTTCGCTCAAGACCACCGACTTCGGTGGCACCCGGCTTGAAGAGATACGCCTGAAACGGGCGATCGACTGAGCCGCGTTTAAACCGGCGGCTTGACCTGACCTTCCTCGTCGGGAATGAGCGGCGTTCCCTGGTCAGGGTTGACGGGCAATTCCAGGCCCTCCTCATCCTCGCCGGCTTCTTCGGCCGGCCCTTTGCGGGGCGGGGAGTGGGCGCTGCAGGCGGCATGCGCGCCGCGGCGAAACCGGGCCGTCACTGGCATGGCAATTCTCCTTGAGGTTTGAATTTTCGGGCTCGCGTGAGTCGCATACGGGCAAGGCCTGATTGTGCCGCCAGATTGAGGCAGTTGGCCAGCGCGCAGGCCGGCCAGCGCGATAGGCACTACTTGACGCCGCCTTGTCCTACAGCTGCATTCGCTCCAGCCGCACAGCCCGGCCGGGGCGCAGGCCCTAAAGTGAAAAGTCTGCGTCAGACAGGACGGCAATGTCCCGAGAAGTTTCGGGCGACTTTCACTTTCAAAGGAATCACCATGGAAAACACCTCTTCGAATCCCGGCAACACGCCCTCTGGCACTGGTAACCCCGTTCAGCGCGGTGTTGACTCCGCAGGCGCAGCCCTGCACAGCACGATTGACAAGGTGGCCGAGCCGGCCCGCAATACGGTGGACCGCGTGTCCAGCGCCGCCCACGAGACGGTGGACAAGCTCGCCAGCGATGCCTCGCATGTCGCCGACCGCTTTTCCGACCAGGCGCGCTGGGTGTCGGACGCGCCGGGCCGCGCGCTGGATTGCTCGAAATCCTGGATTCAGGAACGGCCTCTGGAGGCGGTGGGCGCTGCGCTGGCGCTGGGCTTCATCATCGGCCGCCTGACGGCCCGCTAGGCGGGGCAAACGGCTTGCTGCATCGAACAAACCGCCTGCGGGCGGTTTTTCGCCGTCAGGAGCCGCCGGTTTGAGCCGGGCCGACGGCGGTCTGCCTTATCCTCCTGCATTCGCGGCGCAAGCCTTTATTTGTTGTTTGACGGGTTCCAGAACATATGGCCACCAGCCTGCTTGCATTGATCGATGACATCACCAGCGTGCTGGACGACGTGGCCTTGCTGGCCAAGGTCTCCGCCAAGAAAACGGCGGGCGTGCTGGGTGACGACCTGGCGCTCAATGCCCAGCAGGTCTCCGGCGTCAAGGCTGACCGCGAACTGCCCGTGGTCTGGGCCGTGGCCAGGGGCTCTTTCATCAACAAGGCAATCCTGGTTCCGGCGGCGCTGGCCATCAGCGCCTTCGCGCCCTGGGCGGTGACGCCGCTGCTCATGGTGGGCGGCGCTTTTTTGTGCTTTGAGGGCTTTGAAAAACTCGCGCACAGGTTTCTGCACAGCGCGTCAGAGCGGGCCGCCGAGCGCGAGGCGCTGTCGAGCGCGCTGGCCGACCCGGCGCTTGACCTGCGCACGCTTGAAAAAGACAAGATCAGGGGTGCCATACGCACCGATTTCATCCTGTCGGCGGAAATCGTCGCCATCACGCTGGGCACGGTGCAAAGCAGCCCCTTTGGCACGCAGCTCATGGTGCTTTGCGGTATCGCCGTGGCGATGACGCTGGGCGTCTATGGCCTGGTGGCCGGCATTGTCAAGCTGGACGATGGCGGCCTGTACCTGAGCCGGCGGGAAGGCGGCACCTTGAATAGCTTGCTGCGAAGCCTGGGCAGGGGTATTTTGCTATCCGCGCCCTGGCTCATGAAAGGGCTTTCGGTCGCCGGAACCATCGCCATGTTCCTGGTCGGCGGCGGCATACTCACGCACGGCGTGCCGGCGCTTGACCATGCCATAGCCGCGCTGGCAGCGCAGGTCGCCACGCTGGCGGGCTTTCTGGCCGCGCTCACACCCTTGCTGGCAGACGCGCTGGTCGGCGTGCTGGCGGGTGCGCTGGTGCTGGGCGGCGTCACGCTGGTTAAAAAAGCGCTGCCGGCGCCGCGCGTGGCCTGAAACGGCGCAGCCGCGCAGGGTGCGGGGTTTCCCGTCAATCGACTCCCGGGCTGCGGCCAGCGCATGTGAGAATGCCTTTTTTTCCTCCACCCAGGATGCGCCTTGCCCCAGTTGCCCACCGTGCTTGCAGACATCGACTTTTCGGCCGACGCCAGCGAGGTGGCGCGCCGGCTGATTGGCGTGCTGGTGCTGGTTGATGGCGTGGGCGGGCGTATCGTTGAAACCGAGGCCTATGACCGCGAGGATCCGGCCTCGCACACCTTTGGCGGCCCCAACACCCGCAATGCCGCCATGTTCGGCCCGCCGGGCCGCGCCTATGTTTACCGCTCCTACGGCATTCACTGGTGCATCAATTTTGTCTGCCGCGAGGCCGGGCATGGCGCGGGCGTGCTGCTGCGCGCGCTGGAGCCGACCCACGGGCTGGCGCTGATGCGCGAGCGGCGCGGCCTTGATGATGTGCGTCTGCTGTGCGCCGGGCCAGGCCGGCTGGGGCAGGCGCTGGGCATAGGCCCGCAGCACGGCGGCATGCGCCTGGACCAGCCGCCCTTTGAGGTGCGGCCCGCGCAGGCCGGTGGCACCGTGGTGACCGGCCCGCGCGTGGGGATTTCAAAGGCCGTTGAGCAGCCCTGGCGCTTTGGCCTGACGGGCTCGCGCTTCCTGAGCCGGCCCTTTCGCCAAGGCAAGGCCGCGCCGGATGCCTGCCCAGTCAATCGCCGCCTTGGTGCTATTTAATAAATAGCTGACTGTGACCGTGCCGTAAGGGCTAAACGCTGATTTCATCAAAAAAACAGCGCATACCCGGCGTGGACGGCCTGTGATTCCCGTGCGGGCGGCAATCGAGCCCTGCCTGCGCCAAGATGACGATCTTCAGCACCGGGTCGCTGCAGGAAATGCTGCCGGCAGGGCCTTTAAGCGGGGAAGGCGCTGGCCATCTGTTAAAACACGGGGTCTTTTCTTTCTGACTGCCTTGCCCATGCCTACCTTCTTTTCCGTGACCGCCGTCACGCTGCCTGAAACAACCGCCGCCCCGGCCTCGACCCTGATCGAATGGAAGGAAGCGGGTGTGGCGCATTCGGCGCTCTGGCGTTCCGAACGCGGCGCGCCACCGCCCCGGCGCATCGTGGAGGCCGACGACACCATGGCCGCCGACACCGCCTACCGGCTGGCCTGCGAAGGCACGGGCCTGCTCTGGCGCGGTGATTTCCAGAACGCCCGGCAGATGGTGCAGGCACTGGCTCGGCGCATTGACAAGCCGCCCAAGGCCTCCAGGCTGGCCAGGGTCGCGCTCAAGAAGGCCGCCGATGCGGCGGTCTCCGGCGTGCCGGCCGGCCAGGATTTCCACCTGCACCGCCAGGCCCAGTCGCAGCGCGCGCGCGTGCTGGCCATGGTGCTGATCGAGTTTGACGCGGACTACGGCATTGCCTTGCGCCGCGCGCCTGACGCCAAGCAGGCCTGCACCGAGGCCTGGGGGCCGGCCGGCGAGGCGGCCCGGGCCGGCGTGGCCTCGCTGCGCGAGTTGATGGGCGTGATCAGCGCGCATGAGTGGCGCAAGAAAGGGGTCGAGATCCCGGCCCTGGGCAAGGCGCCCAACAACCGCATCCACCCGCACTATGGCGTTTTTTCACCGGTGCGTGGTGAGTATGTCGATTTGGTGGCCAACGCGCCTTTGCCCGCCAGTCCGGGCAACAAGTTTGTCGCTTTCGACATCGGGACCGGCACCGGCGTGCTGTCGGCTGTGCTGGCGCTGCGCGATGTGGACCAGGTCGTGGCGACCGACATGGACCCGCGGGCGCTGGCTTGCGCGCGTGAAAACCTGCAGCGCCTGCGCTTGCCCAATCCTGTCAAGGTGATGCAGGCGGATCTGTTTCCCGAAGGGCTTGCTTCCGTCATCGTCTGCAACCCGCCGTGGCTGCCGGCGCGCCCCGGCTCGCCGCTGGAAGGCGCGGTCTACGACGAAGGCAGCCGCATGCTGCTGGGCTTCCTCAAGGGGCTGACGGTGCATCTGGCGCCGGGCGGCGAAGGCTGGCTGATCCTGTCCAGCTTTGCCGAGCAGCTGGGATTGCGCACGCGCGCCGAGTTGCTGGCCGCCATCAAGGCCAGCGGCCTGAAAGTGCTGGGCCGCATCGACGCCAAGCCCGAGCATCCCAAGGTGGCCGACGAGAGCGACCCGCTGCACAGGGCGCGCGCCGCCGAGGTGACATCGCTGTGGCGCCTCGGCGCGGCTTGAGCGCAATTTAGCCCAGCCATGACCATCCTGCTCGCGCCCATGGAGGGGCTGCTCGACTTCGTGTTGCGTGACATCCTGACGCGGGTCGGCGGCATTGACCGCTGCGTGTCCGAGTTCATCCGCATCACCGACCAGCTGCTGCCCGAGCGCGTGTTTACCCGCATCGTTCCCGAACTGCACACCGGCGGCCGCACGCTGGCCGGCGTTCCGGTGCGCGCCCAGTTGCTGGGTTCGGACCCGGCCTGCCTGGCCGAAAATGCCGGCCGGCTGGCCGGACTGGGACCGGCCGGCATTGACCTGAACTTCGGCTGCCCGGCAAAAATCGTGAACCGCCATGGGGGCGGGGCCTCGCTGCTGGAAGAGCCCGAAACGATTGCCGCCATCGTGGCGGCGGTGCGCCGCGCCGTGCCGCCTGACATGCCGGTGTCGGCCAAGATGCGGCTGGGCTACCACGACGACGCGCGCGCGGTGGAATGCGCGCTGGCGATTGCCAGCGGCGGCGCCGATGAACTGGTGGTGCACGCGCGCACCAAGGCGCAGGCCTACCGCCCCCCCGCCTACTGGGAGCGCATCGCCGATATCCGGGCCGCCTTGAAGATTCCGGTCGTCGCCAACGGCGAAATCTGGACGCTGGACGATGCCCGCCGCTGCCGCGAGGCCTCGGGCTGCGACATGCTGATGCTCGGCCGTGGCGTGGTGACCGACCCCGGCCTGGGGCTGGCCATCAAGGCGTCGATGAGAGGCGCCGCAAGACCGTCAGGCCCGTCGGGCGTTACCTGGCCGGAGCTGGTGCCGCTGCTGGCCGAGTTCTGGCAGATTGTCTGCACCCGGCTGGAAGCGCGCTCGCGTGCCGGCCGGCTTAAGCAGTGGCTGAATTTTCTGCGCCGCCGTTTCCCCGAAGCTGAAACCGCCTACCAGCAACTCAGGACCATCAATGACCCGGCGCTGATCGATGGCTGGCTGGCCGCCGTGCTGCGCGCGCAGCCGGCATTGCCCCTCGCGGCGCCGCAAGCGCTGCTGGCCGCCGGGTAAGCGGGGCCAAATCATGCAAAATCGATACCCATGACCGAAGTTATTCCACCACCTCCCTTGCCAGACCGTCTTTCAATTGACGCGCGCAGTCCCCATCATGTCGCCGCCGTGTTTCTTCACGAGGTCGGTATCCGCCTCAATGACAAGGAGCGCCTGGATGTTGAGGAGTACTGCATCAGCGAAGGCTGGGTCAAGGTGCCCGCAGGCAGGACGCTGGACCGCAAGGGCCAGCCGCTGCTGATCAAGCTCAAGGGCAAGGTCGAGGCTTTTTACCGTTAGCGCGGCGAGGGCCTGTACTCGGGCGGGGCGCTGGACGGGGCTGAATCCGTCATTTGTGATTCCTCGCGAAAAATTGTTGTATTTGTCCCGGCCCGGGAAGCATTCCGTGCCTGGGGCGGGGACGAACAACAGTCCTTACCTTTGCGCGGGCTACACGCACCGCGTGCAGTAGAGGGGAAGCCTTTTTGCCCACACCGGACAGGACGGGAAAAAGCGAAAAATGGAAAAACAAAAAGGGGCTGGCCAGTCCCCTTTTTGGGTTCGCACTGTCGTCTAGCGCCAGTGGCCGCGGTGCCCGCCGCCAAAACCCCGGCTGTAGCCGAAGTTCAGCGACAGCCCGATGGGCGCGAAATAGGGTGCGTAATAGGGCTGGGGGTAATACACCGGGTAGACCGCCGGCTGCACATAGACCGGCTGCTGCACCACCTGGCCCTGGTAATAGGCTTGCGGCTGAGCCACAGGGGCTGGCTGCAAGGCCTGGCCGGCGGCGGGCACGGGCAGGGCGCCCACCGGCGTCACCTGCAGGCGCACATAGCCGCCCGGGTCATTGGCCATCAGGGTGTTGTACTGGGTCCCCTGGTATTCATAGACCACGTTGTAGTGGCTGGGACGGTTCTCGTAAAAGGTCTGCGTCGTGCACTGCTGGACGTTTTGCAGCTGGCCCCTGGAGCCTTCGATGTTGTCGCCAACCATGGCGCCGCCGACCACGCCCAGCACCGTTGCCGCCGCCCGCCCGCCGCCGCTGCCGATGGCATTGCCGACCGCGCCGCCCGCGACAGCCCCCAGCAGGGCGCCGGCGCCCGACTTGGGTGCCTGCATGATGACCTGCTGGTTGCTGCAGACCTGCCTGGGCACAGCCACCTGCTGGACGACCGGCGTGCTGGAGATCACGCGCGCCAGGATATCCATGGCCGAGGCTGGCGACGAAGCCAGTGCCGCCAGGGCTGCCACGCCGCCGCCGGCCAGGGTTTTAACAAACAGGGTTTTCATGGTTCACACTCCTTTTCAGCCGATGGGCTGAATCTGCCAGCGTCTGCCGAGCTATTGCGATTTTAGTAAGTCAGAGTCGTTTTGAGGCACGGAGTTCGGTAATGGCACTGTAAAGCTCGTCTCGGCCCGGGTCAGATCCGGCCAGCCCAGGCAGCGGGATCGAATCCCACGGTCGTGTCAGGGCCCCAGACCACCACCGGGCGCTTGATGACACTGGCGTGAGCCAGCATCAAGGCCCGGGCGCTGGCGGCGTCCACCACGGCGGCCTGGGTGGCGGCGTCAAGCTGGCGCCAGGTCGTTCCCTTGCGGTTGAGCAGCTTTTCCCAGCCCAGGGCCTGGGTCCATTGCGCCAGCTTTTCAGGCGGCACGCCCAGTTTCTTGAAGTCATGAAATTCGTAGGCCTGACCGTGTTCCGTGAGCCAGGCGCGGGCTTTCTTGACGGTGTCGCAATTGGCAATGCCATAAAGGGTGATCATGCTGTGATTTTGCCATGTTTCGGGTAAAAAAGGCCTCTTGTCAAGGTACTACGGCTTTAGTTTGCTATCAAAAATGTAGTAAACCAAAATCGGCGTGGCCTTCCGCAAGCAATGCGACACTGGAATAATTCAAGCAGCCAACCCGCGCCCGCGCTAATTCCTGCAAGGGCGCCACTTTTGATGGAGACACAGCATGACTTTGCCGACCACGCCCGCGCCAGGCCCTTTGCCTGGCCTTTATCGGCCGATCGAGCCGTTTCGCACCGGCATGTTTGAGACCGGCGACGGGCATTCGGTCTACTGGGAGCTATGCGGCAACCCGCGGGGCAAACCGGCGGTATTCCTGCACGGCGGCCCGGGCGCCGGTTGCTCGCCTGACCACCGGCGGCTGTTCGACCCCGAACGTTACTGCGTGCTGCTGTTCGACCAGCGCGGCTGCGGCCGCTCCACGCCCAGCGCCCTGCTGGAGAACAACAGCACCTGGGATCTGGTTGCCGACATGGAGCGGCTGCGCAGCTTGCTGGGATTCGAGCAGTGGCTGATCTTTGGCGGCTCCTGGGGCAGCACGCTGGCGCTGGCCTACGCGCAGACCCATCCGCAGCGCGTCTCGGCCCTCGTGGTGCGCGGCATCTTCACACTGCGGCGCGCCGAGCTGCACTGGTACTACCAGGAGGGCGCGTCCTGGCTGTTCCCGGATTTGTGGGAAGGCTTTCTCGCGCCGATTCCCGAGGCCGAGCGTGGCGACCTGATGGCCGCCTACCGCAAGCGCCTGGTCGGCAGTGACCCGGCGGCGCAACTGGCCTGCGCCCGTGCCTGGAGCCTGTGGGAGGGGCAGACCATTCGCCTGCTGCCGGATCAGTCGAACACCGACAAGCACTCGAACGATGCCTTTTCGCTGGCATTTTCGCGCATCGAAAACCATTACTTCGTACACGGGGGCTGGCTTGAGGAAGGGCAGCTGATCCGCGACGCGGGCAAGCTGGCAGCCATCCCCGGCGTCATCGTGCAGGGGCGCTATGACGTCTGCACGCCCGCCAAAACCGCCTGGGACCTGCACCACGCCTGGCCCGAGGCCGAGTTCCATCTGGTGGACGATGCCGGCCACGCCTTCAACGAGCCCGGCATCCTGGCGCGGTTGATCGCCGCCACCGACCGCTTCGCCGGCTGAGACGGTGCAGAATTCAGGGTTTTCCACCTTGCGCGACAATGCAGGGCTGTATGGAACAACTAACAACTCTGGACGACTGGCTGGCCCACTGCGAGCGTCTGCACCCGAAAAGCATCGACATGGGACTGGAGCGCGTGCGTACCGTCGCCGGGCGCATGGGCCTGAAGTTCGATTGCCCCGTCATCACGGTGGCCGGCACCAACGGCAAGGGATCGACCTGCGCCATGCTGGAGGCCATCCTGATGGAAGCCGGCTACCGTACCGGCGTCTACACCTCGCCGCACCTGGTGCATTTCGAGGAGCGCTGCCGGGTTCGCGGCGACATCGTCAGTGCTTCTGATTTAATAGCAAACTTCGACCGTGTCGAGAGGGCCAGGGTGCTAAATGGCGATGAAGTATCGCTGACCTACTTTGAATTCACGACGCTGGCCATCCTGCAGCTGCTGGCCGACGCGAAGCTCGACGTCGTCATCCTTGAAGTGGGCCTGGGCGGCCGGCTGGACGCCGTCAACATCCTGGACGCCGACTGCGCCGTCATCACCAGCATAGACCTCGATCACATGGAGTTTCTGGGGCCCGACCGCGAAAGCATAGGCCGGGAAAAAGCCGGCATCATGCGCGCCGGCAAGCCGGTGATCGTCAGCGACCCGGTGCCGCCGCAAAGCATCATCGACCATGCCGAGAAACTCGGCGCCGACCTGTGGCGCTTTGGCCATGATTTCAATTTTTCGGGCGACAAGCAGCAGTGGGGCTGGGTCGGGCGTGCGGACGCCGGGCCGCCCCAAGGCCGTACAGCCCCCTCGGGGGGCAGCGTAGTACACGAAGTGACAATTGTGGGGGCCAAAACAGGCCGGCGCTACATGGGGCTGGCCTATCCGGCGTTGCGCGGCGCCAACCAGCTGGTCAATGCCTCGGGCGCGCTGGCGGCGCTGACCGCCCTGCGTGAGCGCCTGCCGGTGACGGCCCAGGCGGTGCGTGTCGGGCTGTCCATGGTAGAGCTGCCCGGGCGCTTCCAGATCATTCCCGGCCAGCCGACGCTGGTGCTGGACGTGGCGCACAACCCGCATGCCGTGGCCGCGCTGACGGAAAACCTCGATGCCATGGGCTATTACGCCTGCACCCACGCGGTGTTTGGCGCCATGGCCGACAAGGATATCGCTCCCATGTTCGCCCGCGTGGGGCCGCTGATCGACAAGTGGTATTTCACTGATTTGCCGACGGCGCGGGCCGCCACGGGCGAGCAGTTGCTCGCCCGCTGGCAGGCCGCCCATACCCGCGCCGACGCGACTGCGAATGCTTACAAAAGCCCTGAGCAGGCCTTGCAGGCCGCCGTCAAGGCCGCAAACCCCACTGATAGAATTGTTGTCTTCGGCTCGTTTTACACCGTGGGTGGCATTTTGAAGGACGGTATCCCGCGTTTTTCCGCGCCGCACCTGAATGCCTGAGGCGGGCCGGGGCGCAAGGAGGACGACCTGTCTGCCTTCCTGGACCACGTTGGCCTTAAGGTCACCCAGACGCCACCCTTAACGCTATCTTTTCGCGGACTCAACACACACCATGGCGTTTTTCAACTTCCGCCGGGGCGGCTCAAAACCTGCTGCCGCTGCCGGCCCAGCGGCCCAACCGGAAAGCGCGGAAACCATGCGCAAACGCGCCAAGCACCGGCTGATTGGCGCTGTCGTGCTGGTGCTGATCGGCGTGGTGGGTTTTCCGCTCTTGTTTGATACGCAACCCCGGCCGATTGCGGTCGATATCCCGATCGAGATTCCCGGCAAGAACAGCGTCAAGCCGCTGGTTCTTCCCGCGCCGGCCCCGGCGCCTGCGGCGGCCGTCACGCCCAGCCCGCCGGCTGTGCCGCCACCTGCCGAAAAAGTGGCGGCGGCTGCAAGCCTTTCGCCCAGGGAAGAGATATTGCCGTCAAAACCCGAACAGGCCCAGGAAGCATTGGCACCATCTGCTATAAAAAACGAAGCAAAGCCTGTTTCGAAGACAGAAACCAGAAACGAGCCTGCGGGCGAGCCGAAAGCCATCGACAAGCCCCATCCCAAGCCGGCCGCCAAGGCTGAAAGCAAGACCGCCGCCAAGCCGGCAGCCGCCGAGGATGACGGCGCGCGCGCCATCGCCCTGCTCAATGGCGCGGCGCAGCAGCCCAAGCCGGCCAAACCCGTGGCAGCCGACGCAAACGCGCGCGTGGTGGTACAGGTAGGCGCGTTTGCCGACTCGGCCAAGGCCGATGAAGCGCGCAGCAAGCTCGAAAAAGCCGGTCTCAAGACCTATACCCAGGTGGCGGATACCAAGGACGGCAAGCGCACCCGGGTGCGCGTGGGGCCGTTTGCCAGCAAGGCCGAGGCGGATCATGCGGTCGGGAAAATCAAGGCGCTGGGTCTGTCGGCAGCGGTGCTGACCCTGTAAACGGTTGCCCGGACGTGACGACGCTGGACTGGGTTTTAGGCGGTGTTTTGCTCTTTTCCCTGCTGCTGGGCGCGTGGCGCGGGCTGGTCTACGAGGTCTTGTCGGTGCTGGGCTGGGCGGTGTCGTTTTATGTGGCGCAGTGGTATGCCCCCCACGCCGCGACGCTGCTGCCGTTGCAGTCGGCGTCCGAGCCGGTGCGTTATGCGGCGGCCTTTGTGCTGGTTTTTATCGCCGCCGTGTTTGCGGCAGGCCTGCTGGCTTTTTTGCTGAAGAAGCTGGTCGAGGCGATTGGCTTGCGGCCGGTGGACCGGACACTGGGCGCGGCCTTCGGCGTGTTGCGCGGCGTGATCCTGCTGCTCGCCGCCACGGTGGTGATGAACATGACGGCGCTCAAGTCCAGTCCCTGGTGGCAGGAGTCCAGGGGCGCGAGCGCGCTGACGGCCACGCTGCAAGGCATCAGGCCGGTGCTGCCGGAGCAGTTTGCTAAATATCTGAATTAATTATTTTTGAATTTACCCTGAGAGATCAACACATCATGAAGGCAACACCATGTGCGGCATAGTCGGCATCGTCAGCAAAGCGCCGGTCAACCAGCTGATTTACGACGGCCTGCTGCTGCTGCAGCACCGCGGCCAGGATGCCGCCGGCATCGTCACCCAGCAGGGACGCAAGTTCTACATGCACAAGGCCAAGGGCATGGTGCGCGACGTGTTCCGCACCCGCAACATGCGCGCCTTGCCGGGCAATGTCGGGCTGGGTCAGGTGCGCTACCCCACGGCTGGCAACGCCTACAGCGAGGACGAGGCGCAGCCTTTTTACGTCAATGCGCCCTTTGGCCTGGTGCTGTCGCACAACGGCAACCTGACCAACGCGGCCGAGCTCAAGGCCGAGCTGTTCAACACCGACCACCGCCACATCAACACCGACAGTGATTCCGAGGTGCTGCTCAATGTGCTGGCGCACGAGCTGGAGAAAACCACGCGGGGCCTGGCGCTGACACCGGCCGATGTGTTTACCGCGGTGCGCGGCGTGCACAAGCGCGTCAGGGGCTCCTATGCGGTGGTGGCGCTGATTGCCGGCCACGGGCTGCTCGCCTTTCGCGACCCGTTTGGCATTCGCCCGCTGTGCATGGGCCACGGCAAGAATGAAGACGGCGACACCGTGATGGTGGCCAGCGAATCGGTGGCGCTGGAAGGCACGGCGCATCAGTTCGATCGTGACATCGCTCCTGGCGAAGCAGTGTTCGTGGACATGGATGGCAAGGTGCATGCCGAGCAATGCGCGGCCAGGCCGCTGCTCATGCCCTGCATTTTTGAGTTTGTCTATCTGGCGCGTCCCGATTCGGTGCTTGACGGCATTTCGGTCTATCAGGCCAGGCTCAACCTCGGTGAAACGCTGGCCAAGCGCGTGGTCTCCACGGTGCCGCCCAACGAGATCGACGTGATCATGGCCATACCCGAATCAAGCCGCCCCAGCGCGACCCAGCTGGCGCATCTGCTGGGCATTCCCTACCGCGAGGGTTTTGTCAAAAATCGCTACGTCGGCCGCACCTTCATCATGCCGGGGCAGGGCGTGCGCAAGAAATCCGTGCGCCAGAAGCTCAATGTGATTGCCAGCGAGTTCAAGGGCCGCAATGTGCTGCTGGTCGACGACTCCATCGTGCGCGGCACCACCAGCCGCGAGATCGTGCAGATGGCGCGCGACGCCGGCGCGCGCAAGGTCTACCTGGCCAGCGCCGCGCCGCCGGTGCGTTACCCCAATGTCTACGGCATCGACATGCCGACGCCGGGCGAGCTGGTCGCGCATGACCGCACGGTGGAAGAAATCCGCCAGGTGATCGGCTGTGACGCGCTGATTTACCAGGACGTGGAGGGCATGAAACGCGCCATTGGCTCGCTCAACCCCGCGCTCAATGGTTTTGATGCCTCCTGTTTTGACGGCGTTTATGTCACCGGCGACGTGACGGCCGAAACCATCGCGGCGATGAATTCCCAGCGCGCCGACACCGCCGAGAAAATCGGCGAGGACAGCGATGTCGATGTCTCACGCCTGGCGCTGCCCAACCCCCAGGAGGCTTGAGATGACCGAGAGAAAACTGCCTGACAACCTGCACCCCGACACCCTGGCCGTGCATGTCGGCATAGAGCGCAGCCAGTATGGCGAGAACTCCGAGGCGCTGTACCTGACCAGCGGCTTTGTGCAGCCCGATGCCGAGACCTCGGCGCGCCGCTTTGCCGGCACCGAGCCGGGCTTTACCTATTCCCGCACGGCGAATCCGACGGTGGCCGGCTTCGAGCAGCGGCTGGCGGCGATGGAAGGCACGGAGGCCGCCATCGCCGCTTCCAGCGGCATGGGCGCCATCCTGATGATTTGCATGGGCCTGCTTCGGGCGGGCGACCATGTCGTGTGCTCGCAATCGGTGTTCGGCTCGACACTGAACCTGTTCGGCAAGGAATTTGCCAAGTTCGGCGTTGAAACCACGTTTGTCTCGCAGACCGACGTTGCCCAGTGGCGCGCGGCCATGCGGCCCACCACCAAGCTGCTGTTCGCCGAAACGCCGACCAATCCGCTGACGGAGGTCTGCGACATCGCCGCGCTGGCCGACATCGCGCACAGCG
>JBKJKI010000058.1:0-6320 GCA_046597475.1 Polaromonas sp. | reverse complement strand
ATGAGAAAAGCGTACGGATTTCGCTCATTCAAAGCGACAGAACTCTCGCTATATCATGTACTTGGCAAACTTCCTGAGCCAAAACTGGCCCACGATTTTTACTGACGAACCAAATTTTCTGGATGAATGAATGCGCATCAGTTTTTGCTGTATCGGCACCAAAGCCCAGCCCTGGCTGGAAGGCCTGCGAGCCGCCTTTCCTGCCGCCGAGGTGGAGGTTTGGTCTGCGGGCGCCCCATTGGCCGACTACGCCGTGGTCTGGACGCCTCCGCAACAATTCATTGACGAGCAGACCCGACTCAAGGGCCTCTTCAACATCGGCGCCGGCGTTGATGCGCTGATGAAGCTGCGCCTGCCGCCCGGCCTTGCTGTCGTCAGGCTGGATGACGCGGGCATGTCGGCGCAGATGGCCGAATATGTCTGCCATGCGGTGATCCGGCATTTTCGTGAGTTCGATGGCTACGAGGCTGACGTGGCCCAGGGCTTGTGGTCGTACCGCAAGCCGCGCTTGCGCACGGATTTTCCGGTTGGCGTGATGGGTCTGGGCGTGCTGGGAGAGCGGGTGGGGCGCATGCTGGCGCAGTTTGATTTTCCGGTGATGGGCTGGAGCCGGTCGGCCAAAGCCATTCCCGGCGTGCAGTGCTTTTCGGGCGAGGCCGGTTTCAACGATTTTCTGGCGGCAAGCCGCATCCTGGTGTGCCTGCTGCCCCTGACGCGGGAGACCGAAAACATCATGCGGCGGGACACGCTAGCCCGCTTGAAGCCCGGCGGCTATGTCATCAATGTGGCGCGCGGCAGCCACCTGGTGGACGAAGACCTGATCGCGCTGATTGACAGCGGCCACCTGGCGGGCGCCACGCTCGATGTGTTTCGCACCGAGCCGCTGCCTGCTGAGCATCCGTTCTGGCAACATCCGAAAATCAGCATCACGCCGCACACCTCGGCCCGCACGCTGCGCGAAGAAAGCGTCGCGCAGATTGCCGGGAAAATTCGCGCGCTGGAAAACGGCGCACCCATTGCCAGCCTTGCGGGCAGGGTTGACACAAAAAAAGGATACTGAAGTGATGAACCTTCCTCCCAAAGTCAAACTCGTCGATGTCGGACCGCGTGACGGCCTGCAGAATGAAAAAGAGCCCGTGCCTGCCGCCGTCAAGGTGGAGCTGGTGCACCGCCTGCAGAACGCCGGCCTCACGGAAATAGAGGTCACCAGTTTTGTCTCGCCCAAATGGGTGCCGCAGATGGCCGATAACGCCGAGGTGATGGCCGGCATCCGGCGCAAGCCGGGCGTGCGCTATTCGGTGCTCACCCCCAACATGAAGGGGCTGGAGGCGGCCATGGCACCGGCGCGCGCGCTGTGGCCCGACGAGATCGTGGTGTTCGGCGCGGCCAGCGAAGCCTTCAGCCAGCGCAACATCAATTGCTCGATTGCCGAAAGCATTGAGCGCTTCCGGCCGGTGGTAGCTAGCGCCAGGGCCAACGGCATCCCTGTGCGCGGCGCCATTTCATGCGCCGTGGGCTGTCCTTACGAGGGCGAGATCGCGCCGGAACGCGTAGCGATGGTGGCGCGGTTAATGAAGGAGATCGGCGTGCAGCACATCGGCGTGGCCGACACCATTGGCGTGGGCACGCCGCTCAAGGTGCAGCGCGCCATGGAGGCTGCGCTTAAGTCTTACGACATCAACGACGTGTCTGGCCATTTTCACGATACCTATGGCCAGGCGCTGGCCAACACGCTGGCGGCGCTGCAAATGGGCGTCTGGCAGTTTGACACTTCGTCTGCCGGGCTGGGGGGCTGCCCGTATGCCAAGGGGGCAACGGGCAATGTGGCGACTGAAGACGTGGTCTATCTGCTGCATGGCATGGGCATAGCAACCGGCATTGACCTGGACAAGCTGGTCGATGCGGGCAAATTCATCAGCGATTTTCTGGAGCGCAAGCCGAACTCCCGGGCTGCCACGGCCTTGCTGAACAAGAGGGCTGGCTGATGGTGCGCCGCGCAGGGCCGCCCCAAGCAAGCACAGCCCCGTCGGGGGGCAGCGCAGTATGCGTAGCGACAAGCGTGGGGGCACCTAATTTCCGCGCCGGGCCGCCCCAAGCAAGGATGATCCCCCTCGGGGGGCAGCGCATTACACGAAGTGAAAAGCGTGGGGGCTCACTATGTGCGGTTCGGAGCTGAAGCCGTTGCCGGAGGGCGTGCAACGCGTCGCGGCGATTTTGCATGCCAGCGGCCATCCCCATGCGCCCCTCATGCTTGACGATGCTGCACGCACCGCGCAGCAGGCGGCCGATGCGCTGGGCGTGCTGGTCGGCCAGATTGCCAAGAGCATTGTTTTTCGCCGCAAGTCAGACGATGCAGCCGTGCTGGTGGTCACCTCGGGCGACCAGCGGGTGGACGAGAAAAAGGTCGAAGCCCTGGTCTGCGCCGACGGCCGGCGGCTGGGGCGCGCGGATGCGGCCTTTGTCAAAGCACGGACCGGTTTCTCGATTGGCGGCGTGTCGCCGCTGGCGCATGCGATGCCCTCGGTCACGCTGATCGACCAGTCGCTGTTTCGCTTCGAGGCCATTTGGGCGGCGGCCGGCCATCCGCATGGCGTGTTCCAGCTCTCGCCGCAGCAGCTGCAGACGTTAACGGATGCGCCAGTGGCGGACCTGGCGGTGAATGACGATGAGGAGAGGCTGAATCTGCAACGCGCCATCAGCCTGGTCACGATGCGCGCCCGCACGGTTGGACTGGAGGACGATGTTCCATCGCCCTGCATTTCCATCTGCCGCATGAATGCCAGGTCTGGCCTGTGCGAAGGCTGTTTTCGCACCGTGGAAGAGATCGCCGCGTGGAGCCGTGCCGACAATGACGGCAAGCGCGCCACCTGGAAAATCATAGTGCAGCGCATGGCCGCCTTGCAGGCATGACCGCCATGAACCCGCAGCCGCCTGCCGCCACCCTGAAGCAGATCAGCTGTTATCTCGACTTCATCTCGCCCTATGCCTATCTGGCGTTTGAACTGCTGCCGCAAGCCCTGCTGGACATCAGCTACAGCGTCAGCTACAAACCAGTATTGTTCGCCGCCATGCTCAAGCACCATGGCCAGCTGGGTCCGGCCGAGATTGTCCCCAAGCGCGACTGGACTTACCGCCAGGTGCTGCGGCTGGCGCGCAGCCGGGGCCTTCCCCTGCAGATGCCGGCCAGCCATCCCTTCAGTCCCTTGCCGCTGCTGCGGCTGGCGCTTGCCTGCAGTCCCGGGGCCGAGCCGGCTTCACCCAATCGCTATGTGTGCGAAACCATTTTTCGCCACGTCTGGCGTGGTGGCGCCGAGGCGGCTGATGCGCAGCGGCTGGAGGTGCTGAAGCAGCAGTTGGCGCCGCTGCGTGAGCCGCAGGGCGACGAAGTCAAGGCGCAACTGAGAAGCAACACGGAAGAGGCGATTGCGCTTGGCGTGTTTGGTGTGCCCACCTTCGTCGTCGATGGCCGGATTTTCTGGGGCCTGGATGCCTTGCCCATGTTGCGCGACTACCTGCTGGGGGACGCCTGGTTCGACGGCCCTGAATGGGATGCTGGCGCCAATGTGCGCACGGGGCTTAAACGTCAGTAAAGTGGCTGCATGGCCGTGCAAGAATGCGCTGAGCAAGTCCACACCAGGGAGTTCGGCACATGCCCAGCGCATTCAATTTTTCGGCTTCTCCGTTTGACTGCCTGACGCCGGCGGAACAGAGCCTGGTGCAGGGCAGTGTGGATATTGCCTACTTTCCGCAAGGCGCCACCATTCTGGCGCTGGGGGAGCAAGCCACCCACCTGTTTGTCATCATCAAGGGTTTCGTGCAGCAGTTCGATGGCAGCGAAGTGGTCACCACCTACGGCCCGGACGACTGCTTTGATGGCCGGGGGCTGATGGCGGGCAAGGTCAGCAGCCGGTTTGTGGCGGCGGAGGAAGTGGTGGCCTACCAGTTGGCCAGGCAGACCGTCAGTGACCTGATCGCGGGCAATGTCACCTTCGGGGCGCTGCTGTTTTCGGATTTGTCCCAGAAGCTCAGTGCCTTGTCCGAGCGGCAAAGCCGGCATGAGCTGCAGTCGCTGACCATGGCGCGCGTGGATGAGGCCTTTGTGCGCACCGCGCACTTTGTCGATGCCGACACATCCATCCTGGAAGTGGTCAGGCAATTCCATGCGCTGCGTACCACCACCCTGCTGGTGCGTGACCGGCATGTCAATCCGCCCGCAGTAGGGATATTTACCGTCACGGGCCTGCAGCGCGCCATTCTCGACGGCACGCCGCTGGATAGTCTGGCCGTCGGGACGCTGACCAACTATTCATTGATCAAGGTCAGGCCCAGTGAGCAGCTGGGCAATGCGCTGGCGGTCATGATCAAGCACAAGGTGCATCGCGTCGTGGTGGCCGAAGGCGAGCAGATTACCGGCGTGCTGGAGGCCCTTGACCTCTTCAGCTTCCTGTCCAACCACTCTTACCTGATCAACGTCCAGATTCTGGATGCCCAGGATGTGGCTACCCTCAAGCTGGCGGCCGAGCAGATCACCCGGCTTATTTCCCTGCTGCACCGCAGCGGCACCAAGGTCAACATGATTGCCCGCCTGGTGCAGGAACTCAACGCCAAGCTGTTCGAGCGCGCCTGGCAGCTGATCGCGCCGACCGACCTGGTGGCAAACAGCTGCCTGTTCGTGATGGGCAGCGAAGGGCGGGGCGAGCAGGTGCTCAAGACCGATCAGGACAATGGCCTGGTGCTGCGCGATGGCTATGTGTGCCCCGTGGACGTGGCCGGGGTGTGCCGGAAATTCTCGGAGGCGCTGGCTGATTTTGGTTACCCGCCATGCCCGGGCAACATCATGGTCAGCAATCCGCAGTGGTGCCTGAGCGTGAGCGACTTCAGCCAGACGGCGCGCTTGTGGTGGATGACGGCCAGCCCCGACAGCCTCATGGCCCTGGCTATATTTCTGGATGCCCACGCGGTGTGCGGCGACCGGGCCTTGCTGTAGCAGGTGCGGGCGGCGGTGTCTGAAATGACGGCCGACAACGATGCCATGCTGGCGCGGTTTGCCGCGCCGGTCAATGCGTTTGGCAGCAGCGCTGCCTGGTGGAGTCATTTGCCTTTTCTGGGTGATCCGGGCAAGGACACGCTGGACATCAAGAAAGCGGGCATGTTTCCGCTGGTGCATGGCGTACGCAGCCTGGCGCTGGCCCACAACATCAGCGCCAGCTCGACCACGGAGCGTATCGACGCCCTGGTTGCGGCGGGAAAGCTGCCCGGGAAACTGGCCGCGGACCTGGTCGACAGCCTGCACTTCTTCATGGGGCTGAAGCTGAAAACCGGCTTGCAGATGCTGGAAACCGGGCGCGCCGCCTCGGACGAGATTCAGGTCGACAAACTCAGCAGTCTTGACCGTGATTTGCTCAAGGACACGCTGGGCGTGGTCAAGCAATTCAAGGCCTTGCTGAACCAGCGCTTCCACCTGGAGGCCTTGTGAGCGGCTCGGGACTGTCGGCTCCAGCCTGGGTCGCGGCGCTCAAGCGGGAGTGGCTGCTGTACCACCTGGGCGATCCGCGGTTTCGCTTCATGTGGGATCCGGCACCCGACCAGGAATGGGTGGCGCTGGACTGCGAGACCACCGGGTTGAATGTCAGGGCCGACGACATCATCGCGATAGGCGCCGTGCGCATCCGGGGCAACCGCATCATGACCAGCGAGCGTCTGGAGTTGCTGGTGCGCCCTGAAAAACGGCGCCTTTCAGCGGACAGTGTGCGCGTGCATCGCCTGCGCGAGCAGGATGTGGCGCAGGGCCTGAGCGCCGACGAGGCCATGATGAAACTCATGCATTTCATAGGCAGCCGGCCGCTGGTGGGCTACTACCTGGAGTTTGACATGGCCATGATCCACCGCGTGCTGTTTCCGATGCTGGGAATGGGCTTGCCCCAGAAAAAAATAGAAGTGTCCGCCATGTACTACGACTACAAATACCAGCAACTGCCCCACCATGCGCGTGACAGCGGCGCGATCGACCTGCGATTTGACAGCCTGATGAAGGATCTGGATCTGCCGCTGTGGCCGGCCCATGATGCCCTCAATGACGCAATCATGGCGGCACTGGCCTTCCTGAAACTGCGGCAGTTGCGGGCGGGCTAAGGCCGGGCACGGATCTGGTAACACCTGTGCCCTGTCACATAACACCTGTGCCCTGTCAATAACACCTGTGCCCTGTCAACGCAAAATTGAAATGTCCCCTTTTGACCAAAGTAGAAATGTCCCCTGAACCGGGATTTGGAGAGTCCGGGGGTGGGGCCACCGGGCACAGCCCGTAGGGGCGGGGCAGG
>JBKJKI010000309.1:0-3412 GCA_046597475.1 Polaromonas sp. | reverse complement strand
AGCACCACCACCGTGCCGCCCGTGATGTAGTCGCAGCCATGGTCGCCCGTGCCCTGGACCACCGGCGTCGCACCCGACAGGCGGACAGCAAAGCGCTCGCCGGCCACGCCGCTGAAGAAGGCCTCGCCGGTGGTCGCGCCGTAGAGCACGGTGTTGCCGACGATGGTGTTCCTGGCGGCGTCGCCGCGAAAGTCGATGCTGGGGCGCACGATGATGCGGCCGCCAGACAGGCCCTTGCCGGTGTAGTCGTTGGCGTCGCCGATCAGGTACAGCGTGATGCCCTTGGCCAGGAAGGCGCCAAAGGACTGGCCGCCCGTGCCTTCAAGCTGGATGCGCAGCGTGTCGTCGGGAAGGCCTTCGGGCCGCAGCCGCGTCAGCTCGCCCGACAGCATGGCGCCGACGGTGCGGTTGACATTGCGCGCCACCTCGATGAACTGCACTTTCTCGCCTCTTTCCAGCGCGGCCTTTGATTTTTCGATCAGGCGCACGTCGAGTGCCTTTTCCAGGCCATGTTCCTGCTCCATCATGTGCAGGCGCGGCACGTCGGCCGGCACATTCGGCTGATAGAACAAACGGCTGAAATCGAGCCCGCTGGCCTTCCAGTGTTCAATGCCTTTTTGCATGTCCAGCAGTTCGGCGCGACCAATCAGGTCGTCAAATTTGCGGATTCCCATCTGCGCCATCAGCTGGCGCGCTTCCTCGGCGACAAAGAAGAAGTAATTCACCACATGCTCGGGCTTGCCGCTGAATTTCTTGCGCAGCACCGGGTCTTGCGTGGCGACACCGACCGGGCAGGTGTTGAGGTGGCACTTGCGCATCATGATGCAGCCCTCGACCACCAGCGGCGCTGTGGCGAAACCGAACTCGTCGGCGCCCAGCAGCGCGCCTATGACCACGTCGCGGCCGGTCTTCATCTGGCCGTCGGCCTGCACGCGGATACGGCCGCGCAGGCGGTTGAGCACCAGCGTCTGCTGGGTTTCGGCCAGGCCGATTTCCCAGGGCGAGCCGGCATGCTTAATCGACGACCAGGGCGAGGCGCCGGTTCCGCCGTCATGACCTGCGATCACCACATGGTCGGCCTTGGCCTTGGCCACGCCGGCGGCAATCGTGCCGACACCGGTTTCACTGACCAGCTTGACGCTGATGCTGGCGCGCGGGTTGACGTTTTTCAGGTCATGGATGAGCTGCGCCAGATCCTCGATGGAGTAGATGTCATGGTGCGGCGGCGGCGAGATCAGGCCAACGCCCGGCACCGAGTAACGCAGCTGGCCGATGTATTCGCTGACCTTGCCGCCGGGCAGCTGGCCGCCCTCGCCGGGCTTGGCGCCCTGCGCCATCTTGATCTGGATCTGGTCGGCCGAGACCAGGTATTCGGCGGTGACGCCAAAGCGGCCGGAAGCGACCTGTTTGATGCGCGAACGCAGCGAATCGCCGTCCAGCAGCGGCAGGTCGACTTCAACCTGCTTGGCGCCGATCACGCTTTTCAGGGTCTCGCCCTTGCGGATCGGGATGCCCTTGAGCTCCTGGCGGTAGCGCGCCGGATCTTCGCCGCCCTCGCCGGTGTTGCTCTTGCCGCCGATGCGGTTCATGGCCACGGCCAGCGTGGCGTGGGCTTCGGTGCTGATCGAGCCCAGCGACATGGCGCCGGTGGCAAAGCGCTTGACGATCTCCCTGGCCGGCTCGACCTCGTCAATCGGAATCGCCTTGGCGGGGTCAATCCTGAACTCGAACAGGCCGCGCAGCGTCATGTGGCGGCGATTCTGGTCATTGACGAGCTGGGCGTATTCCTTGTAGGTGTTCCAGTTGTTGGAGCGCGTGGAGTGCTGCAGCTTGGCAATCGCGTCCGGCGTCCACATATGGTCTTCGCCGCGCACGCGCCAGGCGTACTCGCCACCGGCGTCCAGCATGTTGGCCAGCACCGGGTCGTCGCTGAAGGCGGCCTGGTGCATGCGCAGCGCTTCCTCGGCGATCTCGAACACGCCCATGCCCTCGACCTGCGTCGCCGTTCCGCTAAAGAATTTATCGACGGTGTCGCGGTTCAGGCCAATCGCCTCGAACAACTGGGAGCCGCAATAGCTCATATAGGTTGAGACGCCCATCTTGGACATTATCTTGGACAGACCCTTGCCAATGGCCTTGGTGTAGTTGTAAACCGCCTTGCTGGTGCTCAGCTCGCCCGGCAGGCCCCTGGACAGTTCGGCCAGGGTTTCCATGGCGAGGTAGGGGTGAACCGCCTCCGCGCCATAACCGGCGAGCACGGCGAAGTGATGGACTTCCCGCGCCGAGCCGGTCTCGACCACCAGGCCGGCCGTCGTCCGCAGGCCTTCCTTCACCAGATGCTGGTGAATCGCCGACAGTGCCAGCAAGGCCGGAATGGCGACTTGCGTGGCGCTCACCTGACGGTCGCTGACGATCAGGATGTTCTTGCCGTCCTTGACCGCACCGACGGCTTCGGCGCACAAGGATGCCAGCTTGGCTTCGACGCCCGCACGGCCCCAGGCCAGCGGGTAGGTGATGTCCAGCGTGTAGCTCTTGAACTTGCCCTGGGTATGCGCCTCGATGTCGCGCAGCTTTTGCATGTCGGCGCCATCCAGCACGGGCTGGCTGACTTCCAGACGCATTGGCGGGTTGACCTGGTTGATATCCAGCAAATTGGGCTTGGGTCCGATGAAGGACACCAGCGACATCACGATGGCCTCGCGGATCGGGTCAATCGGCGGATTGGTCACCTGCGCGAACAACTGCTTGAAGTAGTTGTAAAGCGGCTTGTTCTTGTTGGACAGCACGGCCAGCGGGCTGTCGTTGCCCATGGAGCCGGTGGCCTCCTCGCCATTGGCAGCCATAGGCGACAGCAGGAACTTGATGTCTTCCTGGGTATAGCCGAAAACCTGCTGGCGATCAAGAAGTGACACTCCGCCGTGGCTCTCCACTGCGTTGGGCGCGGCACCCGCTGGCGCAGAGGCCAGGTCGTCGAGCTTGATGCGCAGGTTCTCAATCCACTGTTTGTAGGGCTTGCTGTGCGCCAGCGTGGCCTTGATTTCCTCGTCGTCGACCATGCGGCCCTGTTCCAGGTCGATCAGGAACATCTTGCCGGGCTGCACCCGCCACTTGCGGACGATCTTGTGCTCGGGAATCGGCAGCACGCCGGATTCGGACGCCATGATGACCAGGTCATCGTCGGTGACGCAGTAGCGCGAGGGACGCAGGCCATTGCGGTCCAGCGTGGCGCCGATCTGCCGGCCGTCGGTGAAGACGATGGACGCCGGGCCGTCCCAGGGCTCCAGCATGGCGGCGTGGTACTCATAAAAGGCCTTGCGCCGTTCATCCATGGTGGTGTGCTGCTCCCAGGGCTCGGGAATCATCATCATCACGGCCTGGCTGATCGGGTAGCCGGCCATGGTCAGCAATTCCA
>JBKJKI010000067.1:0-6218 GCA_046597475.1 Polaromonas sp. | reverse complement strand
CGTGGGCTTGCGATAGTTCTGGAACGTTTGGTCTGCCGCCATTGCCAAGGTTTGTTGCTTCATCCGCCAATAACGTTTCAGTCCCTTTGGGCGTGGACCTTAATCATCAAAGCCTTAAGCGTGACGGCTCACTGGCCGCCGGCCTGCTCGCGGGCGCGCTCTTCGGCGCGGAGTTTGCCTGCATCTACCTGGGCCTGCAATACACCACGGCTTCGCGCCTGACGGTATTTTTATACACCTCGCCTTTCTGGGTGGCGCTGCTGCTGCCTTTCTGGGTCAAGTCGGAAAAACTGCGCGACTTGCAATGGGTCGGCTTGCTGGCGGCATTTGTGGCGGTGGCGTTTGCGCTGCGCGAAGGCTTCACGGATGGCCCTGCATCGACCGCGCACGGCGACCTGCTGGCGCTCCTGGCCGGCATGGCGTGGGGCCTGACCACCGTGGTGATCCGCGCCACCAGCCTGGTCAGAATCTCCGCCGAAAAACTGCTTTTTTACCAGCTGGCGCCGAGTGCGCTGGCTTTTCCCGCCCTGTCATGGGCGCTTGGCGAAGTCTGGGTCTGGCGGTTCAGTCCATTTGCTCTCACATCGCTGCTGCTCCAGACTGCGATTGGTGCTTTTGCCAGTTACCTGGCCTGGATGTGGATGCTGGGACGCTACCCGGCAACCAAGATTTCGGTGTTTGTATTTTTTACGCCGCTGTTTGCCCTGCTATTTGGCGCAGTATGGCTCAGGGAAAGCGTGACACCGGGCCTGCTGGTGGCGCTGGCAACCGTGGCAGCAGGCATCGTTCTGGTCAACCGCAAGCCGGCCGAATAGATCTGAGCCCTTGGGCCGCCTGACGACCGGTCCCATTCCATTTCTAATTTAAGCTGAGATTAGACGCGAAGTTGCAGACAGTGCTACAGCAAGGCAAGGCAAGGCAAGCAACTGCATATCGGATTGAATTGGAAATGGAGTCAGGCGAGGGAGCCGGTCAGCAGCAGATAGCCCGGTAGCCAGCCGGTCAGCACGCCTTCGCCAATTGCCAGCCAGGCCGCAATGCGCGACACCGGCTTGAGCAGCACCAGCTGCAGAAAAAACAGCAGCCACAAAGCGGCCCAGGCTACCCAGGACAGACCGCACCAGATCTGCCACGCGGTCACAGCCCCGATCAGGGTATCAGCAGCCACCGGCACGGCGGTGATGGCCACGAACAGGCTGAACCAGCCCAGTCCGCGACCATCGGCCCCGGTGAAGCGGTTTAGCGCCACCCACAGGTAGGTGAGCGAAAACAGCAGCGACAGCGCAGCCGCCCTGACCGAGGCTGCATCGGCATCCGCGCCGAAGGCCTGCCGCAAGGCTGCCAGCAGACTGATGGAGCCGACGAACAGATTGATAACCCAGATCTCCCGATCCCCAATGCGCTCCAGCATCCACAAGCCGTTGAGGATCAGCACCGCCCCGACGTAAAACAGCACCAATCCCAGCAACATGCACCACTCCTGAACGAAAAAAACCCTGCGCCGACCACGCGGCGCAGGGTGTCAAAAAAGCCCCGTTTTCAAACCTTGGGGGGCTGCAGAAATCGCTGGAAGGCGGTGAGTCCTGCGTAAGAGGCGGCGCTGCCGAGTTCGTCTTCAATCACCAGCAGGCGATTGTACTTGGCGACGCGGTCAGAGCGGCACAGCGAACCGGTCTTGATCTGCGTGGCTGTGGTGCCCACCGCAAGGTCGGCAATGGTGGTGTCCTCGGTCTCTCCCGAGCGGTGGGACACCACGGCGGCATAGCCGCTCTCGGTGGCCAGCGCAATCGCGTCCAGCGTCTCGCTGAGCGTGCCGATCTGGTTGGGTTTGATCAGGATGGCATTGGCCACGCCGCCGGCAATGCCTTTGCCAAGCGTTGCCGCGTCGGTGACGAAGAGGTCGTCGCCAACCAGCTGGACCTGGCTGCCCACCTTGTCGGTCAGCAGCTTCCAGCCCGCCCAGTCGTCTTCGGCCATGCCGTCTTCGATTGACAAAATCGGGTACTGGCGCACCAGCCCGGCCAGCCAGTCGACAAAACGGGCCGAGTCAAAGCGCTGGCCTTCCGACGCCAGCACATAGCGGCCGTCCTCGAAGAACTCGGTGCTGGCGGCGTCCAGGCCGAGCCAGATATCGCGTCCAGGGCGAAAGCCCGCGCTTTCAATCGCCTGCAGAATCACGTCCAGCGCCGCCGTGTTGGACGGCAGGTTGGGCGCAAAGCCGCCTTCGTCGCCGACCGAGGTGGCCATGCCGGCCGTCTTGAGCTGGGACTTGAGCGCTTGGAACACCTCGGCGCCCCAGCGCAGGCCCTCGGCAAAGCTGGGCGCGGCCACCGGCAGGATCATGAACTCCTGGATGTCCACGTTGTTGTCGGCATGCGCGCCGCCGTTGATGATGTTCATCATGGGTACGGGCAGCGTGAACTGCTGCTGCAGTCCCAGATGGCGGTACAGCGGAACGCCCTTGCTCGCGGCCGCGGCCCGGGCCGTGGCCAGCGACACGGCCAGCACCGCATTGGCGCCCAGGCGGGACTTGCCGGCGGTGCCGTCGAGCTGGATCAGCCTGGCGTCCAGCGCCGCTTGGTCGGCGCCGTCGGTTCCCAGCAGCGCGGTGCGCAGTTCGCCATTGACATGGCCGACCGCGCGCAGCACGCCCTTGCCGCCGTAGCGTTTGGCATCGCCGTCGCGCAGCTCAAGCGCTTCACGCGAACCAGTGGATGCGCCCGACGGGGCCGCCGCATAGCCGCGCGCGCCACAGCCAAGGGTGACTTCGGCGGCGACCGTGGGGTTGCCGCGTGAATCAAGAATTTCAAGGCCACGAAGGCCGGTAATCTGGCTCATGAGAAACACTCCGAAGTTTTTGCGTCTTAAACGGTAGCAATGCGTATCAGATTGGTCGTGCCAGGGCTGCCAAACGGCATGCCGGCAATCGCCACGATGGTCTGGCCGCTGTTGGCGAACTTCTCGCTGCGCGCCACATCGCAGGCGGTTGCGGTCATCTGGTCGACATCGGACACGTCGTCGCCAATGTGGACCGAATGCACGCCCCAGGCCAGCGCCAGGCGACGCGCCACGCCGATGCTGGGCGTCAGGCTCAGGATCGGCGACTCGGGCCGCTCGCGCGCGGCGCGCAGGCTGGTGTGGCCCGAGCTGGTGTAGCAGACGATAGCCGCCGCGTGCAGCAGCGACACGGCGCGGCGCATGGCGCAGCAGACCGCCTCGGCAACGTCGCCGCCCGGGCGCGCCGCGGTATGCGAGGCGTCGATCAGCTGGCGGTATTGCGGGTCGCCCTCGACCTGCTCGATGATACGGTTCATCATCTTCACGGCCTCGATCGGGAACTTGCCCGAGGCCGATTCGGCCGACAGCATGACGGCGTCGGCGCCGTCGTAAATCGCGGTGGCCACGTCGGAAGCTTCGGCGCGGGTAGGCACCGGGCTGTCGATCATGGACTCCAGCATCTGCGTGGCGACGATCACCGGCTTGCCAAAGCGGCGGCTGCTGCGAACGATGCGTTTCTGGATCGCCGGCACGCGCTCGGCCGGCAGCTCAACACCCAGGTCGCCACGCGCCACCATCACCGCGTCCGATAGCGCAACGATCTCGTCCAGGCGCTCGATGGCGGAGGGCTTTTCAAGCTTGGACACGATCGCGGCGCGGTCGCCGATCAGCGCGCGGGCCTCGGACACGTCCTCTGGCCGCTGCACGAAGGACAGCGCGATCCAGTCGGCGCCAAGCTCCAGCGCCAGCGCCAGGTCGCGCCGGTCTTTTTCGGTCAGCGCCGTGATGGGCAGCATGACGCCGGGAACGTTCACGCCCTTGCGTTCGGACAGCTTGCCGCCGACTACCACGCGGGTTTCGGCGAAGTCGGGGCCGCAGCGCTCGACCACCAGACGCAGCTTGCCGTCGTCAAGCAGCAGCTCGGCGCCAGGCACCAGCGCGGCGAAGATCTCGGGATGCGGCAGGCGGGCACGTTGGACATTGCCCGGCGCCGCGTCCAGGTCAAGGCGGAAAGCCTGGCCCTCGGCCAGCATGACCGGGCCGTCGGCAAACACGCCCACCCGCAGCTTGGGGCCTTGCAGGTCGGCCAGGATGCCGATCGGGCGGCCGGTTTCCTTTTCCAGTTCGCGCAGCACCGCGAAGCGGGCGCGATGGTCGTCGGCGCTGCCGTGGCTGAAGTTCAGCCGGAACACGTCGACGCCAGCCAGGAACAGCCCGCGAACGATGTCCTTGTCCGAGCTGGCGGGGCCCAGGGTGGCGACGATTTTGGCATTTCTGGTTCTACGCATGATTCAGTTCCCGGTAGTTGGCGCATCGATCAGGATGGCGCGGAAGTCATTCACATTGGTCAGCGTGGGGCCGGTGATCACCGAGTCGCCCAACGCCTCGAAAAAGCCGTGTCCGTCGTTGTTGGCAAGGCTGTCCAGCGGCCGCAGCCCGAGCGCCCAGGCGCGTTCCAGCGAATCCGGTGCCCAGTAGCCGCCGGCAATCTCCTCCTGCCCATCAACGCCGTCGGTATCACCAGCCAGCGCATGAATGCGCGGATGGCCGTGCAGCGCGATGCCGGCGGCCAGCAGCCACTCCACATTGCGCCCGCCCCGGCCGTTGCCGCGCACGGTGACGGTGGTCTCGCCGCCCGACAGGAGCACGCAGGGCGCTGGCATAGGCTGGCCGCGCCCGGCCACCTGCAGGGCAATGCCGGCCAGCACCTTGCCCACGTCGCTGGCCTCGCCTTCCAGCGCGTCGCCCAGAATGTAGGGAGTGATCCCCGAGTCACGGGCCACGACGGCGGCAGCTTCGAGTGCCATTTGCGGCGTGGCGATCATGCGCACCTCGGTGCCCGCCAGCCGCGGGTCACCGGGCTTGACGGATTCGCCCCGGCCGCTTTGCAGCACCTCCATCACCTCCGCCGGCACGTCAATGCCGTAGCGGCGGATGACGGCCAGCGCGTCCTCGCAGGTCGTGGGGTCGGCCACCGTGGGACCGGAGGCGATATCCATCGGGTCGTCGCCGGGCACATCGGAGATCAGCAGCGTCAGCACCCGTGCCGGATGACACGCTGCCGCCAGCCGCCCGCCTTTGATGGCCGACAGGTGGCGCCGAACGCAGTTCATCTCGCTGATGGTGGCGCCGGACTTGAGCAGTGCGCGGCTGACCGCCTGCTTGTGCTCCAGCGTCAGGCCCGGCGCCGGCAACGGCAACAGCGAGGAGCCGCCGCCCGAGATCAGGCACAGCACCAGATCTTCGGCCTTGAGTCCCTGCACAAACTGCAGCAGCCGTGCCGCCGCAGCCTCTCCGGCCGCGTCGGGCACAGGATGGGCGGCTTCGACGATCTCGATGCGCTCGCACGGCACCGCATAGCCGTAGCGTGTCACCACCAGACCGGTCAACGGCCCCGACCAGTGATCCTCGACGGCGCGGGCCATCGCAGCCGATGCCTTGCCGGCGCCGATCACGATCAGGCGACCCGTGCCGATACTCTGCGGATCCGGCAGATGAGGAGGGATGCAAAGCGCCGGCTGGGCGGAGGCAATGGCAGCGTCGAACATGCGGCGCAACAGTGCCTGCGGTGTCTCGGGAAGCTGGTCAGAGGTGTTCATCGTGGGCACCGGTTGCCAAAGTCCGCTCAAACGGCCTTCTGGCCAATCTCGAAGTTGGCCATCTTTTCAAGGGCGCGCACCATGCCCGAGTGGTCCCAGGCGGCACCGCCGTTGGCAACGCAGACGCTGAACAGCTGCTGCGCATTGGCCGTAGCCGGCAGCGCCAGGCCCAGTTGCTTGGCCGCGCCCAGTGCGAGGTTCAGGTCCTTCTGGTGCAACGCGACGCGGAAGCCCGGATCGAAGGTGCGCTTGATCATGCGCTCGCCCAGGATGTCCAGGATGCGCGAGGTGGCCAGACCACCCATCAGCGCCTGGCGCACCTTGCTGGCGTCGGCGCCGGCGCGGGCCGCGAACAGCAGGCCTTCGGCCACCGCATTGATGGTTAGGGCCACGACGATCTGGTTGGCCACCTTGCAGGTCTGGCCGTCGCCGCTGCCACCCACCAGCGTGATGTTCTTGCCCAGCAATTCGAACACCGGCTTGACCCTTTCGAACACCTCGGCCTTGCCACCGACCATGATGGACAGCGCCGCGTTCCTGGCCCCGACGTCGCCGCCGGACACCGGCGCGTCCAGGTAGTCGCAGCCCAAGGCCTCGATCCGCTGCGCGAACAGTTTGGTT
>JBKJKI010000062.1:0-33418 GCA_046597475.1 Polaromonas sp. | reverse complement strand
TCAAGTGTTGGTACGTCATGGTGCTTCGTTGAGACTGGCTGGTCGCAAAGAGCCCATGCTACTGGCCCTTGGCCCAACCCGTTTATGAACGTTGCACTTCGTACTTGAATCTGCCACGCCTTAAAGGGCTTTTCGGACGCCCGGCGCCGCCTGGCGTTCAGTCCGCCTTGATCTTTGCGCGGGCGATGACCTGCTTCCAGCGCGTCTGCTCGGCCCGGATGAAGGCGGCATATTGTGCCGGCGTGTCGCCAATCGGCAGCGCGGTGTCGCCGCGCAGGCGTTCGGTGGCCTGCGGGTTGCGCATGGCCATGGCGCAGGCCGTGGCGATCTTGTCGATGGCCGCTGCAGGCATGCTGGACGGCGCGTTAAGGCCATACCACTGCGTCATTTCAAAACCGGGGTAGCCGCTCTCGGCTACCGTCGGCACGTCGGGCAACTGGGGCAGGCGTTCCCTGGTGCCGGTGGCAATGCAGCGCAGCTTGCCCGACTTGATGTGCGCCAGGATGGCCGGTGCGCCCACGCTGGCAGCATCGAGCCGGCCGGCCAGCAGATCGGTGAGTTGCGGGCCGGTGCCGCGGTAGGGCACATGCAGCACAAAGGTGTCGCTGACCATCTTCAGGTATTCAAAAGCCAGGTGGCCGGCGCTGCCGTTGCCGGCCGAGCCGTAGTTGAGCTGGCCGGGTTTTGACCTGGCCAGCGCGATGAATTCCCTGAGGTTTTTCGCCGGCACGCTGGCGTTGACCACGTAGAGGCTGGGCACCTTGGCGAGCAGCGAGATCGGCTTGAAATCCTTTTCGGTGTCAAAGGGCAGCTTGTCGTACATGAAAGGGTTGACCGCGAAAGTGCCGATGTGGCCCAGGATCATGGTGTGGCCGTCGCTGCTGGAAGCGCATTCCTGCATGGCGATGTTGCCGCCGGCGCCGGGCTTGTTGTCGACAAATACCGACTGGCCCAGGGTCTTGCCCAGCTCGTTGGCGGCCGAGCGTGCAACGATTTCCGAACTGCCGCCGGGCGCGAAGGGAACGATCAGGCGTATCGGCTTGGTCGGCCAGGCGGCTTGCGCATGGGCGCTGCCGAGCAGGCCGGGAAAGGCGGCAACGGCGGCCAGCGCGCCGCCGGCTTTCAGGCCGCGTTGAAGGGCGTCGCGTCGGCTGGGATGGCTGGGAGGTGTGTACATGAAAGCTCTCTGTCAGTCAGTGAAATGAGGCCACTATAGATTGGCTGCGGGCAGCGCGGCCTACGTGTTTTTGCCAGCGGTGCCAGGGCTGCTGGGTCGCAGGCGCCGCCTTTTCAGGATATTTGAGAATTGTTAAGGGTTTTCCCTAGGGTTTTTCGGCGGTTTGAATCCAACAATGGCTATGCAAGTCAATTCATAGCAACGCCAGCTCTTGGCGTGACCCAAGGAGTTTCTTCATGCAAAAGGTGTTGCACATCGACCCGGAGAAATGCACCGGCTGTCTGCAGTGCGAGATGGCCTGTTCCTTCGAGAACTACGGCGTTTTCGCACCGGCCAAGTCGCGCATCAAGGTCTTCGACTTCCACGACACCGGCAAGAAAGTGCCCTACACCTGTACCCAGTGCGACGAGGCCTGGTGCCTGCATGCCTGCCCGGTCGAGGCCATCACCGTGGACAAGCTGACGGGCGCCAAGGTGGTGAACGACTCTACCTGCGTGGGCTGCAAGGTCTGCACCATCGCCTGCCCGTTTGGCACCATCAACTATGTGCAGGAAACCGGCAAGGTGCAAAAGTGCGACCTGTGCGGCGGCGCACCCGCCTGCGCCGAGGCCTGCCCGACCCAGGCCATCACCTTCATCGACGCCAACTGGACCGGTCTGGGCCGCATGCAGCAATGGGCCGACAAGCTGGGCAACCAGCCTTCCGCCAATTAAGGAGTCACGATCATGTCCTGGGCTGGAAAAATCCTTCGCGTCGACCTGAGCGCCGGCACCGTCAAATCCGAACCCCTCAACATGGACTGGGCGCGCGCCTACCTGGGCTCGCGCGGCCTGGGCAGCAAATACCTGGTGTCCGAGGTCGACCCCAAGGTCGATCCGCTGTCGCCCGACAACAAGATCATCTGGGCCACCGGCCCGTTGACCGGCACCATGGCCTCGACAGGCGGGCGCTATACCGTGATCACCAAGAGCCCGCTGACCGGCGCGATTGCCTGCTCCAATTCGGGCGGCTACTGGGGCGCCGAGCTGAAGATGGCGGGCTGGGACATGGTGATTTTCGAGGGCAAGTCGCCCAAGCCGGTCTACCTCTACATCAACGACGACGTGGCCGAGCTGCGCGACGCCGCCCACCTCTGGGGCAAGAGCGTCTGGGAGACCGAACCGCTGATCAAGAAGAGCCTGCAGGATCCGCTGATTCGCGTCTCGTGCATCGGCAAGGCGGGTGAAAACGGCGTGCTCTACGCGGCCGTCATCAACGATCTGCACCGCGCCGCCGGGCGCTCGGGCGTGGGCACCGTCATGGGCAGCAAGAACCTCAAGGCCATTGCCGTGCGAGGCACCAAGGGCGTGGGCAATATCCGCGACCCCAAGGCCTTCATGAAGGTCACCTACGAGAAGAAGAAAATCCTGGCCGACAACGCCGTCACCGGTCAGGGCCTGCCCACCTTTGGCACCCAGGTGCTGATGAATGTGATCAACGAGATTGGCGGCCTGCCGACGCGCAACCACCAGGATGTGCAGTTCGAGGGCGCCAGGGACATCTCGGCCGAGGCCATGGCCGCGCCGCGCGCGAGCGACGGCAAGGCGCAGCTGGTGACCAACCAGGCCTGCTTTGGCTGCACCATCGCCTGCGGCCGCATCAGCAAGATTGACCCGACGCACTTCACGGTGGCCAACAAGCCGCAGTACTGGGGCGCTTCGGGCGGGCTGGAGTACGAGGCCGCCTGGGCGCTGGGCGCGGCCAATGGCGTGAAGGACCTGGAGGCGCTGCAGTACGCCACCATGCTGTGCAACGAGGAGGGCATAGACCCGATCAGCTTTGGCGCCACCGTGGGCGCGGTGATGGAGCTGTATGAAATGGGCGTTTTAGCTAAGGAGCAGATCGGCATTGAAGCGCCCTTCGGCTCGGCGGCGGCGCTGGCCTTTCTGACCGAGGAAACCGTCCACGGCCGCGGCTTTGGCAAGGAAATCGGCCAGGGTTCCAAACGCCTGACCGCCAAATACGGCCATCCCGACCTGTCGATGACGTCCAAGGGCCAGGAATTCCCGGCCTACGACGGCCGCGCCATCCAGGGCATAGGCCTGGCCTACGCCACGTCGAACCGCGGCGGCTGCCACTTGCGCGGCTACACCGTGGCGTCTGAGGTGCTGGGCATTCCGGTCAAGACCGACCCGCTGGAGCACGAAGGCAAGCCCGAGCTAGTCAAGGCCTTCCAGGATGCAACCGCAGTGTTCGACTCGGCCGGGATCTGCGTCTTCACCTCCTTTGCCTGGGGCCTGGCCGATGTGGCGCCGCAGTTGCAGGCGGCCTGCGGCGAGCAGTACACCACCGAGGAACTGGAGAAAATCGGCGAGCGCATCTGGAACATGGAGCGCGAGTTCAACAACGCCGCCGGCTTCACCCGGGCCGACGACTCGCTGCCCAAGCGTCTGCTGACAGAGGCCGCCAAGACCGGCCCGGCCAAGGGCAAGGTCAACATGCTGGCCGAGATGCTGCCCAAATACTACGCCGCGCGCGGTTGGGACAGCGAAGGCGTGCCGACGGCGCAAACCCGCGAGCGCCTGAGCCTCTGAATGTGGCCCCCACGCTGGTCGCTTCGCGTACTGCGCTGCCCCCCAGGGGGGCGCTGCGCCTGCGGCCCGGCGAAGCCGGTTCCGCAGCCCCTGCTGGTGTGGGAGAGACACCCCCACGCTTGCCACTGCGTGTGCTGCGCTGCCCCCTGGGGAGGCCGCTGCGCCTGCGGCCCGGCAAAGCCGGTTCCGCGGCCCCTGCTGGTGTAAAGAGCAAACCCCCACGCTTGTCGTTTGGCTTGGCCTGCCCTTTTTAAATTCTGGAGAACGGCTTCATGACCCACCATGTCATTCTCGGCGCCGGACCGGCGGGCGTGATTGCCGCCGAAACCATTCGCCGCCAGGCACCGAAGGACAGCATCACGCTGGTCGGCGACGAGGCGGAACCGCCGTATTCGCGCATGGCCATTCCCTACCTGTTGATGGGCATTATTGACGAGAGCGGCACCCATCTGCGCAAAAGTCCGTCGCATTTCGCCGATTTGAAGATAAATCAGCTCCGGGCCCATGCCAAATCGATTGATGTAGCTAGCAAAACCATAGCGCTTGATGACGGCAAAACCCTGGCCTATGACCGCCTGCTGATCGCCACCGGCTCGCACCCGGCGCGCCCGCCGATTCCGGGCATGGACTGCGCCGGCGTGCACCCTTGCTGGACGCTGGAAGACGCCCGGGATATCATGGCGCTGGCCAGTCCCGGCGCGCGCGTGCTGCAGATGGGTGCGGGCTTCATAGGCTGCATCATCATGGAGGCGCTGATGCAGCGCGGCGTGCAGCTCAGCGTGGTCGAAATGGGCGACCGCATGGTGCCGCGCATGATGGGGCCGATGGCCGGCGGCATGATCCGTGACTGGTGCGAATCGCAGGGGGTGCAGGTCTTCACCGGCACCCGGGTCGAGGCGATTCACCCGGGCGCGCCGCTCTCGGTGCGCCTGTCCAACGGCCAGACGGTGGCGGCCGACCTGGTCATCAGCGCCACCGGCGTCAAGCCCAATATCGCTTTTCTCGAAAACTCCGGCATCACCTGCCTGCAGGGCGTGCTGACCGATGAGCACTTGCAGACCAATGTGCCCGACGTCTACGCCGCCGGCGACTGCGCCGAGGCCTTTGACAAGGTCAGCGGCAGCACCATGGTCAGCGCCATCCAGCCCAACGCGGCCGAACAGGCGCGCGTGGCGGCGCTCAACATGGTCGGCCAGCGCACCGCGCTGCGCGGCGTGACGCAGATCAACGTGCTGGACACGCTGGGACTGATTTCCACCAGCTTTGGCAACTGGCAGGGTGTGCCTGGCAGCGAACAGGTCGAGTTGACCGACCGCCTGGCCGATGGCGGCAAGGGCAGGCATTTGAGCCTGCAGTTCAAGGGTGACGTGATGGTGGGCTGCAACAGCGTGGGCTGGACAGAGCATGTCGGCGTCATGCGCGGCCTGGTCGAGGGCGCGGTGCGCCTGGGCCCCTGGAAGGAGCGGCTGAAACAAGACCCGACCCTGCTGATGCAAGCCTACCTGGCCAGCGCCCAGGCGCAGGGCCGGTGGAGTGGCGCGGCAGATGAGCGCCGCCGATGAGAATCACCTTCAAGCTGTTTGCCACGCTGACGGACTACCTGCCGGCGGCGGCGCGGCGCGGCAACATCATCGAGCTCGATGTCGCCGAGGATGCGTCCATCAGCCAGATCATCGAGCCCTTTGGCCTGCCGCCCAGGCTGGTGCACCTGGTGCTGGTCAACGGCCACTACATCCAGCCCGGGCAGCGCCTGACGCGCACACTGGCGCCGGGCGATGTGCTGGCGATCTGGCCGCCGATTGCCGGCGGTTGAACGCTGGTGCAAGCCCATTACGACCAGGCCTTCGAGCGCGACATGGGCTGCACCGAGGCCGAGTGGCTGGGCTGGCTGCCGGCGGCCATTGGCGACAAGTCCTGGCAACGCGATGGCGCCTGCGCCCGGGTAGCGATTGAGCCGGGCTGCCTGCAGATCAGCTGGCAGCCGGCCGCGCCCCGCATCCTCGGGCAGGCCCGCATTCCGCGGCTGCTGGTGTGTTTTGCCTTTGACGGGCTGGATGCCGAGCAGCGTTACGCCTTCATGAAGCGCTTTGATCTGTACATGCAGCGCGGCGGCGGCTGATTTTTCGGCGCTCTGGCCGTTCGCCTGTTGCGCCGTGTCAGCATCCCGTATAAAGGCCGTGCCATCATTAAGGCTGAAGCAGACCCACCCAGGAGAAAATGGCCGTGCCCTTTGATATCCAGTACCAGCAAAAACGCCTGTCCGCCCCAGACGCCATTCGTGTCGTGATGAATGGCGACACCGTCGTGATTCCTACCGCCGCGGGTGAGCCGCCGGCCTTGCTGACGGCGCTGTCCGACGCGCGGCGCGATTTCCGGGGCGTGCAGGTGGCGCAGATCCTGCCGGTTCGAAAATACGGCTATTTCGACCCGGAAACGACGGAGCATGTGCGGCACACCGCCTATTTTTTCAGCGGCATTTCGCGTGCCGGTGGCCAGGAAGGCTGGACCGACTACATTCCGGCCCATTTTTCGGAACTCCCCGACTTGCTCAGGCGCAGGCTGATTGCCTCGGACGTGGTGTTTTCCATGGCTTCGCCGATGGACGAACACGGCTATTTCTCGCTCTCGCTGGCAGCTGACTACACCATGGCGGCGCTGCAAAACGCCCGTGCCGTCGTGCTGGAAGTGAACCCCAACGTGCCCTTTGCCAACGGCAACTGCCACATCCATATCTCCCAGATCGCCGCCCTGACCGAAAGCGACGAGCCGCTGCTCGAGGTCGGCCTGCCCAAAATCGGTCCGGTGCAGGAAGCCATAGGCAAATACGTCGCCGACATGATTCCGGATGGCGCGACGCTGCAGATCGGCTATGGCGGCATACCGGACGCGGTGGTGATGCAGCTGACCGGCAAGCACGACCTGGGCGTGCATACCGAGATGATCGGCGACGGCATCATGACGCTGGTCGAAGCCGGCGTGGTAACCAACCGCAAGAAGAATTATCTGCCCGGCAAGACGATTGCCACGTTTGCGCTGGGCTCCAGAAAGCTTTACCAGTTCCTGCACCGCAACCCGGCGCTGGAGATGCATCCGGTCGATTTCACCAACGACCCCTACCTGGCCGGCCAGAACGACAAGTTGCATGCCATCAACGCCACGATGCAGGTCGATTTCATGGGCCAGTGCGGCTCGGAAAGCCTGGGCTCTTCGCCTTATTCGGGCACAGGGGGGCAGACCGATTTCGTGCGCTCTGCCAATCGCTCAAATGGCGGAAAATCATTCATCGTGCTGCCTTCCACCGCGAAAAACGACACAATTTCGCGCATCGTTCCGGTGTTGTCGCCAGGCACGCATGTCAGCACCAGCAAGAACGACGTCAACTATGTGGTGACCGAGTACGGCGTGGCCCAGCTGCGCGGCAAGACCGCCCATCAGCGCTGCGAAGCGCTCATTGCGATTGCGCACCCCGACTTTCGCGGCGAGCTGCGCATGGCTGCCAGGCGCATGAAACTGCTCTGAAACGGGCGGGGCTGGACCAAGGCGGCACCGGCTTGCTCAGGATTCCAGGCCGTTCTGCATTCAAGCGAAAATGGAAAATCGGTGGCTTATGTTCCAGTTTTCCTATTTACTCGAATATTCGTGAATTGGTGCGGTGCTTTTCAGGTTTGCTGACCCAGATCAGAAGAATATTTATACCCGACTAGAGGGAGGCTGGTTGGGTTGACGCGATAGCCGGTGGGTCGCACCATCACTAGGTGTTTATACCTAGGAAATGAAATGTCTGTAACACGTCGTCAACTTTTGACCGCCACCGGTGCGGTGGGCTCGGCCGGAATGATGGCCGGTTTGTTTCAATTGAGCTCGATCTCGCGGGCCTTCGCGCAGGCGCCGGCTGGCACTGTCGCCGCGCCTGCCATTGACTATGCGACGTTCTCCGGAACCGTGTCGCACGCCACGCACTACGGCCCTTTCGTGGCCACCGTGAACAAGGGGCGGATTGAGAAAATCACCCCCACGCGTGCCGATGCCCGCCCGACCGAGATGCTGACCATGGGTGTGCTGGCTCGCACCTACGACAAGACGCGGATCAGCGCGCCCATGGTGCGCAAGTCCTATCTGGAAGGGCTGGAGGGCAACCGCAAGCCCGAGCTGCGCGGCAAGGAGGAGTTTGTCGAGGTCAGCTGGGAGGTGGCGCTGGGGCTGACCGCCAAGGCCACCCTCGACACCATCGAGAAACATGGCAACGAGGGCGTGTTCAGCAGCTCCTACGGCGGCTGGTCGCATGCCGGCATCTTCAGGCCCAATGTGCTGCAGGGGCGCTTCTTCAACCTGCTGGGCGGCTGCTCCGTCACCACGGGTGACTATTCGGGTGGCGCGGCGCAGATCATCATGCCCTACGTCATTGGCGACATGGAGGTGTACTCCGCGCAAACCGCGTGGGAGCAGGTGCGCGACAACACCGAAGTCTTTGTCTTCATCGGCTGTGACCCGAACAAGAACAACCGCATCGAGTACACCGTGGCCGACCACGAGATGTACAACCACTGGGACGAGATCAAGAAGGCCGGCGTGCGCTTTGTCTCGATCAACCCGCAGGTCACGACCACCGACGACAAGCTGGGCTCGGAGTGGGTCAAGATCGTTCCCAACACCGACACGGCGCTGTTCCTGGCGATGAGCCACCATGTCTACACCACGGGCAAGCACAAGCAGGCCTTCATCGACAAGTACACCGTGGGCTTCGACCGTTTTCTGGCTTATCTGCTGGGCAAGGATGCCGACGGCACGCCGGCCAAGACGCCCGAGTGGGCAGCCGCCATCACCGGCATTCCGGCCGCGAAGATCCGCGAGATGGCCGAGCTGTTTGCCAGCAAGCGCACCCAGTTTGCCGGTTCCTGGGCGATACAGCGCGCCCACCACGGTGAAATGCCTTACTGGGCCATCGTCAACTTTGCCTGCATGGTCGGCAACATCGGCCTGCCCGGCCAGGGCGTGGGCTTCAGCTGGCACTACGGCGGCGGCGGCATGCCGCAGTCGGGCGGCGCCGGTCCGCGCGGCATGTCGCAGGGACGCAACCCGGTCAAGCAGATCTGCCCGGCCTCGCGCATCAGCGAAATGCTGCTCAACCCCGGCAAGCCCTTCACCTACAACGGCACGACCTACCACTATCCCAAGAAGGTCGGGATGATCTACAACGCTGGCAACAATTTCATGTCGCACCAGCAGGATCTCAACGAGCTGATAGGCGCGCTCAAGAGGGTGGACACCGTCGTGGTGCAGGACTGCTGGTGGACCGCCTCGACGCGCTGGGCCGACATCGTGCTGCCGGCCACGAGCACGCTGGAGCGCAACGATATTTCATCGGGCGGCACCTACAGCATCGACAAGATCTTTGCCATGAAGCAGGTGATTGCGCCAGTGGGGCAGGCGCTCGACGACTTTGAAATCTTCCGCCGCCTGGCCGCCATGTTCGGCGCCGAGTACGCCTTCACCGAGGGCAAGACGCAGATGGATTACGTCAAGCTGGCCTACGAAGGCAGCGCGGCGGCAGCCAAAATTCCTTTCGAGAAGTTCTGGGAAGCCGGCGTGGCCGAGGTCGAGGTGCCCGCGCCGGCCCGCCAGTGGGTGCGCCATGGCGATTTCCGTGCCGACCCGGTCAAGAACGCGCTGCATACGCCGACCGGAAAGATCGAGATGCATTCGGCCGCCATCGAAAAGCTGAACCTGCCGGACTGCCCGCCCATGCCCAAGTTCCTGGAGCCGGCCGAGTACCTGGGCAACGCCAAAAAAGGCCAGCTGCATGTGGTCAGCCCGCACCCTTTTTACCGGCTGCATTCGCAGATGGCCAACGCCGAGCCACTGCGCAAGCTCTATGCCGTGCAGGGACGCGAGCCGCTGGTCATCAACACGCAGGATGCGCGCGAGCGCGGCATCAAGAACGGCGACCTGGTCGAGCTGTACAACCAGCGCGGCACCATCATCGTGGGCGCGGTGCTGTCGGACAAGATCATGCCCGGCGTGGTCAGCATCTATGAGGGCGGCTGGACGCAACTGGACCGCAAGGGGCGCTGCAACAACGGCCTGGTGAACTTCCTCACCAGCAGCCAGCGCGCCAGCGGTCTGAGCCAGGCCACCACGGCCGATACCTGCCTGGCCAGCCTGCGCAAATGCACCGACGCCCAAAGCCCGACCCGGGCCTTCGAGCCGCCCGTGATCCTCAAGCGCAAGGTGAACTTTGACGAGAAGTATTTCGGACTGGAGCGCGCGGCGGCTCTGAAGGCCAAGTCGACCGCCTCGCTGTCGCCCGGCGAGAAGATCTTCTTCCAGCGCTGCACCGTCTGCCATGGCCCGCGCGACCCGGGGCAGTTCAACGAGAAGCAATGGATGGGCATCACGCAGAGCATGTTCCCGCGCGCCGGACTGAACGAGGAGGAGCGCAAGCTGGTGCTTGAATTCCTGGTCCTGAACGCGAAGAAGTAAGCGGCACGCGGCTTGCGGGCCGCGCAGCCCCGGAGTGCCCTGACCGGGCTTCCGGGGCTTTTTGCCTTTTTGAACGGAAACTGGCGCAGGCGTTGCCGGATTTTTTGGCGTTTTCAGGTCAAAAAGCGCTATAGCCCTTTATGGGCGGCCTGCTTGTGCTATTGATAACATAGCGTGAAAGCGCCGGCGGCGCTTCACAGCGCGTGCGTCACCAGCCTGAAATCCGGGTCTTCGGCAAAGGGCTTGACGGTGTAGCCCAGGCTTTTCATGAGCTTGAGCATGCCGGGGTTTTTGGTGAGCACCAGGCCTTCGATTTCGGCCAGGCCTTTTTCACGCGCGACGTCCATGATGCTGAGCATCAGGCGCGAGCCCAGGCCCTTGCCGCTGAAATCGTCGGCCACCACCAGCGCGAATTCGCAGCTCGACTGGTCCGGGTTGGTGATGTAGCGCGATACGCCGACGATGCGCTCGGCTTCCAGCGTTTCACCTTCCGGGCCGGTCTTGCGTTCCTTGACGACGGCGACCAGCGCCATTTCGCGGTCATAGTCGATCAGCGTGAAGCGCGCCAGCATCGACGGCGGCAGCTCGACGATGGACGAGACAAAGCGGAAGTAGCGGCTCTCGGGCGAGAGGTGTTGCATCAGCTCCTGCAGCATCTGCGCATCCTCGGGGTGGATGGGGCGCACGGTGTAGTCGCCGCCGCCGCGCATCGGCCAAAGCTGCTCGTAGCGCGCCGGGTAGGGCAGTATCGACAGGTGGTTGTAGTTGTTGGCGCGGCCATTGAGGCTCTGGGGCGCCTGGTCGATGACGATGCGCGCGTCCACCGCCACGGCGCCGGTCTCGTCAACGATGAGGGGGTTGATGTCCATCTCGCGCAGCTGCGGCAGCTCGCAGACCATTTCCGACACGCGCAGCAACACCTGCTCCAGCGCGTCCATGTTGACGGCGCTGGCGCCGCGCCATTCGCCCAGCGTTTCGGCGACGCGCGAGCGCTCGATCAGGCGGCGCGCCAGAAACTGGTTGAGCGGCGGCAGTTCCATGGCGCGGTCGTTGATCAGCTCGATCATGGTGCCGCCGGCGCCAAAGGCAATCACCGGGCCGAAAGGGTCGTCGGTGACCAGGCCGACGCAGACCTCGCGGCCGCGCCGCGCATGCGCCATGTTCTGCACCGTCACGCCGTTGATGCGCGCATGGGGCTGCAGTCTTGCCACGTTCTGCATCATGTCGTGGTAGCTGTCGCGCACGCCGGTGGCGTTCAGAATGTTGAGCGCCACGCCCTCCACGTCGGATTTGTGGCTGATGTCGGGCGATTCGATTTTCAGCGCCACCGGAAAGCCCAGTTGCGTGGCGATCATCATGGCCTCGTTGGCGCTGCGCGCCAGGATGGTGCGGGTGACGGGGATCTGAAAGGCCGACAGCAGAGTCTTGGACTCCATCTCGGTCAGCACCTTGCGGCGCTCGGCCAGCACGTTTTCGATGATCAGCCGCGCGCCCTCGATGTCGGGCTTGGCCAGCGCTGACAGGGGCGGCGGGGTTTGCTGCAGCAACTGCTGGTTTTGGTAGAAGGAGGCGATATTGCCAAACGCGCCGACGGCCGCCTCGGGCGTGCGAAAGCTGGGGATGGCGGCCTCGTTGAGGATGAGGCGTGCCGGCACCACCGAGGCGTCGCCCATCCAGCAGGCCAGCAGCGGCTTGGCGACGGCGCGCTTGACCTCGGCCAGCGCGTGCGCCACGCCCGAGGCATCGGCGCCGGCCTTGGGCGAGTAGATGGCAAGCACGCCGTCGATCTGGCGGTCCTTGCCAGCCGCTTCAATGGCGACTTTGTAGTGCTCGGGCGTGGCGTCTTCGGACAGGTCAATCAGGTCCGTCAGCGAGGCCAGCGCGGGCAGCAGCGGCTTGAGGGCGCTGGCCGACTCGGGCGAGAGCTTGCCCAGTTCCAGGTTGATTTCATTGACCCAGTCGGCGGCCAGCACGCCGGGCCCGCCGCCGTTGCTGACGATGGCCAGCCGCTTGCCGACCGGGCGGTAACGCGAGGCCAGGCACTTTGCGGCCGAGAACAGCGCGACGAAAGAGCGCACGCGCACCGCGCCGGCCCGGCGCAGTGCCGCGTCAAAGACATCGTCGCTGCCGACGATGGCGCCGCTATGGGTTTGCGCCGCCGCATTGCCGGCCGGCTTGCGGCCCGCCTTGAGCACCACCACCGGCTTGGCGTTGGCGGCCGAACGCAGCGCGCTCATGAAGCGGCGCGCATTGGAGATGCCTTCAAGATAAACGACGATGCTGTGGGTTTGCGGGTCGTTGGCGAGAAAATCGAGAACCTCGGCAATGTCCATGCCCGAATGGGGGCCCATAGACACCACCGAGGAGAAGCCCACGCCATTGTTGCTGGCCCAGTCGAGCACCGAAGAGGTCAGTGCGCCGGACTGTGATACCAGGGCCAGCGAGCCGGCGCCGGCGAGCGGGCCGGCGGCGCTGGCATTGAGCTGGAGCTGGGTGCGCTGCAGCCCCAGGCCGTTCGGCCCGAGCAGGAAGATGCTCTCGCGGCGGGCAATTTTCTTCAACTCGGCGGCCTGATCGACCGGGATGCCGCTGGCAATGACCAGCGCCGAGCGGCAGGCCATGCGGCCGGCAATTTCCAGCGCCGCCGCCAAGTCCTGGGGTGGCAGGGCAATGATGGCCAGGTCGAAGCCGGTTTGCGCCAGGTCGGCCAGCGTGCCTGTGGTGTTGTGGATGTCGACAAACACCAGGCGGCCGCTGTAGCGCTGGGCGACCAGCGCCGCGTGCAGCGCCCCGGCCTGCGGCGTCTGGGTGGCCGGGTCGTCTGCCTGGCCGGCAAAGACAACGATGGATTGAGGCGCGAAAAGCGGGGTGAGGTAGTGTTTGTCCATGGAAACCTTTGAGCCGTCAGTCGGCGCCTATCAATACCCTGACATGGGCCGCCACGCTGCGCGCCAGCGGGCTGAGCACATAGCCGCCTTCCAAGCAGGAGATGACCCGGCCCTGGCAATGGCGGCGGGCCACGGCCATGAGTTGCTGCGTGACCCAGGCGTAATCGGCCTCGACCAGGCCGAGGTTGCCCATGTCGTCCTCCCGGTGGCCGTCGAAACCGGCGGAGACATAGATCAGTTCGGGCCGGAAGGCCTCGAGTGCGGGCAGCCACTGGCCGGTCACGGCCTCGCGGAACTTGTCGCTGCCCGAGCGGGAAGGCAGGCCGACGTTGACCATGTTGGCCCCTAGGGCGTTCTCTCCGGTAAACGGGTAGAGGCCGAGCTCGAAGATGGAGCACATCAGCACGCGCTCGTCACCGCGGAAGATGTCTTCGCTGCCGTTGCCGTGGTGCACATCGAAATCAAGCAGCGCCACGCGCTGCACGCCATGCACGGCGAGGGCGTGGCGTATGCCGACGGCCACGTTGTTGAAAAAGCAGAAGCCCTTGGCGGCCGCGCGCTCCGCGTGGTGGCCGGGCGGGCGCACGCAGCAAAAGGCGCTCGGTGCCTCCCCCGACAGCACCAGATCGGTGGCCAGCACGACCGCGCCGGCGGCGCGCAAGGCGGCGGTCACGGTGAAGGGGTTCATGTCGGTATCGGGGTCCACCTTGTGGTAGCCCTCGGCCGGCGAGGCAGCCATGAGCTCGCTGACATAAAGCGAGGAATGCGCGCGTGCCAGCTGCTCCGGCGTGGCCAGCGGCGCATCGTAGGGGTGCATATAGTCCAGCAGCCCCTTGACCAGCAGCATGTCATTGATGGCGCCCAGCCGTTCGGGGCATTCGGGGTGATGCGCGCCCATTTCGTGGCGCGCGCAATCGGCATGGGTGATGTAGGCTGGCAGCATATCGGTCTCCCGGAAAAACGGCGGTGCGGCTGTGATGGCCAGCGCGCCGGCTGCCGTTATTTTTCAATCAAACAGGCGTCAAGTCCAGGTGCGCCGGGCGAAGATCGCTATTGATTACATAGCGTTCCGGCAAGGCTTGCCGGAACGCTGGCGCAAGGCTTTAGACGCGCTCGAAAATCGCCGCAATGCCCTGGCCGCCGCCTATGCACATGGTGACCAGCGCGTAGCGGCCCTGGATGCGCTGCAGCTCGTGCACGGCCTTGACGGTGAGCAGCGCGCCGGTCGCGCCAATCGGGTGGCCCAGCGAGATGCCCGAGCCGTTGGGGTTGACCTTGGCCGGGTCCAGGCCCAGATCGCGGCTGACGGCGCAGGCCTGGGCGGCAAAGGCTTCGTTGGCCTCGATCACGTCGAGGTCCTTGACGGTGAGGCCGGCCTTTTTCAGCGCCATTTGCGTGGCGGGCACCGGGCCTATGCCCATGTACTGGGGGTCCACGCCGGCGTGCGCGTAGGCCACCAGGCGGGCCAGGGGTTTGAGGCCGCGCGCCTTGGCGGCGCCCGCTTCCATCAGCACCACGGCGGCGGCGGCGTCGTTGATGCCCGAGGCGTTGCCGGCGGTCACCGTGCCGTTTTCCTTGATGAACACGGGTTTGAGCTTGGCCAGGTCGGCCAGCGTGCAGTTGGGGCGGAAGTGTTCGTCAGTGTCATAGGCGGTCTCGCCCTTGCGGCTTTTGAGCATCACCGGGACGATCTGCTCCTTGAAGTAGCCGGCCTCGATGGCGCGCTGGGCGCGGTTGTGGCTTTCAACGGCCAGCGCGTCCTGCTGCTCGCGCGTGATGCCCCATTTGGCGGCGATGTTCTCGGCCGTCACGCCCATGTGGATGGTCTGGAAGGGGTCGTGCAGCGCGCCGACCACCATGTCGACCATCTTGGTGTCGCCCATGCGCGCGCCCCAGCGCATGTTCAGGCTGGCGTAGGGCGCGCGGCTCATGTTCTCGGCGCCGCCGCCGATGGCGATGTCGGCATCGCCCAGCAAAATGCTCTGGCTGGCCGAGATGATGGCCTGCAGGCCGGAGCCGCACAGGCGGTTGACGTTGAAGGCGGGCGTGCCTTCGGCGCAGCCGCCGTCGATGGCGGCCACGCGCGACAGATACATGTCCCTGGGCTCGGTATTGACCACATGGCCGAACACGACGTGGCCGACATCCTTGCCGTCGACACCGGCGCGCGCCAGCGATTCGCGCACCACCAGCGCGGCCAGGGCGGTGGGCGGCGTGTCTTTCAGGCTGCCGCCAAAGGTTCCAATGGCGGTGCGCACACCGCTGACAACAACGACTTCACGGGTCATGGGAGATCTCCTGGGTTTAAGAATGGACAGCTTCCAGTGTGCGCCCGTTTGCCGACGAGGGGCTGACAACGGGTTTGATGCAGGTCAACATGCTACGCCAGCGCCGCATCGGGAGCTGGCGCGCCGATTTTTCTCGTTTCAGGGCAAAAACAGCGCCATGTCCAATGAACACGGCTGAACATTGCTATTGAATGAGGAGCAATTCAAGCCCGGCCGCTGCCGCGCCCCTACTGCGCCAGGCGTCCGGCGGCGAACAGCACCTGGTCAATCACCGCCTGCACTTTCTGGCGGTGGGCGGCATCGAGCAGCTGGCCTCGCGCATCGAAGGCATCGGCAGCGCGGCCCAGCGCGAAGTTGCGCGGGGCGACCCAGCACTGCACGTTGAGCAGCAAGGGCGCGAGGTGGCTTTGCGAGCGCAGGCCGCCCAGCGCGCCGGGCGAGGCGCTCAAAATTCCGACCACCTTGCCGCGCGAGAACTTGAATTCGTCGGTCCAGTCCGGGTCGGACTTGACCGGGCTGGAGGCCCAGTCGATGGTGTTCTTGAGCAGGGCGGAATAACTCGCGTTGTATTCGGGCGAGCAGATGATCCAGGCCGGATGCTCATACATCAGCTGCTTGAGCTTCATCACGTCGGGCGGCGTGCCGCGCGCCTCGAGGTCGGCGTTGTACATCGGGATGTCGAAGTCGGCCAGCTCGATGTGCGTGACGTTGGCACCGCTGGCGCGCGCCAGCCCGGCCGCGACGGCGGCCAGCTTGCGGTTGAAGGAGTTCAGGCGGGTGCTGCCAGCAAAGATGAGGAGTTTCATGGCCTCCATTGTGCTTGGTCTGGCCTTGTCGGGGCGTAGCACAAAAAGCGGGCCTGCCTGATAAAATCAAATGTTCTGCCCCGGGGACGGCCCGGCCTGTCCCGCCTTTGGCGTTGCCATCGTCGACACCGGGCAACCCATGGCGTACAGGCATCTGGCCTGAAGGCCGCTTTACCGAAGGAGGCGTGATGCACTCGCCTTATGTTTACCCGCAAGAGTTTGACGTGATCGTGGTCGGAGGCGGCCATGCCGGCACCGAGGCCGCGCTGGCGGCCGCCCGCATGGGCTGCAAGACCCTGCTGCTGACGCACAACATCGAGACACTGGGCCAGATGAGCTGCAACCCGTCGATTGGCGGCATCGGCAAGGGCCACCTGGTCAAGGAGGTCGACGCCATGGGCGGCGCGATGGCGCTGGCCACCGACGAGGGCGGCATCCAGTTCCGCATCCTGAACAACTCCAAGGGCCCGGCCGTGCGCGCCACCCGGGCGCAGGCCGACCGCATTTTGTACAAGGCGGCGATTCGTCGCATGATCGAAAACCAGCCCAATCTGTGGCTGTTCCAGCAGGCGGTCGATGACCTGATGGTGGAGGGGGAGCGCGTCGTGGGTGCAGTCACGCAGGTTGGCATCAGGTTCCGCGCGCGCACCGTGGTGCTGACGGCCGGCACCTTCCTCGACGGCAAGATCCATGTCGGGCTGAACAACTACGCCGCAGGCCGCGCCGGTGACCCGCCGGCCGTGTCGCTGAGTGCCCGCCTGAAGGAACTCAAGCTGCCTCAGGGGCGCCTGAAGACCGGCACGCCGCCGCGCATCGACGGCCGCTCGATTGACTTCAGCAGGTGCGGCGTGCAGCCAGGCGACGGCATGCCGGGCGGCACGCCGGGGCCGGTGCCGGTGTTCAGCTTCATGGGCGGAGCGATTGCCCACCCGCGGCAAATGCCGTGCTGGATCACGCACACCAACGAGCGCACGCACGACATCATCCGCTCCGGCTTTGACCGCAGCCCCATGTTCACCGGCAAGATCGACGGCGTGGGCCCGCGTTATTGCCCGAGCGTGGAAGACAAGATCAACCGGTTTGCCGACAAGGACAGCCACCAGATATTCCTGGAGCCCGAAGGCTTAACGACGCACGAGATCTACCCCAACGGCATCTCGACCAGCCTGCCGTTCGACATCCAGTACGAACTGGTGCGCTCGATTGCGGGCATGGAAAACGCCCACATCCTGCGCCCCGGCTACGCGATCGAATACGACTACTTTGACCCGCGCTCGCTCAAAAGCAACTTTGAAACCCGCGCCATTGCCGGCCTGTTTTTTGCCGGCCAGATCAATGGCACGACCGGCTACGAAGAGGCTGCCGCCCAGGGCCTGTTCGCCGGCATCAACGCTGCGCTGCAATGCAGGGCACTCGGTGGCTTGCCCAACGATCATGGTGGTGCCTGGCTGCCCCGGCGCGACGAGGCCTACCTCGGCGTGCTGGTCGATGACCTGATCACCAAGGGCGTGACCGAGCCCTACCGCATGTTTACCAGCCGGGCCGAGTTCCGATTGATGCTGCGCGAGGACAATGCCGACATGCGCCTGACCGAAAAGGGCAGGGAGCTGGGGTTGGTAGACGATGCAAGATGGGATGCCTTCAACCGCAAGCGCGACGCTGTTTCACGTGAAACAGCGCGCTTGCGTGCCATCTGGATCAACCCCAACAACATTCCCGCAGCCGAGGCTGAGCGGGTTCTGGGAAAGGCCATTGAGCGCGAATACAACCTGGCTGATTTGCTGCGCCGTCCCGATGTGAATTACGCGGGCCTGATGTCGATCAGTGATGGCAAGTATGCCAACCCCGATATTCCGGTCGGTGAGGTGGATGTTTCACGTGAAACAGCGCTGCCGCCCGAGCTTGTCAAAAGCGTCATCGAGCAAATCGAGATCACCGCCAAGTATGCCGGCTATATTGACCTGCAAAAAGTCGAGGTCGAACGCGCCGCGCATTACGAAAACCTGAAGCTGCCGGCGGACCTTGACTACCTGCAGGTTGCCGCCCTGAGCTTCGAGGCGCGCCAGACCCTGGCCAAATACCGGCCCGAGACGCTGGGCATGGCGTCGCGCGTTTCGGGCATTACCCCGGCGACCATTTCCCTGCTGTTGGTGCACCTCAAGAAGAATCTGTGGAAAAACACCCATCCGCTCAAGCCCGCCGAAGCGGCGGACGCCTGATGCCGGGCGCCGAGCAGGATTTGCGTGCCGGGCTGCACGCGCTGCAACTTGAACTGAATGACCAGCAGGTCGGGCAATTGCTGGACTATCTGGTGCTGATCGGCAAGTGGACCAAGGTCTACAACCTGACGGCCGTGCGCGACCCGGCGGAGATGATGACGCTGCATATCCTCGACAGCCTGGCAGCCATCGCGCCGCTCAAGCGCCACCTGCTGCAAACGGAGCTGGGGCAGGGCGGCCGCCTGCTGGACGTGGGTTCGGGCGCGGGCCTGCCCGGCGTGGTGATGGCCATCTGCTGCCCCCGGCTGGATGTGAGCTGCGTCGACACCGTTGCCAAGAAGGCGGCCTTCATCAAGCAGGCCGCGCTGGCATTGAAATTGCCGAACCTTCATGGGCTGCATGCGCGGGTGGAAAACATCGTCCAGCCGTTTGATGTGATTGGCTCGCGGGCCTTTGCGTCGCTGCCTGACTTTACCCATTGGTCTGCCGGCGCGCTGGCTCCAGCCGGCGTGTGGATGGCGATGAAGGGCCGACACCCTGCCGATGAGCTGGCCGCTCTCCCGCCGGGCATCGAGGTGTTTCACGTGGAACAACTGCAGGTGCCAGGCCTGGATGCTGAGCGGTGCATCCTCTGGATGCGGCCCAAAATCCCCTGAAGAAGCCTCTGAAAAGTGGCCTGCGGGCAGGGCGATGGTCTTTCAGGCAGCCAAAGATTGTTTTTGCCGGCAGCCCCTGTCGTAAACTCAGACCCTAACTTCTGGGGTTTTCCATGCTGGGTTCATTTGTGGGTGTGGCTGATTATGGCGCCTTTGTCGTCGCCATCATTTTGTTCTTGCTGATCCCCGGTCCTGGCAATCTGGCGCTGATTACCTCAACCGGCAAGGGCGGAATTGCCGGTGGCCTGGGCGCCACGCTGGGCGTCATCGCGGGTGACCAGGTGTTGTTGTGGGCCGCGGTGGCCGGCGTGTCCGCCGTCATGCTGGCCTACCCGGCAGCCTTTCATGCGGTGCAGTGGGCGGGCGCCGTCTATCTGGCCTGGATGGGTTTGAAGATGCTGCGCGCCCGCACCGGTGATGCGCCCATTCTCACCATCAAGGCCGGCCACTATTTCCGGCAGGCGATGGTCATCACCTTGCTCAATCCCAAGGCGATCGTCTTTTACCTGGCCTTCTTTCCCCTGTTCGTGGACCCCGCGCGCCACCAGGGCCTGAAGACCTTTGCGGTGATGGCGGCGACGATTGCGGCGCTGACTTTTCTCTACGGCCTGACGTCGGTGCTGCTGACCTTCTACCTCGCCGAGCGCATCCGCGCCAACCCCCGGATCTCCGGCGTTATGAACAAGGCGGCGGGTATTTTCCTGATTGCTTTTGGCATCAAACTGGCTATTTCCAAATGAACACAGAACTCGAGCAATTGCCAGATGAACAGGAAAAACCAGCCCCCTCGGGGGGCAGCGAACACCACGAAGTGAAGAGCGTGGGGGCCAGGAAAGCCAAAATCTTCTGCATTGCCAACCAGAAGGGGGGCGTTGGCAAGACCACCACCACCGTCAATCTGGCCGCCGGGCTGGCCAAGGTGGGGCAGCGCGTGCTGATGATTGACCTCGACCCGCAGGGCAATGCCACCATGGGTTCGGGTGTTGACAAGCGCAAGCTTGAACTCACGGTTTACGACGTGCTGCTCGAATCCTCGACGGTGGCCGAGGCGCGCGTGCATAGCCAAAAACTCATCGATGGAGGCTGCGGCTATGACGTGCTGGGCGCCAACCGAGAACTGGCCGGCGCCGAGGTGGAGCTGGTCTCGCTGGAGCGCCGCGAGCGGCGGCTCAAGCAGGCGCTGGCCGCAGTCGCCGGCGACTATGACTTCGTGCTGATTGACTGCCCGCCCTCGCTGTCGATGCTGACGCTCAACGGCCTGTGCGCGGCGCACGGCGTGGTCGTTCCCATGCAGTGCGAGTACTTTGCGCTTGAAGGCGTGACTGACCTGGTCCACACCATCAAGCAGGTGCATGCCAACCTGAACAAGGACCTGCAGATCATCGGCCTGCTGCGCGTCATGTTCGACCCGCGCATCACGCTGCAGCAGCAGGTCAGCGAGCAGCTCAAGGGGCATTTTGGCGACAAGGTTTTCAACACCGTCATCCCGCGCAACGTGCGCCTGGCCGAGGCGCCAAGCTATGGCCTGCCGGGCGTCGTGTTTGACCCTTCCTCCAAGGGCGCGCAGGCCTTTGTCGCCTTTGCCGAAGAGATGGTGCAGCGCATCCAGAGCATGTAAAACAGCAAATAGTTGATGAAATTGGCCTCTAGCCCAATAAATACGGTCGTTAAGAGCTATTAAATACATAGCAACGCCCTATCTCCCGAAGCGACCGACCGCAAGACACCCATGAAACCTGCGAATGTGCTGATTCTTCCCGGCTGGCAAAACAGCGGCCCCGGGCACTGGCAAAGCCGCTGGGAGCGCAGCCACGGCTATACGCGCGTGGAGCAGCACGACTGGATGCGACCGCTGCGCGGCGACTGGATTGCGCGGCTTGAGGAGGTGCTGCTGGGCTGCGATGAGCCGGCCGTGCTGGTGGCGCACAGCCTGGGCTGCGTGCAGGCGGCCGCCTGGGCCGCGCATTCGCGCAACACGCATCGCGTCAAGGCGGCGCTGCTGGTGGCGCCACCCGACGTAGCGCGTGACGATGTGCGGCAGATGCTGCCGGGCTGGTCGCTGGCTTCATGGCAGGCGCTGCCCTTCAAAACCGTGCTGCTCGCCAGCAGCAACGACCCTTTCTGCGACCTGGCGCGCAGCCGCCAGTTTGCAGCCGCCTGGGGCGCTGCTCTTGTCGAGGCCGGGCCCCATGGACACCTCAATGCCGACAGCGGACTGGACGACTGGCCGCAGGCCCATGAGCAGCTGCGGCAACTCATGCTTGCCGCGCCGGCCGGGCCGGTCCGGCGCGACATCACCGCGAATCCGAATTAAAGAAAGACATCAGCCACATGGTCACCAAAAAACCCAAGGGATTGGGCCGCGGCCTGGAAGCCCTGCTCGGTCCCAAGGCCAGCGAGCCATCCGCTGCTGCCGACAACGCCGGCAGCAGCGCCACCAGCCCCGGCCTGCCGGCCTCGCTGCGGCTCTCCGAGCTGGTGCCCGGGCAGTACCAACCGCGCACGCGCATGGACGAGGGAGCGCTCTACGAGCTGGCCGAGTCCATCAAGGCGCAGGGCATCATGCAGCCGATTCTGGTCAGGCAATTGACCAGCGGCGACCACGACGGCAAGTACGAGATCATCGCCGGCGAACGGCGCTTCCGCGCGGCCAAAATCGCCGGCCTGGACAGCGTGCCGGTGCTGGTGCGCGACGTGCCCGACGAAGCCGCCGCCGCCATGTCGCTGATTGAAAACATCCAGCGGGAAGACCTGAATCCTTTGGAAGAAGCCCAGGGCCTGCAGCGCCTGGTCAAGGAGTTCGGGCTCACTCACGAACTCGCGGCCCAGGCCGTGGGGCGCTCGCGCAGTGCAGCGTCCAACCTGCTGCGCCTGCTCAACCTGGCCGACCCCGTGCAGACCATGCTGATGGCCGGCGACATCGACATGGGCCACGCAAGGGCGCTGCTGGCGCTGGACCGCGCCGCCCAGATCACGGCCGCCAGCCAGATCGCCGCCAAAAAAATGTCGGTGCGCGAAGCCGAAAGCCTGGTCAAGAAACTCAGCGCCGAGTTCTCGCTCAAGCCGCACAAGGTCGCCAGGGAAAAATCGCGCGACACCCGCCGCGTGGAGGAAGAGCTGGCCGACCTGCTGATGGCCGAGGTGGAAGTGCGCGTCAAGAAACAGGTCAAACGTAACGGCCGGCGCGAAGACGTCGGCGAACTGGCCATCGCGTTTTCGTCGATGGATGAACTCAACGGGCTGATCGAGCGGCTGCGCGGCGGGAAGAATTGAGTCTGAGTTCTGCGTGCGGCTTTCAGTCTTCAGGACGAATGCCGATGACCGGCAATAGCTCGCCGTAATATTTGTAGTCGGCGTCCATCGCCAGGCGCAATTCCGACGACGGTCGCCAGTCGGCAAGAGTGCTCATCCGTTGCAGCCGTGCCTGGGTTTCGGGCTCGGCGAGCATTTTCTCCAGCGCCTGGGACAGCCGGACGTTGATGGCGGCGGGCGTACCCTTGGGCGTGAACAGCCCCCAGGCCGGAGCGCTTTGCGTTCTGACCTTGATGCCGGTTTCGGGCAGACTGGGGATGTTGGGTAACTCCGGGTGGCGCTTGTTGCCAAAAGTCGCAAGTGCGGTGACGCGGCCACCCTTGGCCAAGCCGACCACGGCACCGTCTATGAGGACGTCAATTTGTCCGCCCGCCAGCGCGTTCGCTGCATCCGCCGACCCCTTGAACGGAATATGCAGCATGGAGATGCCGGTTTCGCGCTTGATGATCTCGCCTGAGATATGACCAAACGATGCCAGACCGGCCGAGCCGTAGGTGAGCTTGCCGGGGCTGGCCTTGGCCAGCTTGACCAGATCCGCCAAGGTGTGAACCCCCAGGTCTTTGCGCACCGCCACCACGGCGAGGTATTCGGCAATGCCCCCTAGCGGTTCAAAACCATTTTTCGGATCGTAGGGCAGCTTGTTGCGCAGATGCGGCAGCACGGTGAAGGCCGTGACGGCACCCAGCAACACGGTGTTGCCGTCAGGGGCGGCGCGCGCCACCAGTTCGGTGCCAATCTGCGTCGTTCCGCCGGGCTTGTTGTCGACGATGAGCGGGGTGCCCAGATAACTGCCCAGCCTCTCGGCCACCAGGCGGCCCAGATTGTCACTGGTGCCGCCGGGCGGGTAGGGCACGACCAGCCGGATCGGCTTGTCCGGCCACGTGGTTTGGGCGGTGGCCGACAGTGGCATGGCGAGGGCCGCCAGCAATACTGGGGCAAGCAGCGAGAGGACTTTGGGCAACATGGGCAAGCTCCTGGGCAGGTTTTGAGGTGGCTTCTCGGCTTATTCCACGTGGATGTTGGCGCGCTTGATCAGGTCTTTGAAAAAGACGCTGTCAACCTTGATTTGTGCAGCAAAGGCGGCCGGCCCGGCGAAGTCAGGGTACTGGCTGACCTTGAGCAGCACGCTGCGGGTTTCAGGGAGCTTGATGATTTTTTCGACCTCGGCGGCGGCACGTTCCACGATGGCCTTGGGCGTGCCTTTGGGGGCGAATAGCCCATACCAGGCCGGCATGTCGACGTCGTAGCCCTGTTCCTTCAGGGTCGGGACGTCGGGCAGTTCGGGATGTCGTGTCTTGCCCATCACGCCAATCGCCTTGACAGCGCCGGCCTTCACCTGTGTCAGGCTGACCGGGTCGTAGATCATGTCGATGCGGCCACCGATCAGATCAGACAAGGCCTCAGCCGAACCCTTGTAGGGGACATGCAGCATCTTGATGCCGGTCTTGTAATTGACGATTTCACCCGACAGATGCGTGGCTGTCGCCAGGCCGGCCGAGCCGAAAGTATATTTGTCCGGCGCTTTGCTGGCGGCTTTCACCAGCTCCGCGATGTTGTTGAAGGGGGCATCCTTGCGCGCCGTGGCGATCGAGTAGCTGCCCGACAACTGCGCCACCGGGATGAAGTCGGTAAACGGGTCATAGCCGACCCGGCGCAGGTGGGGCGTGATGGCGAACACAGCGGTCGGCGCGACCAGCAAGGTATAGCCGTCGCCAGGTGCCCGTGCGGCAGCCTCGGTGCCAATGCTGGCACCCGCACCGGCCTTGTTCTCTACGATGATGGGCTGCCCCAAGGCCGCTCCCAGTTTGATGGCAATGAAGCGACCAATCGCATCGGAGTTCCCTCCTGCAGAGTAGGGAACAATGATGCGAATCGGCTTGCCAGGCCACGCCGCCGGCGGGGTTTGGGCCTGCACGGCGGGCGTTGCCAGTAGCGGGGTGAGTGCGGCCAGCGTCAGCAGGGCGCGGCGACCCAGCATGGCGGCCGGTGTTTTTTGAGCATGCATTTCTTCTCTCCTTGGGGTGGGGGCGGGAGTTGAGCTGATCAGCGGCCGGTGTAGATTGGTTGGCGCTTTTCACGGAAAGCAGCCCGGCCTTCTTCGGCATCAAGCCCTTCGTTGACTTCCTTGAGCTGGCGCATGGTTTCGGCCATCAGCTCGGATGGGCCTTTTGGCATTACGTGCTTGTTGACAAAGCGTTTGATGGTGCGCAGCACCATGGGGGCCGAATTCGCGAGTGCCTCTGCATGTTGCATGGCAGTTTCCACCTGCTTGCCCACGGCCACCAGTTCTGTAGCAAGGCCCACGTCATAAGCGCGCTGCGCCTCCACTGTGCGGCCCAGCAGCATGATGTCCATCGCCACCTTGTGCGGAATGCGCGCGGCCAGGCCGGAAATCATGCCGCCCGTGAAGCCAAGGCGCGCCTCGGGGTAGGAAAAGCGGGTGTTCTCGGCGGCCACCAGCACGTCGCACATCATGGTGAGAACCATGGCGCCACCCACCACCCAACCGGCCGTGGCGGCAATGATCGGCTTGTCGGTGGTAAACCCGGAGCCGGGGATGCAGCGCCACAGCTCGGGCAGGTTGCTGACGTCGGCGCCGGAGGAAAACGCGTCATTGCCTGCACCGGTGATGACGGCGACGCGCTGTTCGGAAGCGTCGAATTCGACAAAACCCTGTTGCAGTTCAAGCGCCGTGTCCTTGCAGATGGCATTCTTGCGCGCCGGGCGGTTGATGGTAAACAGCGTGACCTTGCCGTGTTGTTCGATGGTGATTTGGGACATGGGGGTACTCGGGTTTCTTGTGAGATGTTGATTAAAAGGGATTGCTGCAGACATTGCCGATGCGCGCGCGCGCATCGACGGCTACCGCGCCGCGACCCTGCAGTCGCACCTTGAGCGGATTGACCTCGATTTCGAAGTCCTGACCCGGGACCGCCTGTGCCAAGTCATGTGCAAGCCAGCTCATCCGGACGACGGCGTCGACGACAGCGTCGACGTCGAGCTCGCCACGGCCTCGGTAAGCGCCGAGCAGGGGGGCGATCTTGAGGCGCTGTAACGCCGCACGGGCACTGGCCGCGTCGATGGGCGCGGGCAGCACCGCCACGTCCTTGAACAGCTCAACCAGTACGCCTCCGGCCCCCACAATAACCTGGGCGCCGAACTGTGCGTCATGGCGTGCGCCAACAATCAGTTCAAGCTCGCCTCCTTCTTGCGATTGCAGTGAGTAGCCTTCGATGTGAGCTTGCGGCGCGTCAGTGGACAAACGCTCTTGCATGCGGGCAAGACGGGCGCGCAAATCGTCCGCATCGGTGATGTTGAGGGCCACGCCGCCCACATCCGACTTGTGGGCGATATCGGGCGACACCACCTTGAGCACCAGCGGAAAGCCGATGTTGCAGCTTTGTGCGACGGCTTCGGCAGCATCGTGGACTACCACCTCGCGGTTTACCGGCAGCCCTGCAGCAGCCAGCAGCGCCTTGGAGGCAGATTCACCCATGGTTCCGACAGCAGGGGCCTGGAAGGGCTGGCCATGGGTCTGGCGCTGCGGCGTCTCGGGTTCGCTGTAGTCAGACCAGTCTTTCCAGGCTCGCAGCACGCTGACGGCTTCGGCCATGGTGTCGACATAGGGCAGGCCGCGTTCCACCAGGATGCGGCGCGCCGGCTCGGCCACGCGGCCGGGAAGCATGACATAAAACGTCGGCTTGTCCTTGACCTCGGGAGACTGCGCACCATCGGCCAGTTGCCGGGTCAGTCCGGGCACGTCCGGGGCGGTTGTCAGCACCATGAGTGCTAGATCAGTGTTGCTGTCGGCCAGCACTGCTTGAGCCGTGACCACGCCAAGTTCCTCGGTGCCATCGTGTTTTCGGCCACCTACGTCAATTGGATTCGCGGCCTGGCCTTCGGCGTAATGAACGGCCAGCGCTTCGCGTGTGGCAGGCTCGAACTGCGACAACGGAACGCCTGCTTGCGACAGCCGGTCGGCTGAGATGGCGCCGCCACCGCCCGAGGTGGTGATGATGGCCACATTGCCGACCGTCCTTTTGGGGTAGCGCACCATGGCCTTGGCCAGTGTCAGCATGTTCAGCGGATCGTCGAGCATCACCACGTTCTCGCGCTCGCAGACCGCTTTCAGCGCCTCGAAGCTGCCGGCCAGACTGGCGGTGTGCGAATAGGCCGCGCGGCTGCCGTCGGCGGTGGCGCCTGCCTTGACCATCAGCCAGGGCTTGCCGGCGGCGCGCGCGCGGCGTGCGAGTTCGACGAAGCGCTGTGGCGACTTGATGCCTTCCACGTAGCTGCAGATGACTTCGGTTCTGTCATCCTCGATCAGGTATTCGATGAAATCGGCCAGTTCCAGGTCGGCCTGGTTGCCGACGGAGATGCAGTGGGAAAAACCGATGCCCATGCCATGGGAGCGGTCGAACAGCGTTCCCATCAAGGCGCCGCTCTGGCTGACGAAACCGATGGGGGCTTCGATCAGGTGTTCAACATCCAGCGCTGGCGAGGAGCACAGCACCAGGCGGTTGACGGGGCTGATCAGTCCCAGGCAGTTTGGCCCGATGAGACGCATGCCATGCACGGCGGCGGCGGCCACCACCTCGCGCTCCAGTGCTGCACCTTCGGGGCCTGCATCCGAAAACTTGGAGGTGATGATGATGCCCAGTTTGGCTCCTCGGGCGGCGCAGGCTGCGATTTCGGCTTTGACCTTGGCCTGGGGCAGGGCCATGATGACCATGTCGGGCGCTGCGGGGGTCGCGTCTATGCTGGGGTAGGTTTTCAGTCCAAACAGCGTTTCGCGGCCGGGATTGATGGGGTAGACCGTGCCGGCGTAGCGATGCTGCAGCAGCATCTTGTACAGGCGACCGCCGAATTTGGTCTGGTCTTCCGAAGCGCCTATGACCGCCACGGATTGGGGGTTCATCAAGGTTTTGAGCGAGTGCGGGGACGTTGAAGAGGTCACGATTGCAATTCTTTCGGGCTGGTTCGACGATTGGGTATGAAATTCACGGTTTGGCCTGCGCAGCGCGGTAGGCAGCGATGCGGTTTTTGATGCCTGGGCGGGCGGCAGACTGCACCAGGCGCAATAAATCCTGGGCCTGTGCGGTCGCGCTATCCCTGTGCTGCGCCGCACGGATCGCCTGCCGGATGGCGTCCTGCGTCACGGCATCAAGGCGGGCTGTGCGCTGAACCAGGGCGGCGACTTCGGCCTCAAGACTGGAGGTTTCGATCTGGCGTGTCGCCAGGCCCGTGCTTAATGCGCTGGCGCTGTCAATCCGGGCTCCCGCCTCTATCCATTCGTGCGCCTGAGTGCTGCCGACCGTGCGCGCCAGCCGCGTGGTGCCGAGCACCAGACCGAAGGCTGCACCGGGGAAGGCGAACGAGGTTTCGCCCACCATGTAGCGGTTGTCGCAAGCGCAGAACAGATCGGCGCCAGCGCCCATGGTGCGGCCATGGGCCAGTGCCAGGGTGGTGAAGGGCGCCGCATGCATAGCCTGGAGCAGCAACTCCACCCGGGTAAAACGCGACAGCAGGCTGTCGTCGTCTTCCTGGTCGAGGCCGGACAAATCAAAACCGGTGCAGAAATGCTTGCCACTGCCCGACAGCACCAGCAGCCGTATGCGGGCCTCGCTCGCGGTTTGCAGCGCTTGCATCAGGGCCGCCACGAGGCTCCGGGACAGGGCATTGCCCTTGTCGGGGCGGTGCAGCGTCAGCTGCATCACGTCGCCGTCATGCGTCAGCAGCAGTTCGGGTGAAGTGGACGCGACGCGGCTCACAAGTCAACTTTCGTGCTGCGCACTTGGCTGGCATTCGCCTCGAGTACGACCCGGCAGCTCATGCGGCCTCCCGGGCCCAGAGGTTGGGGCACAGCGCATTCGAATAACCGGATACGAATTCTTTGGGTGCTCCCGTTTCTGGCGCAAAGACATGGCGGGAGATGCGGCCAATGTTGCCGCCATACAAATGGATGCTGATGGAGACTTGATCTGTAAACGCATTGCTCACCTGGTGAATATCGCCCAGCGTCGGTGACACCATATCGATTTCGCCCGGTTCCAGCCGCGTTTCTTGACCAACGGCGGTGAGTCGGCCACTGCCGTCCCGTGCGAACGACTGTCCGAGCTCGGCGCCGCGCAGCATGGCGATGACACCCCATACTGTGTGGTCGTGGATGGGGGTTTTCTGGCCCGGACCCCAGACGAAACTCACCAGGGAAAAGCGGTCCAGCGGGTCGCCGTACAAGAGATGCTGCTGGTAGTGCTGCGGATGATCCACTGCCATGGCGCTCGGCAGCCAGTCATCGTGGCGCACCAGAGCACGCATCAGGGGGGCAGCGGATTCAAGGATCTTGGCCTCATCCGTCAGGCCCTGTTCGGTCAGCCGGGTCATTGCGGCAACAAATTCAAGTAGTCGGGCGGCCATCATGCTTGCTCCTCGGTGCTCAGGGTTTCAGTCCGGCTACTGGTGTAGCGCTGGCGTATTTCTTCAGTGTGTGCACCCAGTGCGGGGGGCGAAAGTCGAACCGGAAAGCCTTGTCCATTCAGGCGAATCGGCGAGGCAAAGGTGTGAGTCTGCTGACCATCTGGAAGCGAGATGGGCTGGACCCAGTTCATGTGGACTGTTTGAGGATCGGCCAGCGCTGCGGCGTAGTCGTTGATACGTGCATGAGGAACGCCTGCCGTGTTGAAGGCCGCGATCCAGTGCTCAACCGGGTGCTGGGTAAAAACCGTTTCGAGGATGTTCTTGAGGGCTGTCTGGTGCTGTGCTCGGTCGGTGGGGCTGGTGAAGCGGGCATCTTCGGCGAGTTCAGGCTGGTTGACCACCTGGCAGACCTCCAGCCACAGTTTGTGGTTGCCGGCGGCAATGGCGAAGTAGCCATCAGCCGCCTTGAACGCCTGGTAAGGGGCATTGCGGGGATGGGCCGAGCCAAGTTTGACGGGGCTGCGCTGGTTGCCGAAATATTCGCTGGTTTGCAGCGCCGCGATGCCGAGCGTGCAGCCGAACATGGGCACGTCAATGTGCGCGCCTCGGCCTCCGTTGCGCACCTGGTTCAGGGCCGCAGCAATAGAGAAAGCTGCATACAGACCCGAAGCGAAGTCCGACAAGGGGACGCCGCATTTAACCGGTGCGCCGTCAGGCTCGCCAGTGACACTCATGACGCCAGCGGCTGCCTGGATGGTGAGGTCGAAGCCGCCTTCGCTGGCGCGCGGGCCGCTCTGGCCGTAGGCAGAAATCGAGCAGTAAAGCAACCGAGGCCTGAGTTCGGCAAAGCTCGCGTAGTCCAAACCCAGGCGGGCCATAACGCCTGGCCGATTGTTTTCGATCACGACATCCGCATCCAGAATGAGCTTTCGGGCAATCTCCAGATCTGCCGGCGCTTTCAAATTCAGCACCACCGATTGCTTGTTGCGGTTCAGTGACGCAAAGTTTTCGCTATAGCCCTGATTCAAGGGCGGCCACTGGCGCAAGCCGTCACCGGCTGGCGGTTCGACCTTGATCACATCGGCACCCATGTCAGCAAGCAACATGGCAGAAAAAGGTCCGGCCGCAGTTGAACAGAATTCAACAACGCGTATGCCCGCAAGAGGCAGGGTAGGTGGTGTGGTCTGGGTCATGAGGTGGGTGGGGTAGTCAAAGTATTGGGGTTGTTGTTGACCGAGAAAATCAAGTCACGAAGTACACAAAATTTCGGTGGTTTAAATTCTTTGGTCATCCTAATTAATTCCTTTATAAGGAACAAATGTTCTATTTTGTAGAAATTTAAAACAATGCTGCAGGTTGATTTTTGGGCTGTTTTTTATCCCCGGTCGGCTATTGAGGCCGAGTCAGGGGGATGCGGAAGATTCGAAGTCGGGCAAGTCGAAAGCCGTGACCGGCGGGGGCGTTTCATTGAAGCGCTCGATCTGGACCAGGCATGACTGCGCGGCGCAGCCTTGCGACAGCCGAGAGGCACCGGCATCACGTGTCAGCACATTCGGATTGCCGTGTTTGTCGAGTGCGTCCGGCTCGCCCGCGACCGTCGGATCCCACCAGGCGCCTGTGGCCATGCGCAAGACGGAGGGCATGGCGGTGTCGCTCACCACGGCGCCGGCCAGGCAGGCGCCGCGCGTATTAAAGAGTCGCACGATATCGCCGTCGGCAATGCCGCGCGCCCGTGCATCGTCGGGATGAGTCACCACAGGCTCACGTTCGGCAACTTTGTTGGCGCGGCTGTAGTGCGAGAAATCGAGCTGGCTATGCAGTTTGGTGTGTGGCTGGTCCGAGATCAGGTGCAGTGGAAAGCTTTCCGTCTGTGCTGCCCCCAGCCATTCATGCGGCTCTTGCCATACCGGATGACCGGGGCAATCCGCATAGTCGAAGCCGGCAATGCGTTCCGAGTGCAGTTCGATGCGCCCGCTGGGTGTTTTGAGCGGATGACGCTCGGGATCGGCGCGAAAGCCTTCCAGCATCACCACAGGTGCTTGTGCGGGCGGAATGCGGAATTCACCGGCCCGCCAGAAGTCGTCGAAGGGCGGCAGCTCAATGCCTGCCTTGAGCGCGTTAGTGGCCGACTCCGCGTACATATGGCGCAGCCATTCAGCGCTGGTGCGCCCTTCCGTGAATTCGGCTTCGGCGCCAAGCCGCCTGGCCACATCGACGAAGATTTCATAGTCATCGCGGGCTTCGCCAAGGGGCGGGAAAATGGCCTTCATGGCTACCATTAGCGGTTCGCGCGTGGCGGATCCAATGTCGTCGCGCTCCAGTGTGGATGTCGCCGGCAGCACAATATCAGCCATTTTGGCGTGGGCGTTCCAGACCTGCTCATGCGCAATCACGGTGGCCGGCTTGCGCCAGGCCCGTGCCAGGCGGTTCAGGTCCTGATGGTGGTGAAAGGGGTTGCCGCCGGCCCAGTAGATCAGCTCGATGTCGGGATAGGTGTAACTTTGACCGTTGTAGTCAAAGGCACCCCCAGGCGTCAAAAGCATGTCCGCAATACGCGCCACAGGAATAAAAGCCTGCACTGCGTTACGTCCTTGCGACAGGGTGGGGCCCGCGAATTTGGTATGCGGGCTTCCCATCAGGTTGGCCGGACCATAGGCAACGCCGAAGCCGCCGCCGGGCAAGCCGATCTGTCCGAGCACGGAGGCCAGTGCAACAGCCGCCCAATAGGGCTGTTCGCCATGATCCGCGCGCTGCAGTGACCAGGCCACATTGATGAAAGAGCGTGTCTCGGCCAGCTCGCCGGCCAGGCGTCGCAGGCGGTCAGCCGGTACGCCAGTGATGGGCGCCGCCCAATCGGCATTTTTGAGGACGCCATCGCTGCGGCCCAGCAAATAATCGGCCCAGGTATCGAAGCCGACGCAATACTTGCTTAAGAATGCGCGGTCATGTCGGCCTGCACTAACCAGTTCGCAGGCCAGCGCGAGCATGGCAGCGGTGTCGGTGTTGGGGCGAATCGGGATCCATTCGACGCTGCCTTCTGGAGCATCGAAGTTGTCGCGCACCGGACTGAAGTTGACGAATTGACAGCCGCGTGCGGCCAATCGCGCCAGCGCTGGCCGCACGCGATGTTCCGCTGCGCCGCCTGCGGTCACCTGTGCGTTCTTCGCCGGTATGCCGCCAAATGAAACCAGCAGCCGGGTGTGCTCTTCCATGACGTCCCAGCCATGATGACCTGCCATTAATTCTTCCATCGGGGCGACGATGTGTGGCATGAGCACGCGTGCGGCCCCCAGGCTATAGCTGTCGACGCTTCGCACGTAGCCGCCTATCGAGTTAAGCAGCCGATGCACCTGGCTTTGTGCGTGGTGGAAGCGGCCGGCACTGGACCAGCCGTACGAGCCGCCGAAAATGGCTTCATTGCCATGCTGCTCGCGCACGCGTTTTAGTTCAGCGGCGACGAGGTCAAGGGCGTGCTCCCATGACACTTCGACGAAGGGTTCACGTCCGCGCAGTTCGGGGCTGCTGCCCGGACCGTTTCGCAGCCAGCTGCGCCTGACAGCGGGACGCTGGATGCGCTGGGGTGAGCGATAGGCATTCCACATCGACAGGCCGATGGGTGATGGATCCGGGTCCTCTGAAAGAGCCTTGAGGCCGATGGCCTGGCCACCTTGCCGCTCCACTTCATAAACGCCCCAGTGTGCAGAAGTCAGTTCGCGTTGTTTCATCTGTTGGTGTCTCCAGGAAATTCAGGGTTTGTGCGCGGCGGATAGGGCAAGATTTTTTCCGCTCTTGAGTTTTCGGAAATCTTCCGGATATCTGGGTGTGGCGCTTATGCCAACACCTTTTTAAAAGGATCGGTGAATATCTTATGTCGTTCTATATACAGTATCTATTTTTCTACATAATGGAAATAATGCAGATGCTCCAAGAGCGCATCACTGCTGCTTTTGGCTTGAGCGACAGGTTGCGCAGCTTGATGCTTTGCGCGCGACATGTCACACCACGCGGTCTGTCAAGGTGCCAAACAGGCGGATAGAGTTCGGTGTATTGGTGGGCATGAGGCGGTAGCGATTGATGTGCATGGCTTGCGCTCCTTTGTCGGTGTGTGACATGAGGTGCAATGCGGCACCTGTCGATCTGTGGCTCTTCGCGTAGTCGCATTGAAGTTTATAGGTCGACCAACCCCTGTGCTTTCGACAGCGGGACAACAACTTGCGATGAAACGACAAGTCGAAAAAGCTTCAGCCGATGCAAGGCCACGTCGCTTCGAACCGCCGACGGAGCAACGATGGCTGCGGATGCTTTGATTGCAAACGCGAAATTGGCGATCGATATTTTTGGATCAGCAAGGCTGGCCGCCTCAGAACTCCTGAATTCGATTCACGACAAAAGTGCTTAGCCTTGGATAGAGCCGAGGACTGGCGGGAGCGATCCAAAAAATGGATGACCTTTGTTGATGATGCGCCCACTGATCGGTTTCGCACCTAAGGCTTTGATGATTAAGGTCCACGCCCAAAGGGACTGAAACGTTATTGGCGGATGAAGCAACAAACCTTGGCAATGGCGGCAGACCAAACGTTCCAGAACTATCGCAAGCCCACG
>JBKJKI010000083.1:0-29283 GCA_046597475.1 Polaromonas sp. | reverse complement strand
CTTCTGCCTCGTGGGACAAGGAAGGCAGGTAGTGTTGGCCCCCAAGCTCGTCACTGCGTGTACTTCGCTGCCCCCCGAGGGGGCCGCTGCGCCTGCGACCCGGCAAAGCCGGTTCTGCGGCCCTTGCTGGCGTGGAGAGCAAACCCCCACGCTTGCCACTGCGTGTGTTGCGCATCAGATATCTTCGAGCAAAGGGTAGGGCAGGGGAAGCAGGGTCAGGGCAGCGCCTGTCGCGCTTCCAAGTGTCAGGGCGCCGGCTTGCGCGGCAGAGGTTTGCATCGACACGATGGCATCGAAGCCGCCCGCGGGATTGGCCGCTGCCGCCGCCACCAGCCCGCAGGCTTGTTCGGTATCCCCGGCGTGAAAGACTTCCTGGCCAACGGTCGGCGTGCCTTGCGTGTGCACCAGGTAGGCGCGGCGCTTGAGCGTGCCGCGAAACTGGCTGCGCGCCACGATCTCCTGGCCGGGGTAGCAGCCCTTCTTGAAGCTCACGCCGCCCACCGATTCATAGTTGAGCATTTGCGGCACGAAAGCCTCGAAAATCGGCAGGGTAATCATGGCAATGCCGGAGCGCACTTCAAGCCAGTGCCACAGCGCCGGATCAATGCGCGGGGCTTGCGGCAGTGCTGTGCCAACAGGCGCGCACCAGAGCGCGCGCGGCACGCCGGCGCCAGGCGGCAGGACAATCAGGTTTTCTTGGTAAATATCGGTCTTTGTCCAGGTAGTACGGTCGTCTTTAGCTATCGATTCAATAGCGGAGCCCGCCACGCCGCAGAGCACAAAATCGGCGCTGGCATCGCTGAGCCTGGCCTTGGCGCGCATCACGAACATCGACAGGCGCTTGAGCGTGGCGGCCAGAATGTCGCGGCTGCAGACCAGCAAGACTTCTTCCTGGCTGCGCTTGAACTGCACAAAGCTCGCCTGCATTCGCCCCTTGGCATTGCAAAAGGCGGCCAGGCGCGCTTCAGTCAGGCTTTGTGAGGCCACGTCCTGCGTCAGCTGGCCTTGCAAAAACGTCACGGCGTCGGCACCCGCCGCCCGAATCACCCCCAGCTGCGGCAACTCGCAAATTCCGGAGATGCTGGACGTGTCAATGAGGTCGGGGGCTGGTGTGGCAAGCGTCATGGGGCGTTTCGCAGTCGTGGTCAGGATGGGCTGAATTATCATAGCCTTGTGCTTTGGGATTCCGTTGTCATAAAGGTAGTCGGGCTGTGCGTCGTGTCTTTACAAGTTTGCTGGTCGGCCTGTTTGCCGCCGCGCTGCTGCTCTTCGCTGCGGCGCTGTGGTGGCTGCACGAGCCCATGGCCCTGCGCCTGCCAGCCGGCAGCCCCGTGATCGACCTTGAAATCGAGCCGGGCACCTCCGCCAGTGGCGTTGCCAGCGCTGTTGTCGCCAGCGGGGCCGATGTTCCCGTGCTGCTGCTGCAGGCCTGGTTTCGCTTTTCAGGTCAGGCCAGGCTCATCAAGGCCGGCAGCTACGAACTGGTGCCTGGCACCTCGCCACGCAGGCTGCTGAGCATGCTGGTGCGCGGCGAGGAAACGCTCAAGAGCGTCACGCTGGTGGAGGGCTGGACCTTCCTCCAGGTCCGTTCGGCGCTACAAAAAGCAGAGCAGCTAACAACCGAAAGCATTGGGCTTTCGCCTGAAACCATCATGGAAAAGCTGGGCAGGCCAGGCGTGCATCCGGAAGGCCGGTTTTTCCCGGACACCTACACCTACGCCAAGGGCTCGAGTGATCTGGCGGTGCTCAAGCGGGCCGCCCGCGCCATGGACAAGCGGCTCGATGCCGCCTGGAGCCTGCGCAGCGCCGACACGCCGCTGAAGTCGCCGGAGCAGGCGCTGATTCTGGCCAGCATCGTGGAAAAGGAAACCGGAAAACCGTCGGACCGGGCGCAAATCGGCGGCGTTTTCAGCAACCGCCTGCGCATCGGCATGCCGCTGCAGACGGACCCAACGGTGATCTACGGCCTGGGCGCGCAGTTTGACGGCAACCTGCGCAAGCGCGACCTGCAGCTCGATACGCCTTACAACACCTATACCCGCACCGGCTTGCCACCCACGCCGATCGCCATGCCGGGCAGGGCGGCCCTGCTGGCGGCGGTGCAGCCGGCCCCGACCCAGGCGCTGTATTTTGTGGCGCGTGGCGACGGCAGCAGCCACTTCAGCAACAACCTGGACGAGCACAATCGGGCCGTCAACAAATACATACGAGGCAAATGATGGCCCCCACGCTTTTCACTTCGTGTAATACGCTGCCCCCCGAGGGGGCGCTGCGCCTGCGGCCCGGCGAAGCCGGTTCCGCAGCCCCTGCTGGTGGATGCCGGGGCGGCCCGAATCATGACTAAAAATTTGAGCGGTCTTTTCATCAGCTTTGAAGGCATAGACGGCGCCGGCAAGTCCACCCACATCGCTGGCCTGGCGGAAGCTTTCACGGCGGAGGGCAGGGTGGTCACCCTGAGCCGCGAACCGGGCGGCACGCCGCTGGCCGAAAAGCTGCGCGCCCTGGTGCTGGACGACGCGATGGACCCGCTGACCGAGTCGCTGCTGATTTTTGCCGCACGCCGCGACCATCTGGTGAGCGTGATTGCACCGGCGCTCAGGCGCGGCGAGGTGGTCTTGTGCGACCGTTTTACCGACGCCACTTTTGCCTACCAGGGGGCCGGGCGCGGCTTCGATCTGAAGGTGCTGGCGACACTGGAGCAATGGGTGCAGTCCGACGAAGGGCTGCTGGGCGACCCGGCTGGCAACCAGCCGATGAAGCCGGAAGTCAACACGGTCGTCGAGCCACACCTGACGGTCTGGTTTGACCTGCCGCCTGAAGAGGCCGCGTTGCGTCTGGCGGGTGCGCGCTTGCCCGACAAGTTCGAATCCCAGCCGGTCGAGTTTTTCCGCCGTGTCGCCCAGGGCTATGCCGACCGCCTGCAAAACCACCCCGAACGTTTTGCACGGATTGACGCCCATCAGGGCCGCGAAGCGGTCTGGCAGGATGTGCGGCAGGTGTTTGTCGAAAAAGGCTGGCTGGAAGGCGCGGCCCTGCCATGAGTGATGACAGCGCACCCCGGGCCGGGCGCGCCCGGCTGGCGTCCTGGCTGCAGACGCAACTGGAGGTCTTGCTTGCCCAGCGTGGCCATGCATGGCTGCTGGGCGGGCCGTCGGGCCTGGGCCAGTTCGATCTGGCACTGGCGCTGGCCAGGGCCTGGCTCTGCGAGCAGCCCACGCCTCAGGGTGCCTGTGGCCACTGCGGCAGCTGCCATGCAGTGGACGTGCACACGCACGCGGATCTGTGCCTGCTGCTGCCTGAAACGCTGTCACTGGCGCTCGGCTGGCCGCTGGACCAGAAGACGCAGGACGACCTGGACAACAAGAAACGCAAGCCCAGCAAGGAAATCAAGGTTGACGCCGCACGCGAGGTCGTGTCCTTCACCCAGTTCACCCGTTCACGCGGAACGACCAAGGTCGTGCTGGTGTTTCCGGCCGAGCGCATGAACCACATCACGGCCAATACGCTGCTCAAGACACTTGAAGAGCCGCCGGGCGCCGTCAAGTTCATTCTGGCGACCGAGGCGGCTCACCAGTTGCTGCCAACCATTCGCAGCCGCTGCCTGGGCCACACCATGGTCTGGCCTGATTTCGCGCAGGCACTGGCCTGGCTGGGTAGTGAAACCGCGAACCAGGGCCAGGCGCAGGGTACAACGAAAAAGCCCGTGCAGCCGCCAGCACAGGCCGACTTGAAAACGCTTTTGACCGGCGCGGGTGGCCGCCCTTCCGATGCACTGGCCTGGGCGCTCGGCAGCCCGCCGGATGAGGCGGCGCGGCGCTGGCAGGCATTGCCCCAGGCCATGGCGCGCGGTGATGTCAGCGCACTGGCTGACTGGGCACCGGCGCAGGCGGTCGATGCCCTGCAAAAGCTTTGTCACGATGTATGGGCGACTCGCGTGGGGGCGTCACCCCGCTTCTTCAGCGCCGATGACCTGCCCCCCATGACTTCAGCGCGGACGGGCGGAACGCCACAAACGTCGGTCAAACCAGGGCTTTATGCGCTTGCCAGCTGGTCGAAGGAGTTGAATGCGATCGCCCGTACCGTCGAGCACCCCTACAACCCGGGCCTGCTGCTTGAGTCACTGGTCAGCCGCGCGCGGACGGTGCTCAATTCAAAGTGACGTTTACTCCCGGATCAGTGCCTATTGTTCAGCCAAGCCTATAAACTACCGCCATGAGTACAACGCCGCCCGCCACTCTCCCTGCCGCAGCCGCTTCCCGGCCCAGCGTTGTCCAGTTGGCCATCAAGGAAAAAGCGGCCCTCTATTCCGCCTACATTCCGCTTTTCCAGGAGGGCGGGGTGTTCATTCCAACCTCGCGCGAGTACAAGCTCGGGGACGATGTCTATGTGCTGCTGACGCTTCCCGACGACATTCAGCGCTATCCGGTGGCAGGCAAGGTCGCCTGGATCACGCCCGCCAGGGCGGCGGGCAATCGGACGCAGGGCGTGGGGATACGGTTTCCCGATGACGAGAAATCCCGCCTGCTCAAGATTAGGATTGAAGAAATCCTGGGCTCTCATCTGGCATCCGACAGGCCGACGCAGACCATTTAAAGGTCTGCCCACGCGTGGTTCTCGCCATGCCCGGGTTCGCTATATTTTTTATAGCAATAAATAACCGATCTGCATGGGCTTGCAGCACTTTTTCTTCAAAAAAGCCTTTTCAAGATGTTCACCGATTCCCACTGCCATTTAAGCTTCCCCGAACTCCAGGCGAATCTGGCGCAGATTCGCCTGGCCATGGTGCAAGCGCAGGTTGACCGGGCCCTGTGCATCTGCACCACGCTGGAGGAGTTTGAAACCGTCCACCAGCTCGCCACCACCTACGACAATTTCTGGTGCACCGTCGGCGTGCACCCCGACAACGAGGACGTACTGGAGCCCAGCCTTGCCGACCTGCTGCAGCGCGCAAGCCTGCCAAAAGTAGTGGGTATTGGCGAAACCGGGCTTGACTACTACCGGCTGGGCGAGCGCAGCGTGGCCGACATGGAATGGCAACGCGAACGCTTCCGGGTGCACATACGCGCTGCCCGCCAGACGGGGAAACCGCTCGTCATCCATACACGCAGCTCCTCGGATGACACGCTCGCCATTTTGAAGGAAGAGGGGCAGGGGGCGGGGCAAGGCGATCTACTGGCATCGGCAAGCGGTGTTTTTCACTGCTTTACCGAGACCCAGGCGGTGGCCCGGGCCGCCCTGGATTTGGGTTTTTACATCTCTTTTTCAGGCATTGTGACCTTCAAGAATGCGGGAGACATCCGGGAGGTTGCCCGGTTTGTGCCACTTGACCGCATGCTGATCGAAACCGACAGCCCCTATCTGGCCCCCATGCCTTACCGCGGTAAAAACAACAATCCGTCCTATGTGCCTTTCGTGGCGCAGCAGATCGCCGAAATCCGCCAGCAGACCATCGAAACCATTGCCGAGGCGACGAGCCGCAATTTTGAGCAGTTGTTTTCAGGAGTCAATGCATGAAAATCAACTTGATAAATTACTTTAAAAAAGCTTTATATCTATTTGTTTTTACTGGGCTATCAAGTATTAGCCCGGCGAATGCCGGCTCTTATGAGGATTATTTCAGTGCCATCAGGCAAGACAATGCCAGCAAGGTGCAAGAGCTTCTGAGGCGCGGTTTTGACGCCAACACCACAGATCCCAAAGGGCTCGGCGGGCTTTATCTTGCGCTGGTGGAACCTTCGCCCAAAGTCGCGCAGATACTGATTGCCTGGCCCAAGACCGATGTCAACAAACTCAACCCGAAAGGCGAAAGTCCGCTCATGATGGCCTCCATCAAGGGCTATGCGGATTTGGCGCAAAAGCTGATAGACCGAGGCGCCGACGTCAACAAGACCGGCTGGACACCCTTGCATTACGCGGCAAGTTCAAGGCAACTGATCATCATCGCCATGATCATTGAAAACAGCGCCTATATTGACGCGGAATCACCCAATGGCACGACGCCGCTGATGATGGCCGCCATGTACGGAACATCTGCAGCGGTCAAATTGCTGCTGCAGGAAGGCGCCGACCCCCAGATCAGGAACCAGCAAGGCTTGACCGCCTTGCAGTTTGCCCAGCGCGCCAAGCGCCAGGATGTAGCCGAAGCCATCGCTGCGTCGATTCGAAGCAAGCAGCCCGCCGGCCAATGGTAGTCGGGCACGGGCTGATCCTGAAATTACCTCTTCTGCTTGGCTTCCTGATGTTCCACGATGTATATTATGTTAACTTACGGGAAGGATGATTCACCAGTACTCCCGCGCCTGGCTTTCGCATTTCTTGTGGGTAATCCTGCGACTGTCTGTAGGACGAGGCAGTTTGTTGCAAATGCCATCCTGGATTGAAGGCAAACTGGCGGAATGAAGAAATTTTCAAGCTTGATCTTGATGAGGCGCTGGGGACCGGCCGTTGTGGGCTTGCTCCTGACGCTTGCCGGCACTGCAGCGATTTCACAATCAGCTGGCTCTGTTGGTAACGAGTCAAAGGCTGCCGCCTTGCTCGAGAAGCATGCTGCCCTGACGACGCAGCTGACTCAAAATGCCTACCGCCGGCCCTTGTTCCTGGAGTCCACGGAAAGTGCCAACAATGTCAGCGGCTCAGCCTACGCGGTGCTTGATTCTCCAATGAGCACGGTGAGCGGCGCCTTCAAAAGTCCCAAGCGGTGGTGTGAGGTGCTGATCCTGCATCTCAACACCAAATACTGCCACGCTGACAACGATGTGAGCCCAAGCACCCTTAAAGTGGATATTGGAAAAAAGACCCCACAGTCGCTTGCCGACACGTTTGAACTCGCGCTCTCATACCGGGTTAACTCGGCTTCGGCAACTTTTTTGGCGGTTCAGCTGAATGCCGACAAAGGCCCGGTGAGTACCAGTGACTACCGGATCGAACTGGAGGCGGTTCCCCTGCCTGGGGAAAAGACCTTTATGCACCTGCGTTATTCCTACGCCTATGGAATGGCAGGCCGTCTAGCCATGCAGACCTATCTTGCAACGCTGGGCAGCGACAAGGTTGGGTTTACCCAGATCAGGGACGGGACTAAATTTGCCTACGTCGGTGGCATGCGCGGCACCGTGGAGCGCAACACCATGCGCTACTACCTGGCCATGGAGGCCTACCTCGCCTCTCTCGGTCAACCAGTTGCGCAGCAGGTCAACTCACGTCTGGGTTACTGGTTTGATGCCACGGAAGAGTATCCGCGGCAATTGCACGAAGTGGACCGTTCAAGTTATATGGCCATGAAAAAGGATGAGTACGAGCGCCAGAAAAGCGAGTGACAAGTTCTCCGGTTTCCTGCAAGTCGGATGACTCCTACGCAGGCACGGCCAGCCGGCCGATATCACGGCACGTTATTGGTGCGTTAATGTTCAAGACTAAAACGTCAATGCACTCAAACGCTCGCCATGCCGGATGTAAAGCTGCTCTCCAACGGAAACTACCATGTGATGCTCACGTCAGCGGGTGGTGGATACAGCAGTTGGAAGAATGTGGCGCTGACGCGTTGGCAGGAAGACGGAGCGCTCGACAACTGGGGCAGCTTTTGCTATGTGCGGGACTGCACTGACGGGTCAGTCTGGTCAAACACCATTCAGCCAACCCTGCAGCGGCCCACGGCGTGTCACGCAAGCTTCAATGCCGGATCGGCAGGCTTTTTGCGGCAGGACCACGGAATCGAGACGCGCACCGAAATTGCGGTTTCAGCTGACGACGATGTTGAATTGCGCCGGGTTTGCATCACGAATCTTTCCCGGCAAACACGAATATTGAGCGCGACCAGTTTTGCGGAAATCGTTCTGGCTGCGGCGGCGATCGACTCGGCACATCTTGCGTTCAGCAAGCTTTTTGTGGAAACCAGGATTGATCAGGATCTTCATGCGATCTTCGTAACCCGGCGCCCCAGCACGCCTGATGATCCTGGTTTGTGGCTTTTCCACCTGGCGCTGGTATCAGGTTCCCACGTTCCGAACTCAGGAGATGTTTCGTACGAAACCGACCGAATGCGCTTCATCGGCCGTGGCCGCAGCACGCTTGACCCGAAGGCCCTTGGCGGCAATGCACCCTTGTCGGATAGCGCTGGCCCGGTGCTTGATGCCGTAGCTGCCATCCGCGTGCCGCCCTTCACGCTTGAGGGCGGCGCGTCCATCACGATCGACTGGATCACGGGCATTGCGCCGTCGCTGGACGCCTGCACTGCGCTGGCGCGCAAGTACCAGGATGTCCGGCTGACGCAGCGCATTCTCGAACGGTCCACCATGTACCGTAGGGCCATATTGCGGCGACTTCAGGCCAGTGAAGCCGACGCATCCCAATATGAGCGCGCGGCATCGTCCATCGTTTACGCCGACGCAGCCTCGCGCGCCAGTGCAAGCGTCATACAGCAAAATCGTCGAGGGCAGTCGGGTCTTTGGGGTTTTGGCGTCTCGGGTGACGTACCTGTTGTGCTGCTTGAGCTCTCATCTTCCAATCACCTCGACTTGTTGCGTCAACTGCTTCTGGCGCACGCGTACTGGGCTGGCTACGGCATCGAGACCGAATTGGCGGTGATCGTCTCTCCCGTTGACGGACACGAACAGGATTTTCTGGAGCATGTGAAGCAGGTGTGCGCATCTGGACCAAGCGCAGGATGCCTCGGCAAACATGGCGGTTTTTTTGTTCTCGATAACTCTCGGCTGGACGGCGGCGATCGAACCCTGCTTGAAAGCGTTGCCCGAATCGTCCTTAATGGCGCCGCTGGCACTCTTGCCCAACAACTCGACCAGCGTGATGGCGCAGCGAAAGGCGCAGTAGGAGCAGCAGCGGCGCCGGTGCAGCCCGACACGTCCGGCAACGGTGTATTGAACCCGGGTGTGGCCAGTCCCCCTCCTCCCAACGATCTGCTCGCCTTCAATGGATTTGGCGGTTTTACCCAGGATGCACGGGAATATGTCATCACCTCTTCAGCGTCGCGGATGACACCAGCGCCATGGGTCAATATTCTCGCGAACCCTGAATTCGGCACTTTGGTGTCTGAAAGCGGCAGCGCAACGACCTGGAGCGAAAACTCGCATGAATTTCGACTGACTCCATGGTCTAACGACCCGGTTTGTGACGCCAATACGGAGTCGTTTTACATCCGGGATGAGGCTTCGGAGCGGGTCTGGTCACCCACCCTGCTTCCCACGCGCAATGCGGAACCGTATGTCACCCGCCACGGTTTTGGCTACAGCACCTTTGAACACCTTGAAGACAGCATCTGGTCAAGCCTTTGCCTTTATGTCGCGATTGATGCACCGGTCAAGTTTTCTGTTTTGACTCTTCGCAATCGCTCGGATCATCGCCGCAATCTGTCGGTTACCGGCTATCTTGAATGGGTGCTGGGAGACGAGCGCGCGAAAACGCTGATGCACGTCGTTACCGAGCGCGATACCGACACTGGCGCGCTGTATGCCCGCAATGCCTACAACACTGACTTCCCTGACCGCACTGCTTTTTTTGATGTTGACGGATCGGCTGATTCGGTCTGCTGCGACCGCGGCGACTTCTTCGGTCTCTGGGGCACGCGGGCAGCGCCTGCCTCACTCGCGAAAACGCAACTTTCAGGTCGTGTCGGTGCGGCGCTTGATCCCTGCGCGGCCCTTCGTGTCGCGATCGAGTTGGCACCCGGGGAGGAGCGTGAAATCATTTTCAGGCTTGGCGCCGGAAAGTCCACTGACGAGGCTCGCAACCTGGTAAGGCGCTGGCGCGGAAAGGACGCCGCCGATGCGGCACTTCTGGACGTACACCAATATTGGCGGAGCACGCTGGGTGCGATACAGATTCAAACCCCGGATCCGACCCTGAATGCACTGGCCAACGGCTGGCTGATCTACCAGGTGATGGCATCGCGCCTGTGGGGCCGCACGGCGTTCAACCAGTCAAGTGGAGCATTCGGTTTTCGGGATCAACTTCAAGACGTCATGGCTCTGGTTCATGCACGGCCAGAGCTGGTTCGTGAGCATTTGCTGCGCGCGGCATCACGCCAGTTTCCGGAAGGCGACGTCCAGCATTGGTGGCACCCGCCCTCCGGCAAGGGCGTGCGCACCCGCTGCTCTGACGACTACCTCTGGCTGCCGCTGGCGACCTGCCGTTATGTTGAAACCACCGGGGACAAAGGCATATTCGACGAACTGTGTCACTTTCTAGAAGGCCGCCTTCTGAAGGACGGCGAACAATCCAACTACGAGCTTCCGAAAACTTCCGCGCAGGCCGCAAGTCTTTATGCGCATTGCGTGCGCTCGATTCACCACGGCTTGCGTTACGGCGAACATGGTTTGCCCTTGATGGGCGCGGGGGACTGGAACGACGGCATGAACCTGGTAGGTGCGGGCGGCAAGGGTGAAAGTGTGTGGCTCGGGTTTTTTCTGATCACCGTGCTGCGCCGGTTCGCGCCGCTGGCGCGCCAGCATGCCGACCCGGCGTTTGTCGATCTTTGCGAAAAAGAAGCCCAGGAATTGCAGGAGCGCATCGAGGCGGCAGCCTGGGATGGCGCATGGTATCGGCGCGCCTGGTTTGACGATGGCTCGCCGGTAGGTTCGGCGAATAGCGCTGAATGCAAGATTGACTCCGTCGCTCAAAGCTGGGCGGTACTTTCCGATTCTGCTGACGCCAAACGCGCAGGTACGGCGATGAATGCAGTCATCGAGCGGCTGGTGCACCGGGATAGCCGATTGATTCAGCTTCTCGACCCACCCTTCGACACATCCAGGCCTTCGCCGGGTTACATCCAGGGCTATCTGCCGGGCGTGCGGGAAAACGGCGGCCAGTACACCCATGCAGCCATCTGGGCCACCATGGCGTTTGCTGCCCTGGGTGATGCGGAGCGCGCCTGGGAGTTGCTGAGCTTGCTCAACCCCGTAAAACATGGCGATGGCGCCGAAAATATCGCCACCTACCAGGTGGAGCCCTATGTTGTCGCTGGCGATGTTTACGCTTTTGCACCCCATGCCGGCCGCGGCGGCTGGACCTGGTACACCGGTTCGGCCGGCTGGATGTACCAGCTCATCACCGAATCCCTATTGGGCCTGAAGCGCACCGGCAACAAGCTACATGTCAGCCCTCTCCTACCCCCGCAGTGGACGGCGCTTGATCTTCAATATCGCTTTGGCGGCACACACTACAACATTAGCTGCCGGACGGGTCTTGAAGCGGAGACGACAGTGGTACTTGATGGCCGGGCATTGGAAGGCGTGGAGATTGAGCTTATCGACGATGGCCGGCCTCACACTCTTGCCATCACCTTGTGTGTGAGGCCGGGAGCAGGAAAGGAAACCGCAAAATGCAAATAGGCATGCTTGGTTTGGGGCGCATGGGTTCGCGCATGGTGCGTCGGCTGATCGAAAAAGGCCAGGACTGCGTCGTCCACGACATGCAAGCCGCAGCGGTGACCAGCCTGGAAAGCCTTGGCGCCGTCGGTGCCGGCACGCTTGAGCAGATGGTTTCGAGCCTGAACACTCCGCGCGCCATCTGGCTGATGGTGCCGGCCGCCGTAGTGGACGAGGAACTGGCGAAGCTTGTGCCGCTTCTAGCCGCGGGCGATATCGTGATTGACGGCGGCAACTCCTACTACCGCGACGATATCCGTCGCGGGGCTGAATTGAAGGGCAAGGGAATCCACTACATTGACGTCGGCACCAGCGGAGGCGTGGCGGGCTTTGACCGTGGCTACTGCCTGATGATAGGAGGCGAGGATGACGTGGTGCTGCACCTGCAGCCCATCTTCACTGCGCTCGCTCCTGGTACTGCCGCTGCAACTCCGACAGCCGGACGAAAACCTGGCAGCAGCACCGCCGAACAGGGTTTTTTGCATTGCGGCCCGGTCGGCGCCGGGCATTTCGTCAAGATGGTGCACAACGGCATTGAGTACGGAATCATGGCAGCCTACGCCGAAGGGCTCAATATCCTGCACAAGGCTAACGTCGGCAAGCACGCGCGCGATACCGATGCCGAGACCACGCCGCTTCGCAACCCCGAGTTCTACCAGTATGAAATGAACCTGCCGGAAATCGCCGAGGTATGGCGACGGGGCAGTGTGATTGGCTCGTGGTTGCTTGACCTGACCGCCGCCGCATTGCAGCAGGATCCACAACTGACGGCCTACGATGGCCGAGTTTCCGACTCCGGCGAAGGCCGCTGGACCATCCAGGCCGCCGTTGATGAAGCGGTGCCGGCGCCGGTGCTCAGCGCGGCCCTGTACCAGCGCTTCGCATCGCGCGGCGAAGATGAGTTCGCCGCCCGGATTCTGTCGGCGATGCGCCATGAATTCGGCGGGCATGTCGAGAAGGCCGGGAAGGAGTCAACGTGAGCGCGGCAGGAAACATCAGTGGCAGCGAGACATCGCACTCAGATGCGCTGGTGGTTTTCGGCATCACTGGCGACCTTGCGGCGAAGAAAATTTTTCCGGCCCTTTATGCCATGGTCAAAAGTGGGGTACTCACTGTCCCTGTGATAGGCGTCGCATCCTCGGCCTGGAATCGTGAACAACTAAGTCAGCGTGTCCGGGAAAGCCTGCAAAAAGAAGGAGGAATAGACGACGAGGCGGCCTTCGAACGACTGATGTCACAGCTGCTTTACGTCAGCGGTGACTACAACAATGCAGCAACTTTTGAAGCAGTCAAAGCCAGTTTGGACGGCGCGGCGCGGCCCGCGTATTACCTGGCCATTCCGCCAGCGTTGTTTGCTACCGTCGTCAACGGTATAGGTGCGGCTGGCATTGCCCGGAATGCCCGTGTCATTGTTGAAAAGCCATTTGGCCGTGATCTGGATTCCGCCCGTCAGCTAAGCGGCGTTGCACAATCCGTCTTCCCCGAAAGCTCGATATTCCGGATTGATCACTACCTCGGGAAAGAGGCGATCATGAACATCCTCTATTTCCGTTTCGCCAACTCGTTTCTGGAACCGATCTGGAGTCGGGATTGTGTTGCCAAGGTGGAGATAACGCTGGCCGAAAATTTCGGGATAGGCGCACGAGGCGCCTTCTACGAAACCGCTGGCTGTCTGCGCGATGTGGTGGAAAACCACTTGTTCCAGATTGTCGCCCTGCTCGCCATGGAAGCCCCTGCGTACCGGGGCTTCGATGCCGTTCAGCGAGCAAAGGCCAATGTCTTTCGCGCCATGCGACCGCTGGCGCCCGATGACGTGGTGCGCGGCCAATACGCCGGTTATCGCCAGGAGCAGAACGTGGCCACCGACTCGGATGTTGAGACTTTTTGCGCCCTGCGGCTTTACATCGACTCGTGGCGCTGGCAAGGTGTGCCCTGGTATCTGCGCTCAGGCAAGATGCTGCCGCAAACAGCGGCCGAGGTGGTCGTTCACCTGAAGCCGCCGCCGCAACGCCTTTTCGCCGATGCGGGTCCCGGGGCCGGACACGCGAACTATCTTCGTTTCAGGCTATCACCGAATCCGGCCATCGCGCTGGCGGCTCGGGTCAAACGCGCCGGCGAGGAGTTTGTCGGCGAGCAGCATGAGCTTTACCTCGGCGAGGATTGGCCCAACGAAGCCTTGCCTTACGAGCGCTTGCTGGGCGATGCACTGGAAGGAGACGCGACGCTGTTCAGTGACCAGGAGGCGGTTGAGGCTGCCTGGACCGTAGTTGACTCAGTACTGGGCAAGCATCACCCTGCCCTTGCGTATCAACCGGGCACCTGGGGACCGGGGGAATCCGAGGCACTGGTGGCTGGCGATGGCGGTTGGCGCAATCCCGTCCTGAAGCAGGCAGCTATATGACCACTGCTCACCACGACCTTGTTTTCTTGCTTGACGTGGACAACACGCTGCTCGACAACGATCGGATCGTGGCTGAACTCAGGCAACACCTGGAGCATGAGTTCGGCCCGGCCAGCGCCAATCGTTACTGGGCGATCTTCGAGGATTTGCGCCGTGAACTGGGTTACGCCGACTACCTGGGGGCATTGCAGCGCTATCGCTTCGACGCTGAGCACCATGGGCGCGATGACTCGCGCCTGCTGCTGATGTCGAACTTTCTGGTCGACTATCCCTTTGCCGACCGTTTGTATCCGAAGGCACTCGAAGTCATCAAGCATCTGAACTCGCTGGGCTGCACGGTCATTTTGTCTGACGGTGACGTGGTATTTCAGCCGCGCAAGATTCAGCGCTCGGGTCTCTGGCATGCGGTCAATGGCCGGGTTTTGCTCTTCATCCACAAGGAACAAATGCTCGAAGCCGTGCAGCGTCACTTTCCGGCGCGCCACTATGCGATGGTCGATGACAAGCTTCGCATTCTGACGGCGATGAAAGAAATTTTGAGGGAGAGGCTGACAACAGTTTTTCCACGCCAAGGCCACTATGCCCTCGATCAGGCAAGCATCGCTACCTATCCAGCCGCTGATATCAGCATTAACCATATCGGCGAGTTGAGCGACATCAAGCTGGCAAACTTTCCAGGTCCAAGTGGGCATTGAGCCTTTTGAAGAGGAGTCATGGCAATGGCAAACACTGAAAAATTGCGTGCACTGGGTCAGTCGCTCTGGCTTGACAACATTACCCGCGAGTTGTTGACAAGCGGCACGCTGGAGGGCTACATCAGAAATTTCTCTATCACCGGGCTGACCTCGAATCCGACCATCTTCGAGCGCGCCATCGATAGCGGTGATAATTATGACAAGTCAATTCGCGAGAAAGCGTCCCGCGGACTGGCCGGTGAGGCATTGTTCTTCGAGTTGGCACTGGAAGACCTGCGCCAGGCGGCAGACCTGTTTCGTGACGTTCACGAAACGACTGGGGGCGTTGATGGCTGGGTGTCACTGGAGCTTTCTCCGCTGCTTGCCAACGATACTGCCGGCAGCGTTAAAGCGGCGATTCATCAGCATGCCCAAGCCGGCCGCCCCAACCTTTTCATCAAGATTCCCGGCACGCCGGCTGGCGTTCCCGCCATCGAGGAGGCGATCTTCTCAGGGGTTCCTATCAATGTCACGCTGCTCTTCTCGCGCGAGCAGTATCTGGCGGCGGCTCAGGCTTATATGCGCGGCATCGAGCGGCGCATCGCCGCCGGGCTCAACCCGCACGTTGCATCGGTTGCATCGCTATTTGTCAGCCGTTGGGATGTCGCGGTGAAGGAGACGGTTTCACCACCGCTGCGCAATCGTCTGGGTATTGCCATTGCCAGGCAAACCTACAAGGCGTATCGCGACCTGCTCTATTCCAGCCAATGGCAAAGGCTTGCTGACGCTGGCGCGACATCACAGCGGATGCTTTGGGCCAGCACAGGAACCAAGGACCCGGCAGCGCCGGACACGCTTTATCTGGAGGCCCTTGCAGCGCCCGACACGATCAACACCATCCCCGAGAAGACGCTGCACGCCTTTGCGGATCACGGTAACCCAGGAGCAACCATGCCGATTGACGGCGGCAATGCCGAGGCAGTGCTTGAGGGCTTTCGGCGCGAAGGGGTTGACATCAGGGCTTTGGCTGCCAGGCTGCAGGTGGAAGGCGCCCAAGCTTTCTCGAAATCGTGGAGCGCCCTGCTTTCGAGTATTCAGAAAAAGAGTTCCTAGCTTTTAAGCCCTGTGGGGAATTTTTAATGAGAGTCCAGGACGCAGTCACCCTGACTTCAGGGACAAATTCATTGGGAGAGAAAATATGACCGACACTGATTTTCTTGACCAGCTTTGCATCAGAACGCTGCGTACACTGTCAATTGATGCCGTCCAGAAAGCCCAGTCCGGCCATCCTGGAACCCCCATGGGCGCGGCTCCTGCGGCATATTGCCTGTGGCAGCGCTTCTTGGTTTACGACCCCGTGAACCCCGAGTGGCCCAACCGCGACCGCTTCGTGTTGTCGGCCGGCCACGCCTCTGCCCTGCTCTACAGCCTGCTGTTTCTGTGCGGCGTGCGGGCGACCGGTGCCAGCTACCCAGACGCCGGTGGACTTGCAGTGACACTGGACGATCTCAAGACGTTTCGCAAGGCTGGCAGTCGGTGTACTGGCCATCCTGAGCATGGCTGGACCAGCGGCGTGGAGACGACTACCGGGCCGCTCGGCCAGGGTGCTGCCACCAGTGTCGGCATGGCGATCGCCCAAGCCTGGAAGGCTGCCACTTACAACCGGCCAGATTTCGAACTGTTTGACCACAATGTCTACGCATTGTGCAGTGACGGCGACATGATGGAAGGCGTTACCAGTGAAGCGGCCTCTCTCGCCGGTCACCTCAAGTTGGCCAGGCTCTGCTGGATATATGACGCCAACCAGATCAGCATTGAGGGTTCGACGGCCATCACCTTCACTGAGGACGTGGGCGCCCGATTTGAGGCGTATGGCTGGAATGTCTTTCGTGTCGCCAACGCCAACGACCTCGACGCCTTGACCCAGGCATACGGCATTTTTCAAATCACGCAAGACCGGCCGACCCTCATCATCGTGCATAGCCACATCGGCTATGGGGCGCCAAACAAGCACGACTCACGCGATGCCCACGGGGAAGCACTGGGTGCCGAGGAGGTGCGACTTGCCAAACAGTTTTATGGTGCCGACCCGGACACGCAGTTTGATGTTCCCGATGACGTCCAGGCACATTTCGACTCGATTTTCGGTCAACGCGGCGGCGCAGCGTGCAGCGCGTGGGTTGAGCGATTCGAGGCATACAAAACGCAATATCCCGATCTGGCCGAGCAGATCGAGCGCATGGAACGCGGTGAGCTGCCTGATGACTGGCACCATGATCTGCAGCACTTCCCGGCGGATAGCAAAGGCCTGGCAACACGCGACTCTTCAAGTCAGGTACTGGGCGCAATTGCTGCCAGGATGCCTTGGCTGCTGGGGGGCGCAGCCGATCTTGCGCCTTCTACCAAGACAAATCTGCGTTTCAAGTTTGCCGGTGAATTTCAGGCTCCGTTTTCTGGCCTTCAGCCCGCAGAAGACCGCCAGGATTATGCCGGCCGCAATTTTCATTTTGGCGTCCGAGAGCATGCAATGTGCGCCATCGGTAATGGACTTGCCTTGTCAAAGCTGCGACCTTACGTGTCGAGCTTCTTCATCTTTAGCGACTATTGTCGGGGAGCGATCCGCCTGGCTGCCGCCATGGGAGCGCCAGTGATCTACATCTGGACGCATGACTCGATCAGTCTGGGCGAGGATGGACCGACGCATCAGCCGATTGAACAGCTGGCCTCCTTTCGGGCCATGCCGGGGATGATGGTGATACGTCCCGCAGATGCGAATGAGGTGATCGAAGCCTGGCGTATCGCCATGCTTCTCAAGGATAGACCCGTCAGTCTTGTACTGTCGCGGCAGACCCTGCCCACGCTTGACCGAAGCCGCTATGCAAGTGCAAGCGGTGTTGCCCGCGGCGCCTACGTTCTGGCCGATTCCGCAGATGGAAAACCAGACGTGCTGTTGCTTGCCACTGGCAGTGAGGTGTGGCTGTGCATCAAGGCGTTCGAACAACTCACGGAAGAAGGCGTCAAGGCACGAGTCATCAGCATGCCATCGTGGGATATTTTCGAAGCACAAAGTGTGGACTACCGCAACAGCGTCTTGCCGCCTGAAGTGCTGGCGCGTGTTTCGGTGGAGGAAGCCTCCACCTTTGGCTGGGAACGCTACGTCGGCCCCCAAGGCGCCATGATCGGCATGCACTCCTTCGGCATGTCAGCGCCGCAGGCAGACGTCGAAGCTCATTTTGGCTTCGATGTCAGGCATGTGGTGGGCGCCGCGAAGACTCAACTCGCATTGCATAGTTCAAAAGGTTAATGTCATGGGTACAAAAATCAGCCCACTCGCAGGCAAGCCCGTACCTGAATCATTGCTCGTCGATGTGCAAAAGCTGGTCGCCGCCTATTACGCGCTGGTTCCTGACTGCTCGGTGGCGGCGCAGCGGGTAGCATTCGGCACCTCGGGTCACCGTGGCTCCTCGTTCGACACCTCATTCAATGAGTGGCATGTGCTGGCTATTGCACAGGCCATCTGCCAGTACCGCGTTAGCCACGGTATTGATGGGCCGCTGTACCTCGGCTTGGATACCCACGCGCTGTCCGGTCCGGCATGTGCCAGCGCCCTCGAAGTACTGGCAGCCAACGGCGTGACCGTGATGCTGGCGACGAACGACGAATTCACGCCGACCCCAGCCATTTCCCACGCCATTCTGACGCACAACCGGGGGCGTATTACCGGCCTGGCCGATGGCATCGTCATTACCCCCTCGCATAACCCGCCAGACAGCGGCGGCTTCAAGTACAACCCGCCTAACGGCGGCCCTGCCGGTGCTGAAGTCACCGACTGGATTCAAACCGTTGCCAACGATTTTCTGGGTGGAAAGCTAGCGGGCGTAAAGCGCATGCCGCACGCGCGGGCACTGCTGGCAGCCACCACGAAACGCCACGACTACCTGAATTCCTACGTCGGCGAGCTTGGCAAGGTCATTGACATGAGCCTTATCCGCGACGCGAGGATTCGTATTGGTGTTGATCCCTTAGGCGGCGCCGGAGTGTACTACTGGGCGCGCATTGCCGAGCAATACGGACTCGATCTGACCGTTGTCAGCGACAGGGTTGATCCGACGTTTCGCTTCATGACGCTCGACTGGGACGGCCGTATCCGAATGGATCCGTCTTCACCCTACGCGATGCAGCGCCTGATCGATGTCAAGGACCGCTTTGACATTGCGTTCGCATGCGACACCGATCACGATCGCCACGGCATCGTCACGGCGCAGGCCGGCCTGCTTGCGGCGAACCACTATATGTGCGTCATGACCGACTATCTGTTCCAGCATAGGCCACAGTGGGATGCGAATGCCGCAGCCGGAAAAACCGTGGTGAGCACGGGTCTGATTGATCGGTTGGCCGCGCATCTGGGGCGCCGGCTTTTTGAAGTTCCCGTCGGATTCAAATGGTTCTCTGCCGGTCTGCTTGACAGCTCGCTGGGCTTTTGCGGCGAAGAAAGCGCCGGCGCGACTTTCCTGCGCCGAGACGGCTCCCCGTGGACGACCGACAAGGACGGCATGGTTCCGGGACTGCTTGCGGCCGAGATCACAGCCTGTTGCGGACGCGACCCCGGCACGCTGTACGCCGAACTGGCGCGCGACTTTGGCAACCCGGTCGCTGACCGCATTGAGGCGGCAGCTACGCCAGAGCAAAAAAAACGGTTGGCGGCGCTTGCGCCGCAACGCATCGCAACGACGGAACTTGCTGGCGAGAAAATCGACAGCGTGCTTAGCTATGCGCCAGGCAATGGAGCGCCAATCGGTGGTGTCAAGGTGATTGCAAAAAACGGCTGGTTTGCCGCCCGGCCCTCAGGCACCGAAGACATCTATAAGATATATGCCGAAAGTTTCAAGGGGCCTGATCATCTGCAGCAAATCCTGGAGGAAGCACAGGCTATTGTCGACAAGGCGATTGCCACCCCGCCAAAGGCCGCGGCTCAAGGTCTATCCTGAAAGAAGGCGGCTGCTTATGGTCCACTTTGCCCAGTCCCGGACTGCCAGCAATGCAGAGGAGGCAGGAACGGCCGACCATGGCCGACTGCCTTTCGCCGGAGAGGCGCAGACCGACGAGACCCTGCTCGACGGCTTGCAGCACGGAGCCTTCGACTATTTCCTGCAAAACATCAATCGGTTCAATGGCTTGATAGCCGACACCACACGCAAAGGCTCGCCCGCCAGTATCGCCGCGGTGGGTTTCGCGCTGTCTGCCTACCCGGTGGGTGTCGAGCGCGGCTGGATGACGCGTCTTGACGCCGTCGAGCGCACCCTGCTGGTCCTGCGTTTCTTCATGGACAGCGATCAGTCAGGCAGCCCGGATGCCACCGGATACCAGGGCTACTACTTCCACTTTCTCGATATGGACAGCGGAAAACGCGTCTGGCTTTCTGAATTGTCACTGATCGATACGGGCTTCCTGATGGCTGGCGTGCTGGCCGCCACCGCCTACTTCGTCGCGGACACGCCGGCCGAGACCGAATTGCGGCGCCTCGGCGACGCGCTCTACCGCAGGGTTGACTGGCGCTGGGCGCAGCCGGTCGGTGCGGCAGTGACGCATGGCTGGAAACCTGAGTGTGGTTTCCTCAACTACGGCTGGGAGGGCTATAGCGAAGCCATCCTTTTGTACGTGCTGGGCCTGGGCTCACCAACCCATCCCTTGACGGAGCAGAGCTTTCCTGCATGGACGGTGACCTACCAGTGGGAAAGCCTGTATGGATACGAGTTTCTTTATGCCGGGCCGCTGTTCATTCATCAGTTTTCCCATGCATGGATCGATTTTCGTGGCATCCAGGACCGGTTCATGCGTGAGAAAGGCTGCGATTATTTTGAAAACAGTCGCCGCGCCGCCTACGTTCAGCGTGAATACGCCACCCGCAACCCCCACGGCTTTACCGGCTACGCCGCCGACTGCTGGGGCATCTCGGCAGGCGATGGCCCAAGCGCCACGCCACGGCTGGTCGCCGGACGACGTCAGGCCTTTTATGGCTACGCCGCGCGTGGCGTTCCCTATGGGCCTGACGACGGCACGATCAGCGGCTCATCAACTCTTTCATCGCTGGTCTTTGCCCCTGAAATAACGTTGCCGGCATTGCGCCACATAGCCGCGTGCGGGCCCCGGGGAACTGCTCAGGACCTCCGCGCCAGCGGCTTCAATGCAACGGTAAGTGACGCGGGGCCACGAGGCTGGGTATCTGAAGGCCAGTTTGGTCTGGACCAGGGGATTATCGTGCTGATGATCGAAAACTATCGCTCCGGCTTGCCATGGCGCCTGGGTCGGAGCATCCCATACATTGCGGCGGGCCTGCGGCGCGCAGGATTTCGCGGTGGATGGCTATAAACATGTGCCCATGGTGATATTCATGCCGCAATTTCATCTGCCATTTAACCATCCAGCTCGGGGGCCTCATGATCGTGCGCTTTGTGACAACGTCAGGCCGCCGAATTGGATCAACCCGCTGCCGCGTGATCCGTACCACCTGTTGATAGCGGGAGCAGGTCCGGCCGGCCTGATAGCGGCCCGCCGCGCCGCTGCGCTGGGCGCCAGGGTCGCGCTGGTCGAGCGGGATCTGCTGGGCGGCAACAGCCTGAACTATGGCTGCGTACCATCCAAGCCCCTGATTCGCACGTCGCGGTTGTATGCCGAGATGCGGGATGCCGCCAATTACGGAGCTACTGCGCCGCGCGACTTCCAGGCAGATTTTCAGATGGCGATGGAGCGCATGAGGCGGATACGCGCACGTCTGAGCCGCATGGATTCTGCGGAGCGCCTGTCAGCCGACGGCATCGACGTGTTTTTCGGCACCGCACGATTTACCAGCGGCGATACGGTCGACATTGACGGCACGCGATTAAGGTTCAGGAAGGCGCTGATCGCGACTGGATCGCGTTCGATGTTGCCGTCGATACCGGGCCTGGCGGAGGCAGGCTATCTCACGAATGAAACCGTTTTTGATCTGACGGCGCTTCCTGACAGTCTGCTGGTGATTGGCGGCGGGCCGATCGGTTGCGAGCTGGCCCAAGCCTTTGCCCGCCTCGGATCGCGCGTTGTCATCACGCATCGCCAGCCGCTTTTTTTGCCAAAAGAAGAGCGGGACGCCGCGCAGATGGTGGCCGATGCACTGGCGCGCGATGGGGTCGAAATTCACCTGAATACCAGAGCCGTCAGCGTTCGTGTTGAGGGGGGTAAAAAATGGGTTGAAACATTCAACGATGGCAGCGTCGCATCAATTGGCGTTGACCATATCCTGACAGGTATCGGCCGTACCCCGGCAGTTGCGGGGTTGGGGCTGGAGGCTGCGGGTGTTGCTTTCGATGCCACAACCGGAATCCGGGTTGATGACTTCCTGCGCACCACCAATTCACGAATCTACGCAGCGGGAGACGTCTGCCTGGAGCACCAGTTTACCGACACTGCCGATGCATCAGCCCGTATTGCCGTGCAAAACGCGCTCCTCTTTGGCCGCCAGCGGTTCAGCGTATTGACAGTTCCCTGGTGCACTTACACCGACCCTGAGATTGCCCATGTGGGCATCTATGTGAGGGAGGCGCGCGAGCGCGGCATTCCCGTGAAGACCTACACCGTTCCCATGCATGAGGTTGATCGTGCAATCACCGATGGCGAAGAAGACGGTTTCGTCAAGATTCATGTCAGGGAAGGCACCGACACGATACTTGGCGCGACGGTCGTGGCGCGCCATGCCGGGGAAATGATCAACGGCATATCGCTGGCAATGCTCGCCGGTATTGGTTTGAAAACCGTCGCTCGCGTGATCCACACCTATCCAACTCAGGCCGATGCGATAAAAAAGGCAGCAAACGCCTGCGTGCAGGCTGACCGGTCGCCGTTTTTAAGCTGGTTGCAGCGGCAATGGATCAATCTGTGACGGATGGCTTTGTGATCCTTGCCCTGAATCGTGCAGCTCTTCGCCTGGATCGGATGGAAGGCTTCCGGGCGTGCGATCAACGCCCCGGCGTGGGCGGTCCGGTGCGAAATTTGTAGCTTATTGTGGGAACGGTAAAGTCCTCAAATGGAGCACCAAGGGCAATCTCGCCGTCCATCAAGAGGACGCATTCCTGGCGGCGCAGCGACACGACCGCGGCGTTGTCGGAAAACCTGACCCAGGTGCCATAGCTGCTCACATCCTCAAGATAAAACTTGCCGGCCCGCCATTCGATGCGGGCATGTTTGCGCGACACGCGGGGATCATGCACGACAAACTGAGCGTCCGGGTCGCGTCCAAGAAAAAGGGGAAGTTCTGAGAATGAGAAACCAGCCGTCACATCGAGCCAGGACAGTTCGATGAAGTCGGGCTGCGCCTTGCGGTGAAAAAAAGGAGAAGGCGCCAGACTGGCTGGCATCGTAAACGCTTCCGAAAGCAGTTCAGATTGCCACTCGATCCGGTGTACCACGCAGGACTCGGTACGCCCCTTGATCGCCATGGCGCCCAGTGTGCGGGAGCGCACCATGCTGTCTCCGGGCAACGCCTGGATTACCGATTCGGTGGCAAGTATCTGCTCGGGTCCGGAGAGGTCGCTCAGGCGGGAGGCGACATTGACCGCATCGCCGTAACAGTCCCCGTCCTGCTCGACGATTTCCCCTCGCGCCATGCCCACCTGCAAGCGCATCTGCAGCGGCTCGGGCCAGCCGCTGATTCGCTCCTGGTGCGCCCGTTGCAGTTGGGTGGCGGCTTCTACGGCATCGGCGCCATGCGGAAAGACGATGAGCACACCATCGCCCAGGTACTTCACCACACGGCCATCATTGGCCTCGCAGACCTGGCCTATCCACTGTGTCAACCGCGTGATGGCCTGGGTCGCCTTGGCGTTGCCAAGTGATTCAAAAACACCTGTGCTTCCTGTGAGGTCGGCAAAAACAACGGTTACTTCTGCCATAAATGATGCTGTAGCGACTTGTAGTTATTTGATCAATTAAAGCATAAGCGCTCACCCTCACAAGGCTTCAGGCGTGCGAGTGACTCGACTCAGGGTCGCTTCAGCCCCTCCTGAGAGAGGACAGTGGGCTTGACAATGCCCGCAGAACCATCAAAACCGTGTCAAAGGCGGCTTCCAGCCTTTCAGGGGTGGAAGCAAGCCGTCAGCCTTCCACGGTGATCAGAGTATTAACATCACATTTGGTTACGAAGTGCTTGACTTTAATGTTGTTTTCTGGTTTTTTTTGGGCGAACCCTGATTGCGCACAAGCCATGCGCGACGTAATCTGGCTAAAACTCGTCCAATTTAAAAGATGCTGCACCATCCCGCTGTCCGCCAAAGCTGCAAACCATGAGCTGGTTGCATAAGAACCTTAAAAGCGGTTTGATGCTTTTGTTTGGCACGGGCGAGATCACCGCTTCGCTCCAGAAGAATCGCACTGAAGACATACGCCAGTCGATGCTTGCGGAGATAGGCCATCTCGGCGATGCCAGATGTCCCAGAGTAACCCGACGAATATGTTATGCAACGGACGCTCATGGCCTCTGGTATGCGCGCGGCGACCTCATGGAGGTATTGGCCGCAGTGCACGGGGAAACCGCAGCGCGTGAGAAAATAAATCGCATCAGCGCCGAGTTCAAGGGCCTGCTGCCAAGTGGCATGAACACGCGCCCCAGTTCGCTCACGCTCTGAGCGCGCCCCATCACCGGCGTCAATCCGCTTCCAGCTACTTCGACCTCGGTCTGCTGGTGCGTGAACTCAGTGCTGGTGACCCCATAGCAAGAAGGCGTCCCGCCCTTCCACCGCCAGGGTGACGCGCTGCCCCACCGGCAGCAAGACCTTGGTTGCCACATGGCCAAAAGGCAGGCCTGTTAACACGCGGGCCTTGACCTGGGCCTGGAGCCAGCTCACCACACTGGCCAGCTTGTATCCTTTGTCATGCGGCACGAGTTTGTAATTACTGAACTGGCCAAAAACAATTGCTTTTTGATGGGCCAGCACGCCCGCCTGAAGCAGTTGCGCAAGCATGCGCTCGACGCGGTAGGGGTGTTCGCCGACATCTTCGATAAACAAAATGCCCCCTTTGACAAGCGGCAGATAGGGCGTGCCGACCAGCGAGGCCAGCATTGCGAGGTTGCCGCCCCAAAGCACGGCGTCTTTGATGGTGTAGGCGCCGGTTGAACCGGCAATGCCTGTTGCAAGAGGTGCGGGCTTGGGCAAGCGCCAGCCGCTGCCTTCGCCCTGTCCTGTCACCAGGTCATCGAAGCAGGCTTGCATGATCTCGTCCGTGCCTTCTTCGGTGCCAAAGTCCTCGCCCAACGCCGGGCCCGCCCAAGTCACGGCGCCGGTCTTGGCGAGCAGGGCCATTTGAAACGCCGTGAAATCGCTCAAACCGACGAACAGCGTGCCTTTATTGATCGCCTTGGCCACTGCTTTGTAGTTGATGCCTGGCAGCAAGCGCGTCAGGCCGTAACCCCCGCGCGTCGTGAGTGCCACATCCGCGCCACTGGCTGCCGCACGGTGGATGGCGGCGAGACGAGTCTCGTCGTCGCCCGCAAAACGCTGGTGCGTCGCCAGTGCTGCTTCGTCAACTTCGACGTCGTAGTCAAGCGCCTGCAGGCGCTTGATGCCGCGTTTGAAACTGGCCTTGTCGCGCACAGCGCTGGAAGGGGAGTAGATGTAGATATGTTTTTTCACGGACACGAGTATCCCATCGCACTGGGCATTTATGCCATGCCACGGGTGCAAAACAAGCCCTGGCCCTTATTTCAGGCTGGGCAACCGAAAGAAACCCAGGGCTATCGCGGCGACCTGCTCACCATGCTCGGGCACGAAATGTCCGGCCTGCTCCAGCACCACAGGCTCGCCGCAGCCGCGCAGCATGGTCCTGAGTGCCTGCATGACCGGCGTTCCGAGGACAGGATCCTGCGCGCCGATCACCATGAGGGACTGTCCCGTCCAGCGCTCGCACCAGAACCGGCGCGCCCGCCGCGAAACATCCGCACCGGCGGATGTTTCGCCGTCGGGCACGAGCCTGGGGAAAGCACGCAGCGCGACGCGATGGCCCTTGTCGGGAAACGGTGCGTTGTAGGCCGCGCATTCTGCGGCGCTCATCTGGGGGTTGCCCCGGGCCAGCAAACGAGCCACATCGAACCCAGGGTTCCTGGCGCACATCTCGCGCCAGGCCAGGAAACCTGCAGGCAGCGGCATGTCACCGCAGGCCAGCATCGTATTCATGACCAGCAGGCCCCGGTAGCGCTGGGGTGCATCCATAGGCAGCGTGAGACCCAGCAGGCCGCCCCAGTCCTGGACCACCAGCACGATGTTCTGCAGGTCCAGTCTTTCCACCAGCTCAAGCAGGATCTGGCGGTGAATCGCAAAGTTGTGAAAGCTGTCTTTTTTGGGCTTGTCGCTTTTGCCAAATCCCGGCAGGTCTGGCGCTACCACGCGATGACCGGCTTTCAGAAGGGGCGGGATCATCTTGCGATAAAGATAGCTCCAGGCCGGGTTGCCGTGCAGGCACAGGTAGGTGAGGGGCTGGCCCCCACCTTCCTCCACCTGGCCAGACTCATCAAGATAGTGCATTCGCAGGCCAGCCAGCGCGGGCAAGTCACTGATGTAATGCGGTGACCACGGATAAGCCGGCAGGTTCTCAAACGCGCTGTCGGGCGTGCGGAGCGCGTCCTCGCGCAACGGATGACGCTGCCCCGACGCGCCTTTCTGATCGGCACGGCGCAGGCGGAAAAAGTCTTGCAGCAACGCGCCGCACGGCTCCGCCAGCACGCCGCCCTGCACGGCAGTCTGGTGATTCAGCTGTGGCAAGGCGAACAGGTCGAGCACCGATCCGGCGGCGCCGGTCTTGGGGTCGGCCGCGCCGAAAACGACACGTTTGAGCCGCGCATGCAGCATGGCCCCGCAGCACATGGCGCAGGGCTCAAGCGTGACAAACATCTCGCACTCATCGAGGCGGTAGTTTCCCAGCGCGAGCGCTGCGGCGCGCAGGGCCGCTATTTCTGCGTGCGCCGTCGGATCCTGCCCGTGTATTGGCGCGTTGCGGCCAGTGGCAATGACCTGGCCGTTTAGCACGACGATGGCGCCGACCGGCACCTCGCCCTGCCCGGCGGCCTGGCGCGCCTGCGCCAGCGCCAGCTTCATGAAGCCATCATCACCCATGGTAACTATAAATTTTATAGCAAACAATAACCGTATTCATTGGACAAGAAGCGCATTTGACCATTTTTACGGCTCTTCGGGCATGGGACGGGGCTGTTGCATGGCCGCCTCCACCGACTGCTTGATCTGCTGCTGGATTTGCTGGCTTTGCGCCTCAGGCGTCGCGCCGGGAGAAGTGGCTGGCAGCGTGACACCCGCATTGGCGGCAGAAGGGTTCTGCGTGGGCACTACGGTCAAGGCACCGAACTGCTTTTTCGCCAGTATGCCGACAGTGAGCAACACGATCAAAAGGCTTAGCACGCCAAAAACAGCACGCATCTCAAGTCTCCTCAAGCTTGTTCGAGTCCACGTTCATGCCCAGACGGTCCATCCAGCGGGCCAGCGCCTGCTCATCTTCATTGCCAGCGGCGTAGATTGCTCTCATGGCGGCATGCGTTTCGGGCCGGTGCTGGTTGAGTTTGACTTTGCACTGCACATCCGTCACCTGCAACTCGAAGGCCACGATGCCTGCCAGCATCCTGTGGGCAAACTCTTCGCTTAAGGCCCGCCAATGTTCGGCGTAGTGCGGCTCATGGTCGGCGATCAGTTTCTTCAGGAGGCGGTCCTTGGCCAGGGGCTCCTCAATGAGTGTTGCCTGGACCGTGCAGTGCACGGCAAGGTAGTTCCAGGTAGGCACCCGCGCCAGGTCGGGATACACCTTGGGCGACATGTAAGCGTGGGGCCCGAGAAAAGTCGCCAGAGCCTGCGGACGCGCCTGCAGATAGCGCCAGTGCGGATTGGGTTTTGCGACATGGCCCAGCAGCACGAGTTCCGTCGGTCCTGAGCCTGTCGAAGGATGCTGTTCCAGGTGCAGAGGCAGATGCGTGACAAAAGGTAGTCCCGCGTCGTCCGTGCTGATCAGGCTGGCGAAGGAATGCGCCTGGATGAGTGGCACCGCGTGTTCGTGGAGCAGGCCCTTGAATTGGGGTGGCAAGTACATAGGCTGAAGTATCGGCCAAAATTCAGCCGCCAGAAATAGCGGAGCACATTGAGCCGGCCCCCGCTCAAGTCAAGGTCGGGCAGCCGGAACGAGTAGCGCCGACCGGCGGGTCGGTCGCGTAACTCAGCCGCAGAACTCAGCCGCGCAAGGTCCACCGCGCGAGGGGCACATGCCGGCTCTGGCCGAGCTGGCTGTGCACGAGGACAAATTCGCGCACGGTCCAGCGGATGGTCTCGACGGCTTGCCCGGCGACGCAGCGGTCGTCATAAAGCAGGGTCACGTGCGGCGTATAGCCCGACGTCACCTGGGACCCGAGCCCGGCCCCCTTCATCGCCATCCCGAGTGCCTGCTGGAACGCCATCAGCGCGGCGAGGCCATCGCCTCCGCGCAGAACGAAGGGCCGGTTGCGTGGGGTGCTTGAAAAACTCGCCGCGCAGTCGAATACCACTTCAAACGGCGGCATAGCGACGGCCGCCGCTGCCGCGCCGGCCATGGCGACTATGTCCGGCCTGACGCCCACGTAATCACCCAGATGATGCAGCGTGACATGGAAACGATCCAGCGCGAGCGGCCGTCCCTTCAAGTCATGTTCGCCGCGCAGCTGTTGCGCCAGCCCTGCGATGCGCTCCGCCGAATCCGCATCGGGGAAGATCGCAAAGAACAGCCGGTCAGTCGCTTTGGGTGCGGCGTCAAACCCCGGCAATGACGATTGCGCGGGCATGCGTCAAGCCCTCACTCCCACTCGATCGTCGCTGGCGGCTTGCTGCTGACGTCATAGGTGACGCGGTTGATGCCGCGCACTTCATTGATGATGCGGCCTGACACCTTTTTCAGCAGCGCGTACGGCAGTTCAGCCCAGTCAGCCGTCATGAAGTCGCTGGTTTGCACGGCACGCAGGGCGACCACGTACTCGTAGGTGCGGCCATCGCCCATCACGCCGACGCTTTTCACGGGCAAGAACACCGTGAAAGCCTGGCTGGTCAGTTCGTACCAGGTCTTGCCGGATTCAGCGTCCCTGAAGTTGTGCAATTCTTCAATGAAGATGGCATCGGCCCGGCGCAGCAGATCGGCATACTCCCTTTTCACCTCGCCCAGAATCCGCACACCCAGGCCCGGGCCCGGGAAGGGATGGCGGTACACCATGTCGTGTGGCAAGCCCAGCGCCACGCCGAGTTCGCGCACTTCGTCCTTGAACAGTTCACGCAGCGGTTCGAGCAGCTTCAGTCCAAGCTGCTCGGGCAGGCCACCGACGTTGTGATGGCTCTTGATGCTGACGGCTTTTTTGCTTCCACCTGATTTACCGCCGCCCGACTCGATGACATCGGGGTAAATCGTTCCCTGGGCCAGCCATTTGGCGCCCTTGTGCCCGCCGTCGCCGGCCTTTAGCCTGGCGGCCTCGGCCTTGAACACCTCGACAAACTCGCGGCCAATGATTTTGCGTTTGGCCTCGGGCTCGCTCACTCCCGCTAGGTGTCCGAGGAACTGATCGGCTGCATCGACGCGGATGACCTTGGCATGCAGCTTGCCAACAAACATGTCCATGACCATGTCGCCCTCGTTCAGGCGCAGCAGGCCGTGATCGACAAACACACAGGTCAGTTGGTCGCCGATGGCACGGTGGATCAGCGCTGCAGCGACTGATGAATCGACGCCGCCCGACAGGCCGAGGATGACTTCTTCATCACCCACCTGCTGGCGGATTTTTTCGACCGCCTCG
>JBKJKI010000168.1:0-16661 GCA_046597475.1 Polaromonas sp. | reverse complement strand
GACAGGCAACCCGGAAAATGCGGGGGCTGCCGAAAAAAGTATCAAACGCCACTGCAAAAAACCGCACACGAAGCCTTGAAATGACGGCAAAACGGACGGCGCGACAGGCGCCAGCGGCAGGGGATGCGTTATTATCCCGCCTTTGGCGTGAATTCAAGGCTGGATGCACTCTTTAGGCGTTTTTTAGGCGCCGCAAACCGCTTGCAAGTCCAGCTCGACCCAACTCCCTCCCCCTTTTCGGCTAACCAATTACTGCTAATCATCAAAGGCGATGGGTAACGAAGTTTGCCTGTGCCTCAACCCGGACTTCTGTATATGTTTGAACCCTTCCGTCGGTACTTCTCCACCGACCTGGCGATTGATCTTGGCACCGCCAACACCTTGATTTTTGCGCGTGACAAGGGAATTGTGCTGGATGAGCCGTCGGTCGTGGCGATTCGCCACGAGGGCGGGCCGCATGGCAAGAAGGTGATTCAGGCGGTGGGCCGCGAAGCCAAGGCGATGCTGGGCAAAGTACCGGGCAACATCGAGGCGATTCGCCCGATGAAAGACGGCGTGATTGCCGATTTCGTCATCACCGAGCAGATGATCAAGCAGTTCATCAAGATGGTGCATCCGCGCCGCCTGCTCACGCCCAGCCCGCGCATCATCATCTGTGTGCCCTGCGGCTCGACGCAGGTCGAGCGCCGCGCCATCAAGGACGCCGCCGAGGCCGCCGGCGCCGCTGCCGTCTACCTGATCGAGGAACCGATGGCCGCCGCGCTGGGCGCAGGCCTGCCGGTCAGCGAGGCATCCGGCTCGATGGTCGTCGACATTGGCGGCGGCACCACCGAGGTCGGCGTGATCTCGCTGGGCGGCATGGTCTACAAGGGCAGCGTGCGCGTCGGCGGCGACCGCTTCGACGACGCCATCATCAACTACATACGCCGCAACTACGGCATGCTGATCGGTGAGCCGACGGCAGAGGCCATCAAGAAAAACATCGGTTCGGCCTTTCCCGGCTCCGAAGTCAAGGAAATGGAAGTCAAGGGCCGCAACCTGTCCGAAGGCGTGCCGCGCAGCTTCACGATTTCGAGCAACGAAATTCTCGAAGCCCTGACCGACCCGCTGAACCAGATTGTCTCGGCCGTCAAGAACGCGCTGGAGCAGACGCCGCCCGAGCTGGGTGCCGACATTTCCGACCGCGGCATGATGCTGACCGGTGGCGGTGCGCTGCTGCGCGATCTGGACCGCCTGCTGGCCGAGGAAACCGGTCTGCCGGTGCTGGTGGCCGAAGACCCGCTGACCTGCGTGGTGCGCGGCTGCGGCATTGCGCTGGAGCGCATGGACCGGCTGGGCTCGATCTTTACCTCGGAGTAGGCCCCACGCCACGCCTCATGCGCCACCGGTGCCGCATGAAACGGGACGAGCCTGGCAGTGAACCATGACTTTAGGAACTCTCGACAGATCCCTGCCGCCCTTTTTCAACCAGGGGCCGTCGACGCTGTCCAAGCTGATGTTCTTTGGCGCGCTGTCGCTGTTCCTGATGGTCGCCGATGCGCGCTTTCACGTCACCCAGCCGATTCGCGCAGCCATCTCCACCGCCTTGTACCCGGTGCAGTGGCTGGCCATGCAGCCGGTCAATGCGGCGAAAATCGGCGGCGAATATTTCAACGGCCTGAACCAGGCCCAGTCCGACAGCGAAGAAGCCGGCAAGAGGCTCGCCCTGCAGTCCCTGCGCGCCGGCCAGGTCGAGCAGCTGACGCAGGAAAACAACCGCCTGCGCAAGCTGCTGGGCCTGCGCGAGCAACTCGCCATTCCGGTCATGGCGGCCGAGGTGCTGTATGACGCGGCCGATCCCTACACGCGCAAGGTCATCATCGACAAGGGCCAGCTGCAGGGCGTGGACCTCGGCTCGCCGGTGCTCGACGAAGCCGGCGTGCTGGGGCAGGTCACGCGGGTGCATCCGCTGGTCAGCGAAGTCACGCTGCTGGTGGACCGTGATCTGGCGATTCCCGTGCTCAATGTGCGCACCGGCGCGCGCAGCGTCGCCTACGGCGACCCGTCCGCGGCGGGCAGCGGACTTGAATTGCGCTTCATGGGCAGCAATGCCGACGTGCAGCAGGGCGACCTGCTCACCACCAGCGGCGTCGACGGCGTTTATCCGCCTGGCCTGCCGGTGGCCAAGGTGAGCCGGATCGAGCGCCGCGCCGAGTCGGCCTTTGCCAAGATCTACTGCCTGCCGCAGGCGATCGTGACGGGCGCGCGCCATGTCATCGTCGTCAAGCCGGTGGCCAGCCAGATCCCGGTGCGACCCGAAGCCGCAGCGGCGGTGACCGCGAAAAGAGGGGGCGCCAAATGATCATGCGCTCCGGCCAGCAGCTGCTGCTGCCCGCCAATCCGCTGTTCATCTGGAGCAGCCTGATTGCGGCGCTGCTGCTCAACATGCTGCCGCTGGGAAGGGTGGCGTGGATGCCCGACTTCCTGGCACTGGTGCTGGTCTTCTGGAACGTGCACCAGCCACTGCGCGTGGGCATAGGCGTGGCCTTCATGTTCGGCCTGGCCATGGACGTGCACCAGACCTCGCTGCTCGGCCAGCATGCGCTGTCCTACACCGCGCTGAGCTTTTTTGCCGCCTTGATCCAGCGCCGGCTGCTCTGGTTCAAGGTGCTCTCGCAGTCGGTTCAGGTGCTGCCGCTGTTTGCGGCGGCGCACGCCGTCGAGCTCATCATCCGGATGCTGGGCGGCGGCATTTTCCCGGGCTGGATACTGCTGATGGCGCCGCTGCTGGAGACGCTGCTCTGGCCGGTCGCGAGCGTGCTGCTGCTGGTGCCGCAGCGCCGCGCGCCTGATCCGGACGAAAATAGGCCTTTATGAGGCCCCCACGGTCGCTCACTGCGTGTAATGCGCTGCCGCCCGAGGGGGCCGCTGCGCCTGCGGCCCGGCAAGGTCGGTTCCGTAGCCCTGACTGGGTTGGGAACGAAGAAAGCAGTGCGGCGCTTTGGCACAAATATAAAATAACTACAGCACTCCCCGCAATGCGAGCAGGGGCCGCGGAACTGGCTTTGCCAGGCCGCAGGCGCAGCGGCCCCCTCGGGGGGCAGGGAGCACACGCAGTGAGCGACCGTGGGGGCACTTCATGACTGAACTGCGCAATGTTGAAGCCGACCTGTCGCGCTTTCGTGCGCGGGTGCTGGTGGCCAGCCTGGCGGTGCTCTGCGCGTTTTCGCTGGTGGCGGCGCGGCTGGTTTACCTGCAGGTCTACCGCCACGCCGACCTGAGCGACCAGGCGGAAAACAACCGCACGGCCATCGTTCCCATCGTTCCCAATCGCGGCCTGATCCTGGACCGCAACGGCATCGTGCTGGCGTCCAACTACTCGGCCTACACGCTCGAAATCACACCCTCCAAGGTGGAAAATCTTGAGGAGACCGTTGTCGCGCTGGAAAAGCTCGTTGACATTTTGCCGCGCGACAAGCGGCGCTTCAAGCGCCTGCGCGAGGAATCCAAGACCTTTGAATCCATTCCCATACGCACGCGCCTGACCGACGAGGAGGTGGCGCGCTTCGCCGCGCAGCGCTACCGGTTTCCCGGCGTTGACATCAAGGCCAGGCTGTTTCGCAATTACCCCTTCGGCGAACTTGGCAGCCATGTGGTCGGCTACATAGGCCGCATCAACCAGGCTGAAAAGGAAGCCATCGAAGACAGCGACGACGAGGGCAATTACCGCGGCACCGACTACATCGGCAAGCTCGGGGTGGAGCAGAGTTTCGAGCAGCAGCTGCACGGCACCACCGGCGTCGAACAGATGGAAACCTCGGCGGGCGGGCGCGCCGTGCGCCGGCTGGCCAGCAACCCGGCCACGCCCGGCAACACGGTGATGCTGTCGCTAGACATCGGCCTGCAAAAGCTGGTCGAAGACCTGTACGGCTCGCGGCGCGGCGCGCTGGTGGCGATGAATCCCACGACCGGCGAGGTGCTGGCCTTTGTCAGCAAGCCGACCTTTGACCCCAACCTGTTTGTCGATGGCATCGACCAGGAGAGCTGGCAGGCGCTCAACGAATCGATGGACAAGCCGCTGCTCAACCGGGCCCTGCGCGGCACCTACCCGCCGGGCTCGACCTACAAGCCCTTCATGGCCATGGCCGCCCTGCAGACTGGCGCGCGCTCGGCCACGGCGCTGATCAACGACCCGGGTTACTACATGTTTGGCGGCCGGCGTTTTGGCAGCCCCGAGAACGAGCGCGGCGGCATCATGGACATGAACCGCGCGATTGTCGAATCGAGCAACGTGTATTTCTACTCGCTGGCCAACGAGCTGGGCGTCGAGGCCATGCATGACTTCATGAAGCCGCTCGGCTTTGGCCAGGTCACCGGTATCGACATCAACGGCGAGGTGCGCGGCGTGCTGCCCAACCAGGCCTGGAAGCGCGCCTATTTCAAGCGCCCCGAGCAGCAGAAGTGGTTTCCCGGCGAAACCATCTCGCTCGGCATTGGCCAGGGCTACAACAGCTTCACAATGCTGCAGCTGGCGCAGGCCACGGCCGTGCTGGCCAACAACGGCATCAAGCACAAGCCGCGGCTGGTCATTGGCACGCAGGACACGGTCACGGGCACGCTGCATCCCCTGCCGGAAGAGCCCGCCGTCGATCTGGGCTACAAGCCCGAGAACGTCGCCATCATTCGCAAGGCGCTGGTCGGCGTGACGCAGGGCGGCACCGCCACCCGTGTGTTTGCCGGCGCCGCTTATTTGAGTGGCGGCAAGACCGGCACGGCGCAGGCGGTGTCCATGGGCCAGAAAGAGAAGTACAACAAGGCCCGCCTGGAAGAGCACCAGCGCGACCATGCGCTCTACATGGCGTTCGCGCCGGCCGACAAGCCCAGCGTCGCGCTGGCCGTGATCGTTGAAAACGCCGGCTGGGGCGCGGGAGCGGCGGCGCCCATCGCCCGGCGCGTGTTTGACTACCTGCTGCAGGGCCAGTACCCGAGCGAGGAAGACATTGCCGCCGTGCAAAAAGGGGCGGCCGGCGCGCCGATGGGCAAGCCGCGCCTGGTTGCCGACATGACCCGGCTGCTGGCAGCCGGCGGGGCCGCCATGGCGCCGGCGGAGCGCCAGGCGTCAGCGGTGCAGGCAAGCCGGCTGGCCAACGCGGCCAAGACTGCCAGGGTGGCCGCCAACGCAACCGCCCCTGTCAAAGAGGGCAAGCCGGCCCGGCCGGGCGCCGTGGCGCAGGCCGTCGTCCAAGTCGACCAGGTCGCCCCGCCGGCCCCGGTCAAGCCCGCTGCACTGAAGCCGTCAAACTGACGCAATGACGCAATGACGCAATGCTCGGGCTGGCCTCTTGCCAGCTTGTCGTGACCGAGATTGCCGCTCGGCGCTTTGGCCAGTGCTGGGCCGTTTTTCCGCGAAAGCCATTTGCGCGCGCAAGGCCGTTGGATTTACATTATGTTGATTGAATTCCTGTAGCGTGAGCACCGCAAGGTGCTGCGCCTCCATTCTCCGGCTTCGTGAGCCGCGGCCTTGTCAACCTTCTTCGGACCTGGCGCTTTCCCAGGCAGTTGCGTCCCGGACGCGAAGAAACAAGCCGCAGGCAGAACAAGTCATTGCTGAGGTAGCCGAATGTGTTTGCATGAAGTCCAGTTTTACGAGAACGAAACATTTCTGGTCTCCAGCGTGAGCGACTTCCTGGGCGCTGCCTTGGCGGCAGGCCATACCGCACTGGTAATTGCCACGCCTGAACACCGCGCCTTGTTTGCCGGGCGTCTTGAGCGTAACGGCGCTATTGCCAACGATCGCCTGATCCTGCTCGACGCCAGAGACACGCTGCAGCAGTTCATGGTCAGGGACTGGCCCGACGAAGCGCGTTTTTTCGCCTTGCTGGGCGATGTCATCGTTCATGCTGCGCAGGGTGGCGCCCGCAAGCTGCACGCATTCGGGGAAATGGTCGCGCTGCTGTGTGCCGATGGCAAGCCGCAGGCGGCATTGCAGCTGGAACATCTCTGGAACAAGCTTGCCAGGCTGCATGCTTTTTCATTGCTGTGCGCCTATCCGGTGGCCGCTTTTTCCGCCGAAGAACATGCGCCCATGTTTGACGCCATCTGCTCGGCCCATTCGCATGTCAGCCCGTACGAAGGCTACGCGACGCTGCCGCAAGACCCGGACCGTTTCCATCGCACCATTGCCAGCCTGCAGCGCAAGGCCTGGTCGCTGGAGCGGGAAGTCGCGCGGCGCAAGGAGGCTGAAGACGCGATCAGCCGCCTGGCCGCTCACCAGGAGCTGATTCGCGAGGATGAGCGCAAGCGGATCGCCGGAGAAATCCACGATGAGCTGGGCGGCCTGCTGACCGGTATCAAGGCCTATGTTTGCGTGGCCCAGGAGCGCTCCACGCGGCATGGCCGTCCGGCGGACCCGCAACTGACCGACGCGGCGCAGCTGGCCGACACCGCGATGGCCAGTGTGCGCCGCATCATCACGGATTTGCGGCCCAGCATCCTGGACCAGCTGGGCGTTTGGGCCGCGATCGAGTGGTATGCCGGCCAGATCGAAAAACAGTCCGGGCTGCGCTGCCGCGTTGAAATTGACGAAGCAGCCATCGCCGAGCTGGACGTCAAATCCAGCAATACGGTGTTTCGAATCGTTCAGGAGGCGCTGACCAATGTCGTTCGCCATGCCAGGGCTTCGCGGATCGACATCAGGGTAAGCCAGGCCGATGGAGCGGTCACGGTTGCGGTGGCGGATGACGGCAACGGTCTGGCCGGCTCGGGAGAGCGCGAAACCTGGGGCATTGCCGGCATGCACGAGCGGGCGCGCCATTGCGGGGCCGAATTGAGCGTGACCCCGCGGCAGGCGCAAGGCACCACGGTTGCCTTGCGCCTGCCACTGGGAGCGGGTCATGCCAGGCCCTGAAATCCGCGTCCTGCTGGTCGATGACCACGCCGTGGTGCGCAACGGCGTGCGGCTGATGCTGGGCGCCGCATCCGACATCAGGGTGACCGGCGAGGCAGCCTCGGAAAGAGACGCGCTGGCGCTGGTGCAGGCGCAGGACTTCGATGTGGCGCTGGTCGACATTGCACTGCCCGGGCGTAACGGGCTGGAACTGCTGAAAAAGTTGCGTCTGGAACGCCCGGGGCTCGCCGTCCTGATGCTGAGCATGTACGCTGAAAACCTCTATGCACTGCGGGCACTCAAGCTTGGCGCGGCCGGTTACCTGACCAAGGACAGCCCCACCGACAGCCTGATTGCCGCGGTGCGCAAGGCGCATGCAGGCGGAAAATACCTCAGCGCCGAGATTGTCGAGCAGATGGCCATGAGGTTCAGCGATACACCTGCGCGCCCCTCAGGACACCAGGCGCTGACCGACCGTGAACTTGAAGTGTTCAAGCTGATCGTTCATGGCAAGAGTCTTGCCAGCATCGCCGCCAGCCTGCACCTGAGCGCCAGCACCATCACTACTTACCGTGCCCGCATCTGCAAAAAGCTCGACCTCGGCAGCAATGCCGAAATGACGCGCTACGCCATGGAGCACAGCCTGTGGCCATGAGACGCAGCACCGCTGCTTGCGGTCATCTCGCGCAACGCTTACGGCAAACAATCCTGCAAACTGCGGCGCTGCCCGAAGGGTTTTCTGCCGGCTGAGCCTTCCAGTGCGCGCAGCAGCGTCACCCCGTGTCCGGTGATGTGCAGCAGGCGCTCGCCCGGCGCGGTTGCCGGAAAAGTCACCAGATTTTTTTCAATCAATGCAGCAACATCCGGATCGTCCTCGGTGATTTGTCCTGGCGCGCGGCTGATCAGCAGCAATTTCGCCAGCTCGTGGTGAGACAACATCCTGTTCACTGCACGATGGCTTGTGGCAGTTTTGGCAACGTGAAACCCTGGCGGAGAATGCGCCGCGATGCCGGCATGCGACGTTTCAGCAAATTTGACTCATCCACTTCAACCGCGCAACGTTACGGTTCCGGCGACCGCCAGGGGCGAGCTTGTTCAGGCCGACTTGACGACTCTCATTTCAGGTCTTTCGCAGGCTGCGCTGAAAACGGGCTGCAGGGCGGCCACCATCGAGGCATGCCCGTCGGTGCCGGCGGCAAGCATCTTGCGGAAATTTTCGCGATTCTGTTCTGCCTGCGCCCGGCAGCGCCCCGCCGCCTCGATCTGGTGTTCGGCGGCCAGCTGAAAAAAGCTGCTCCAGTAACCCATCATCGTGTGCGCCTGCATCCTGGCCAGATTTGCGGGCAAGGTGGCGAATTCATCCGGGCCCTTGGCATCGTCAACCAGCGCGGCGACCTGTGCCTGGGAATCCAGCGCGTCCTTGATGACGGCAAGCTGATGGTTGCGCAGCCGCGCGGCGCCCTCCAGCGAGGACCTGACCAGGTCGCCAGCCGTCCTGATGCCAACACGGTAGAAATCAAGAAAAGGGTAGCGGGTCTGTGTCATGAAGCTCTTTCTAGGGAAGTTAGTAATCACCATGGCGCTTCGAACCAACGCTCTTCATTGCCGCCCGCATTACCGGAAAGTGGGCCCTGATAGCCGGAAAGTCAGTGGTCGCCGTTTTCAGCCCTGAGGGTTACCCAAAGCCTGTGAGCAGTTTGCAATAGCCAAAGTCCTGGCGCTAGCGATGAAGCAGCGGACCGGATGTCATGGAACCCCGACAAAATGTTGTAGTGATTTCATGATGTCCACGGCCTGCGCTGGCCGCCTAGCGCTACCCGGCGCCTGGGCACCCTTGGCCAAGGGCGCTGGCTGCGGCTACTTCAGGAAGGCGTCAAAGCCGGTTTTCAGTATCAGCGCGCTGACCACCGCGATAAAGACCAGGCGCACAAAACCGGCGCCGTGCCTGAGCGCCAGGCGCGTGCCCAGCAAGCTGCCCGCGACGTTCGCCACGGCCATGGTCAGGGCGAAGTGCCACCAGACATGGCCCTTGTAGGCAAACAGCGCCAGCGCCGCCAGATTGGTGGCGGTATTGAGCAGCTTGGCCGAGACCGAGGCGTTGAGGAAGTCGTAGCCCAGCCAGCGCACGAACAGGAAGACAAAAAAGCTGCCCGTGCCGGGACCGAAGAAGCCGTCGTAAAACCCCAAAAGCAGGCCGATGCAGCAGGCCGCCGCCGTCTCGGCGCGGCCGGTAAAGCGCGGCGTGTGGTGGCGTCCCAGGTCTTTCTTCACCAGCGTGTAGAGCAGCACCGCCAGCAGTACGAAGGGCAAGGCCTTGCGCAGAAAGCCCGGGTCAATGACGGTGACCAGCCAGGCGCCGGCCAGCGAACCGGCAAAACCGGCCCCAGCTGCCGGCAGCAGCGCCGCCCAGCGCATCTCGACGCGCCTGGCATATTGCCAGGTCGCCACGCCCGTACCCCAGATGGAGGCGCCCTTGTTGACGCCAAACAGCGTGGCCGGGTGCGTGGTGGGAAACACCGCGAACAGGGCGGGCACCAGGATCAGCCCGCCGCCGCCGACGATGGCGTCGACAAAGCCGGCGCCCAGCGACGCGATAGAAACAATCAGTAATTCCATGGCCGGGATTGTCCCATTGCACCGGGAAGATGGTTGCTATGTTATTTATAGCAAACAGTGACCTGTATATAAGGACTAGAGTGCGATTTGCCTGAAAATTCTGAAAAACCGGGGCAAAAAAAAGCGCCGGGGTTGCCGGCGCTTTTGCCAGGCTGGCATCTCGTGGAATGCCAGCCTGTGGTTTTGTAGTTGCTCTGTTGTGTCTCCTCGACTCCTCGCGTTGCGAGCAGCAGGGCTCGTCAGCAAGTCCGCAACTATAGCCTGCACATCCACCCTGGCGCATAGGGGGTTTCCCGCCCTCTGCGGCAAGGCGCGGCGACCCGGAAGCAGGCGAGGGCGGCGCCTGCCGGTCAGGTCTGCCCCGCGTCAGACGCCGCCCTGTATCCACTGCGCCGCCTTTTCGGCAATCATCAGCGTCGGTGAATTGGTGTTGCCGCTGGTGATCAGCGGCATCACGCCGGCATCGACCACGCGCAGGCCCTTGATGCCGCGCACCCTGAGGTGTGAGTCCACCACCGCCATGGTGTCATCGTCCCTGCCCATTTTGGTCGTGCCCACCGGGTGAAAGATGGTGGTGGCGATGTCGCCGGCCAGCCTGGTGAGTTCCTCGTCGCTCTGGAACTGCACGCCGGGCTTGAACTCCTCGGGCTGGTATTTGGCCAGCGCCTGCTGGCTGACGATGTGGCGCGTTACGCGCAGCGACTGCGCCGCCACCAGGCGGTCCTCGGCGGTACTCAGGTAGTTGGGCGCAATCGCCGGCGCGTCCTCGAAACGGTTGCTCTTGATCCGGACCGTGCCGCGGCTGGTCGGGTTGAGGTTGCAGACGCTGGCCGTGAAGGCGTTAAAGCCATGCAGCGGCTCGCCAAAGGCCTCCAGCGACAGCGGCTGGACGTGGTACTCCAGGTTGGGCCAGGGGCGGTCAGGCGAGCTGCGCGTGAAGGCGCCGAGCTGCGAAGGCGCCATGCTCATGGGGCCGGTCTGGCGCAGCGCGTATTCGAGCCCGATGCGCGCCTTGCCCCACCAGGAGCTGGCCATGGTGTTGAGCGACAGGCCCCAGAGCTTGTCACCGGCCACCGGCTGAATCTTGTACACCGAGCGGATCTGCAGGTGGTCCTGCAGGTTGGCGCCGACGCCGGGCAGGTCCTGCACCACCGGGATGCCGTGCTGGCGCAGCAGTTCGGCCGGGCCAATGCCCGAGAGCTGCAGGATCTGCGGCGAACCTATGCTGCCCGCGCACAGCAGCACCTCGCCCATGTGTCCGGAGTCGCGCGTGGCCAGCGCGGTCACGCGCTCCTCGCCGGTCCAGGCTTCCACGCCTGTACAGCGCTGGCTGCCGTCTGGCTGGCGCGCTATCAGCAGCCTGGACACCTGCGCGTGCGTCCACAGCTCGAAATTCGGCCGGCCCAGGCAGGCCGGGCGCAAAAACGCCTTGGCGGTGTTCCAGCGCCAGCCGTTTTTCTGGTTGACTTCAAAGTAGCCCACGCCCTCGTTGTTGCCGCGGTTGAAGTCGGCGGTTGCCGGAATGCCGGCCTGGCTGGCCGCTTCGGAAAACGCGTCCAGCACATCCCAGCGCAGGCGCTGCTTCTCGATGCGCCATTCGCCGCCCGCATTGCGGTGGCGCAGCAGCTTCTGGTAGGGGTCGCTTTTATCCTGCATCAGCTCCGGCGCCGTGCCGCGCGCGCCGTGCAGCGCATCGGCGCCCTTGTAGTGGTCTTCATGCAGCTTGAAGTGGGGCAGGGCCTTGTCCCAGCACCAATCGCTGTCCCCTAGCAGTTGCGCCCACTGGTCGTAGTCGCGCGCCTGGCCGCGCATGTAGATCATGCCGTTGATGCTGGAGCTGCCGCCCAGCGTCTTGCCGCGCGGGTAGCGCAGCGAGCGGCCGTTCAGCCCCACGTCGGGCTCGGTGTGGTAGAGCCAGTCGGTGCGCGGGTTGCCGATGCAGTGCAGATAGCCCACGGGGATGTGAATCCAGTGGTAGTCATCCTTGCGCCCCGCTTCGATCAGCAGCACACGCTTGGACGCGTCGGCGCTCAGGCGGTTGGCCAGCAGGCAGCCTGCCGTGCCCGCGCCAACGATGATGTAGTCAAAAACGGGGGTTGGGTCTGGCATGTCTGGTGAGTCTCGGTTTTTGTCTGTCGCCCTGGCGCTGAGGGTCCGGCGCGATGCCCGGCAGCGCAGCAGTACCGATTGTGGCAAACCCCGCCCGCTCCGCACGGCGGGGAATACCCGCTGGTGGCGCGTGCCTGCATTCAAAAGGCCTGCCGCACTGGCCGCGGCCGCTGTAGGACCATGGCGACACATCTGCCGCCAGCGTCGGGCATCGCGTGCGCAGCAGTTACCATGACACTTTTTTACGAAAATCACGCCGACAGAACGGGTCAAGCCGCCGACATGGAAGAATCCAAGCCCCGAATTGAAGTGCAGGACACGCCCGGCGGCCGCGTGCTGGCCGTGCGCGGGGAATGGACATCGGCCAGCCTGACCGGCCGGGCCGCATGGGAGGCGCTGACGGCCAGTCTCGCCAGCCTGCGCGCCCAATCCGGCTCGGCAGCCAGGGCGGCAAGGGCCGAGCACTGGAGCCTGGGCGGGATTGACAAGCTGGACTACCTGGGCGCCCAACTGCTCTGGAACCAATGGGGCCGGGCCTGGCCAGCGCAGATCGAGCTGGCGCCCGAGCAGCGCGTCATGCTCGAGACGGTCGAAAAATACACCGTCGATCTGCCGCCGCGCCGCCGGTCCGCCTGGAGCGAGCCGCTCATTGTTCTTGGCAGCCGCCTGTTCAGCCTGATCGACCATGTCAAGGGCGGCGTGCGCCTGGTCGGCCAGTTGCTGCTTGACATCCTTCGGCTGATCCGCCATCCGCAGCAGGGCCCGTGGCGCGACATCTCCGGCCATCTCTTCCACATCGGGGCAACCGCTCTGCCCATCACGGCGCTGGTGGGTTTTTTGATCGGCGTGGTGCTGGCCTACCTCATTTCGCAGCAGCTGCGCCAGTTTGGCGCCGACGCCTTCATCGTCAACATCCTGGGCATTTCGCTGATCCGCGAGCTCGGGCCCGTGCTGGCCGCCATCCTGATCGCCGGGCGCAGCGGCTCGGCCATCACGGCGCAGATCGGCGTGATGCGCGTGACCGAGGAGCTTGACGCCATGCGCGTCATGGGCATTGCCCGCGGTTTCCGGCTGGTCATGCCGCGCGCGCTGGCACTCGCCATCGCGATGCCGCTGATCAGCGTCTGGACCACGATTGCCGCCCTGCTCGGCGGCATGCTGGCGGCCGACATCTCCATGGGCGTGACGCCGTCTTTCTTCATCAACTCGCTGCCCGCCGCCGTCGACGTGGCCAACCTGACGCTGGCCACCGCCAAGTCCATCGTCTTCGGACTGCTGATCGCGCTGGTGGCCTGCCACTACGGCCTGCGCGTCAAGCCCAACACCGAAAGCCTGGGCCAGGGCACGACGGCGTCGGTGGTCACCTCGATCACCGTCGTCATCCTGGTCGATGCGCTGTTTGCGGTGCTGTTTAAAAGTATAGGAATATGACCGAGCCCGTCGTCGAAATCCGCAAGCTGTGGACCGTTTTCCAGAACGGCGACAAGAAAACGGTGGTGCACAAGGACCTTGACCTGACGATAGAACGCGGCGAAATCGTCTCGCTGGTCGGCGGCTCGGGCACCGGCAAGACGGTGCTGCTGCGCCAGATGCTGGGGCTGGAAACGCCGACCCGGGGCGAGATCAGCGTGCTGGGCAAGCCGGCGGGCGAGCTGGGCAAGCGCGGCGCCGCCCGCCGCGTCGGCATGCTGTTCCAGCAGGGCGCGCTGTTTTCGGCCTTTACCGTGCTTGAAAACATCGCCTTTCCGCTGCGCGAGCTCAAGACCCTGCCGGGCGATCTGATCCGCGAGGCCGCCCTGGTCAAGCTGCAGATGGCCGGCCTGCCGCTTGACGCGGCCGACAAGATGCCCAGCGACCTGTCGGGCGGCATGATCAAGCGGGTGGCGCTGGCGCGCGCCCTCATCATGGACCCGCCGCTGCTGCTGCTCGACGAACCGACGGCCGGGCTGGACCCGGAAAGCGCCGACAGTTTTTGCGCGCTGCTGCGCTCGCTGCACCGGGGCATGTGTCTGACGGTGGTCATGGTCACGCATGACCTGGACACGATTTTCGAGCTGAGCACCCGCATTGCCGTGCTGGCCGAGCAGAAGGTCATCGTCAACGACGTGCCGCGCAAGGTCGTGGCCTTAGCGCATCCCTTCATTCACGAGTTTTTCCTCGGTGCCCGCGGGCAGCGCGCCATGGCGCTGCTGGCCGGCAGCCCACCTCCGATCTAGAAAGGTTTTCATCATGGAAAACAAGGCCCATGCCCTGATTGCCGGCGCGTTTGCCGTGCTGGTCACCGCCCTGCTGGCGTTGCTGGCAATCTGGCTCACGCGTGACAGCAGCCAGCGCGACCTCTATGAAATGAGCACCGGCGAAACCGTTTCGGGCCTGCAGCCGCAGGCCGCCGTGCGCTTTCGCGGCGTCCCGGTCGGCAAGGTCGAGCGCATCGGCTTTGACGCCAAGGTCAAGGGCAATGTGCTGATCCGCATCTCCGTGGACCGCGGCGCACCCGTCACCAAATCGACCTTTGCCACCGTCGCCTCGCAGGGCGTCACCGGGCTGGGCTTCATCCAGCTTGACGACGACGACAGTTCGGCCGAGCGGCTGCAGCCCAACAACGAAGACCCGCCGCGCATACCGCTCAAGCCCGGCAGTTTCGATAAATTGATCAAGCAGAGCGCGGCGATTTTCGACCAGGCCGAGCAGGCCACGGCGCGGCTAAATCAGCTGCTGTCCGACGAGAACCAGAAAGCCGTGACCACCGCGGTCACGCAACTGGGCGAGGCCGCGGTCAGTCTCAACCGGGTGGCCAAGGGGCTTGAGCCCACGGTGGCGACGCTGCCGGCGCTCTCGCGCGACTCCAGCGCGACCATGAAGGCGCTGAAGACCGCCAGCGACGAAGTGGTCACTGCCGCGCGCCGCCTGAACGAAAAAGGCGGGCCGCTGGACCGGCTGGGCGAAGGCGGCACGGCGCTGGCGGCCGGCATCGAAACCTTCAGCGCGGCCACGCTGCCCAAGCTGGGCGAGGTGGCCGACGAAACGGCGCGCACCATGCGCCAGCTGCGCCGCACCGTGGGCGCCGTGGACGACAACCCCCAGGCGCTGATATTTGGCAACGGCAAACCCATGCCAGGGCCGGGCGAGCCAGGCTTTACCGCAAACGGAGCAGCGCAATGAAGCACCACGAATGCACGACAAATGCTATTGAAACAATAGCTAAACATGGCCGTCCTCTATGGACAAAAGGCGTATTTTCCTTGTTTTTCTCGGTTTTGGCCCTGAGCGGCTGTGCGCTGCCCGACAAGCCGATGCGCGCCACCATGTACGACTTCGGTCCGGGCCCGCTGGGCACGCCGCCCGCCACCCGGCTGGCAGCCCTGCCGTCGCTGGCGATTGACGAGATCACGACCGCGGGCGGCGCGCTTGACAACATGGCCGTGCTTTACCGTCTGGGCTACGCCGACGCGCAGCAGCTGCGCCCCTACGCCCAGGCGCGCTGGAGCATGCCGCCGGCGCAGCTGGTGCGCCAGCGCCTGCTGTCCCGGATGGGCGAGCGGCGCGCCATTTTTAACGCCGGCTCCAGCGTGGCGCTCTACCGCGCCCAGGGCAGCGCGCTGCCGCCGCGCCTGCGCCTGGAACTCGAAGAGTTCAGCCAGCTGTTCAGCGCGCCCGATGCCAGCGTCGGCCTGATCCGCCTGCGCGCCACGCTGGTCGACATCACACCGGCGGGTGAAAAGCTGCTTGGCCAGCGCAGCGTCGTGGTGCAGAGCCCGGCCAGCAGCGCCGATGCGCCGGGCGGCGTGCGCGCCCTGGCGGCGGCGACCGACGCGGCCATCGAGGAGCTTGAGCAGTGGCTGCAGCAGCAGCCTGCGCGCTGAACAAGGGCGTTGAGCTGCTATTAAAAAAATAGCTGACAGCGCCCGCATTACGGGGGCTTTGGCTATTTTTTAGGCTAATCCAGTCGCCAGCGCGCCTCCAGAAACGCCAGCAAGGCTTTCAAGGCAGCGCTGTTGTGGCGGCGCTGGGTGTAAGCGGCATACAGCCAAAGGTCGTCGGGGTGGTAATCGTCCAGCACGGTCTGCAGGGCACCGCTGTCCAGATGGCTTTTCACCAGCCCGCGCGGCAGGCGAACCACGCCCATGCCGTGCAGTGCCAGGTGCAACAGCGGCACGGGGTCGCTCGCATCCATGCGGCTGCGCAAGGCCACGCTGTGCGGCTTGCCGTTCACCTTGAAGCGCCATTCCGGGCGCAGGCCGGCCGGTGAGAGCGTCAACACGTCGTGCGTGGCCAGATCGTCCGGGTGGCCGGGCACGCCGCGCTGCTGCCAGTAGGCGGGGGTGGCGCACACCACCAGGTCGATGCGACGCAGCTTGCGCACGATCAGGTTGTCATTCGGCGTAAAGCCAACGCGCAGCGCCAGGTCAAGGCCTTCTTCCACCATGTCGAGCAGATGATTGCTGAGGTCCAGGCTGATGTAGACCTCGGGGTAGCGCTTCATGAAGTCGGCCAGCAGGGCGGGCAGCTCTATGCTGCCAATGCCCTGCGGAGCCGTCATGCGGAGGCGACCGCTGGGCTCCTGGCCGCGGTGCTGCAGCTCGTCGCGGGTCAAGGCCATCATTTCCAGCAAGGGCGTGCTGCGCTCCAGCAGCAGGCTGCCTGCGTCGGTCAGGCTGACGGTGCGGGTGCTGCGGTTCAGCAGACGCACGCCCAGCCGCGTCTCCAGTTCGGCGACATGCTTGCTCACATTGGCCCTGGAGGCGTCCAGCGTCCTGGCGGCGCGACTGAAGCCGCCACGGGTGGCCACTTCACGGAAGGTGCGGATGAGGTCTAAGGTGTCCATTGCTTCCAGTATCGAAACAGTGTGATTCTGTCTGGGTTGTCATAAAACTGAAACTTAAGTCCTAGTCTTACTGTGTCATAAAATGTGCTATCATTAACGTAGCACATTTTGAGGGAGAACGCAATGGGACTAGCCTGAATATTTCACGTTAACCCTCAGAAAAATAGATGAAATCTATTGGAACCCTTTCCCTTGTTGCTTGTCTCACTATGCAATTAGGAGCAATCAGGGATGCCAAACTGTACC
>JBKJKI010000020.1:0-4777 GCA_046597475.1 Polaromonas sp. | reverse complement strand
CCAGTGATTTTAGCGGTTCAGCGCACAAGCCGCGCGCAAGGGATTGATCTCCCCGCGCCGGCCGCGCCGGCCGGTCAGGACGCCTGCGCCGCCAGCAGCTCGGTGTCCCTGGCCGCTGCCCGCTGCATGGCGGGGCGCGCAAGCACGCAGTTGATGTAGGAACGGATCACGGGAAGCTCGGGCACCAGCTTGAATTGGGTGGTCCAGTTCAGTGCCGTGCCCCAGAGCACGTCAACGGCCGTGAAGCGTTCGCCCAGCAGCCATGGCCCCCTGGCAAGCTGCTCGGTCAGCGTATTCAGCATGGTGTCAAAGGTGCCGTAGGGCGAGGTGGCCATCGCGGCTGGCTCGCGCTGCATGGCCCGGTCAACGACCGCGGGCTCGAAGCATGAGCCGTAAAAAACCATCCAGCGCAGATACGGACCGCGCAGCGGGTCGCCCAGCGCGGGAGCCAGCCCGGCCTGGGGGTAGAGGCCAGGTAAATGAACACCGCTGGCTGCTCGGTCACCAGCGCATCGCCATGACGTATGGCCGGCACCTTGCCCATGGGGTTGATTGCCAGGTATTCAGGCTGGCGCTGCTCGCCGGCTTTCATGTTGATCACGCGCAGATCATAGGGAACGCCAAGCTCCTCGAACAGGGCCAGCGTGCCCCCGGAGCGGGTCTGCGGCGAATGAAAGAAGGTCACCATTTGAGGGTTCATCTAAACAACTCCTTGGTCATTGGGTGTCGGGCGCCTGGCCCGAATAAATGCCCTGAATGCTGGCCGGGTGACTGCGGTGATTTTAGCGGCCTGACACCGGGTAGGCCCTGACCAGCCATGCGTACAGGACGGCGCCCACCAGCAGGGAGCTGGCCGCGATCTGCAGCGACAGCGTAAAGCCCGCATCTGCGCTGCGGGTGTGCCTGAGCAACAGCGCCACCAGCGGCGGGCCCAGAATCTGCCCCACGCCGTAAGTGGCCGTGAGCAGGCCGATATAACTCGCCGCCGTGGCGGGGCGCAGGCGGCGCACCTCCTGCATGGCGAAAAAGGTGATCGCCGTGAAGGGCATGCCCAGCATCAGGCTGCCAATGGCAAAGCCGGCCAGGCTGGGACTCCACAAGCTGGTGGCAATGCCAAGCGCCTGAATCACATAGCAAACGCCCAGCCGCACGCGAAAGTCACCACCGTGCGGCAGCCGCGTGGCCAGCACCGCGCCGGCCATGACACCGACGCCGAAAATCGGCCAGAACAAATCCAGCCAGGCCGAGCCGGGCAGCGCCGCGCGGGCAATCACGGGCAGAAAAGTGGCGGTGATGATGTAGCCGAAGCCCGCCAGGCTGTAGGCCAGCGCCAGCAGGGTCATTTCGCCATGACCTTGCGCCGCCGGCGTGGCATCGGCCGGACCGGGCGTTTTGGGACCGACAGCGCCCAGCACGAGCAGGCGCTCGTCTCCGCCGCGCAGTATGTGCCACACCGTGGCCGACAGCACAAAGGCCAGCACGCCAAAAACCAGCCAGCCCGCGGCCGCCGTCCAGTGCCAGGCCACCATGGCGCTGGCCAGCAGCCCGCTCACGACAATGCCGGCGCCAGGCCCCGCGTAAATAATGCCGCCCATGGCCGGAACGCCGCGCCGGGACAGCTGCGACAGACACCAGCCCGAGGTATAGACAAACACCACCGCGCTTATCACGCCCGCGGCAAAACGCAGCGCCGGCCAGAGGGCAGGCAGATGCCAGGCCATCGCCAGCGTCAGCACCCCGGTGGCGATCAGCCCCGCGCGCACCAGGGTCGAAAAGGCCAGCAGGGGCAAGCCACGCACCCTTGACCAAAGCCAGGGTTGCAACATGCACAGCAATGCGCCCAGCATATAGCCCAGGTAGTTGGCGCTCGCCAACCAGCTGGCACCCGGCAAATCGACCACGCCGTCGTTCAGCATCATGGGCAGGATGGGCGTGAACGCGAAGCGCCCTATGCCCATGGCAACCGCCAGCGCGACCATCCCGGCCATGGCGATGGGCCAGGCACCGGAAAATTCAGCCGCCCTTGCAGGTATCTTTTCTTTTGCCGCCAACGCCATGCCGGGTTTTTTCATGGTGTTGTTGACTGAAAAACCTCAAACGTGTCATTCAGCCTGTCAATGAGACTCAGCTTTGCGTCGGCGTCGATAAAGCTCGCCTCAAAACTGTTGCGCGCCAGCGTGTAGGCATGCTGGGCGGTGAGCCCGGTGGCGGCAAAGGTCTGCGTGAAATTCTCGTTCAGATAGCCGCCAAAATAGGCCGGGTCATCCGAATTGACGGTCGCCACCAGTCCGGCGTCAAGCAGCTGGCGCAGGTTGTGGCTGGCCAGGTCAGGGAAGACGCAGAGCTTGAGGTTGGACAGCGGGCACACCGTGAGCGCAATGCGGTCCCTGGCCAGGCGCTGCATCAGCAAGGCGTCCTTGCTGGACTGCACGCCATGGTCGATGCGCTCGACCTTGAGCACGTCAAGCGCGGTCCAGACATACGCGGGCGGCCCCTCCTCGCCGGCGTGCGCCACCAGGTGAAAACCCAGTTCCCGGCAGCGCGCAAACACGCGGGCGAACTTTTCCGGCGGGTTGCCGACCTCACCGGAATCCAGCCCCACGCCAATCAGCTTGTCGCGAAAAGGCAGTGCCTCTTCCAGCGATGCAAAGGCCTCTTCTTCACTCAGGTGGCGCAGAAAGCACATGATGAGCGCGGCACTGATGCCCAGCTCGGCCTTCGCATCGACGCAGGCGCGGTGCAGGCCGTTGATGACGGTTTCCATGCTGACACCGCGTGCGGTATGCGTCTGCGGGTCGAAAAACAGTTCGGCGTGGATCACCTTGTCCTGTGCCGCCCTTAAAAAATAGGCGCGCGCCATGTCGTAGAAATCCTGCTCCTTTAGCAACACGCTGGCGCCGGCGTAGTAGATGTCCAGGAAACTCTGCAGGTTGGTGAAGGCGTAGGCGCTGCGCAGCGCGTCAACGCTGGCATAGGGAAGCGACACACCGTTGCGCTGCGCCAGCGCGAAGATCAGTTCGGGCTCCAGCGAGCCTTCAATGTGGATGTGCAGCTCGGCCTTGGGCATGCGCCTGAGCAGCTCGGGCAGGCGGTCTGCTGCAAGGGGTTTGACCTGGTACATGTCGGCTTCCTGAAAAAACAAAAGCTGCCCGAAGGCAGCTCATCAACTGAAAATGCGAGCGCTCCGGCCCCTTGGCGCGGAGCATCGCATCATTATCATCAGTTGCCCGGAACCTTGCCTTCCACGCCCTTGACGTAGGTCTTCAGGCCACCCAGGAACTTGTCATCGGCGACTGCATCCTTGGCCAACAACTCCTTGCCGGTGTTGTCCATGATCGGGCCCTTCCAGATCACGAAGGAGCCGTCTTTCAGGCCGGCCTTGACCTCGTCAATGCGTTTCTTGGTTTCGTCGGGCACGTCGGCGGCCAGCGACACCAGGTCGATTGCGCCTTCCTTCACGCCCCACCAGGCGCTGGTGCCGCCCTTCCAGCTGCCGTTCAGGGCCTCGCCCACGGACTTGATGTAGTACGGACCCCAGTTGATCACCGCCGACGCCAGGTGGGCTTTCGGGCCGTAGGCCGTCATGTCGGAGTCCCAACCGAAGGCGCGCTTGCCCATTTTCTCGGCGGTCTGCAGCACGGCCGACGAGTCGGTGTTCTGGAACAGCACGTCGGCGCCGCCGTTGATCAGCGCGGTGGCAGCTTCGGTTTCCTTGGGCGGGTTGAACCACTCATTGACCCAGACCACCTTGGTTTTGATCTTCGGGTTGACCGACTGCGCGCCCAGCGTGAAGCTGTTGATGTTGCGCACCACTTCGGGAATCGGCACCGAGCCGACCACGCCCAGCGTGCCGGACTTGCTCATCCTGCCCGCCACCACGCCGGCCATGTAGGCGCCTTCGTAGGTGCGGCTGTCGTAGGTACGCATGTTGGCAGCGGTTTTGTAGCCGGTGGCGTGTTCGAACTTGACGTCCTTGAGGTCATTGGCAACCTTGAGCATGGGCTCCATGTAGCCGAAGGTGGTGCCAAAAATCAGCTGGTTGCCCTGCGCGGCCATGTCGCGTATCACACGCTCGGCATCGGCCGACTCGGGCACTTTTTCAACAAAGCTGGTAACGACCTTGTCGCCAAACTCCTTTTCGACGGCCTTGCGGCCGTTGTCGTGAGCGTAAGTCCAGCCGCCGTCGCCCACCGGGCCGACATAGGCAAAAGCGATCTTCAGCGGCTCGGCCCTGGCGGGTGCGGCAGCGGTCGGTGCGGGTGCAGGCGCCGGAGCTGCCTCCTCCTTTTTTCCGCAGCCCGCCAGGGCAGCCGCCGCCACTGCGGTGAAGGCCGCCAGCTTGAGCAAGGATCGTTTTTGCAGGTCAGTCATGTCGTCTCGCTTTCAATCAAGGGTCAAGAAAAAGGAAAAAGGCACCGGCGCCACAGGGGCTGAAAACCAGCCATTATGGATGAGGCTGAAAGGCTGAAAATCAGCTGCCCGGGTAAAACGGCTTGCCGATGGAGCTTGGCATGTTGACGCGTATCCACAGCGGGTTGCGCGAAATCAGCACCAGCACAGCTATGGTGGACAGATAGGGCAGCATGGTCAGAAACTGCGTTGGCACATTCACGCCCAGCCCCTGCAGATGAAACTGCAGCATGGTCACGCCGCCAAACAGATAAGCCCCCAGCAGGACGCGGGCCGGCCGCCAGGTGGCGAAGGTGGTGAGCGCCAGCGCGATCCAGCCCTTGCCGGCAATCATGCCTTCGACCCAGAGCGGCGCATACACCACCGA
>JBKJKI010000039.1:0-10031 GCA_046597475.1 Polaromonas sp. | reverse complement strand
TGGCGCGTGAGGCCAGCGCCGACGACATCAAGCGCTCCTACCGCAAGCTGTCGCGCAAATTCCACCCCGATGTCAGCAAGGAAAAAAACGCCGAGGCACGCTTCAAGGAAATCGGCGAAGCCTACGAGGTGCTGAAAGACCCTGAAAAGCGCGCCGCCTACGACCAGCTGGGCGCCAACTGGAAGGCCGGCCAGGACTTCCGGCCGCCGCCCGAATGGAATGCCGGCGCCGAACAGCCGGGCCGCGGCCCGCAGTGGCAATTCGAGGACGGCGAAGGTGGCGAGGACAGCGATTTCTTTGAAACCCTGTTCCGCCAGGGCTTTGCCGCAAGGCAGGGCGGCGGCAGCAGGGGCCAGCGCGCCAGCTACAGCGCGCACGGCGAAGACCGCCACGCCAAGATCCAGATTGACCTCGAAGACTCCTACCAGGGCACGACGCGCACCCTGAGCCTGCGCGTGCCCGAGATGAGCGAGCAGGGCCACGTCATTCCGCGCGAGCACCAGATCACCTTCACCGTCCCCAAAGGCATACGCGCCGGCCAGCACATCCGCCTGGCCGGCCAGGGCGCGCCGGGCGTGGGCGGAGGCAGCCCGGGCGATCTCTACCTCGACGTGGAATTTCACCCGCATGCGCTTTACCGGGTGGACAAACACGATGTCTACATGGATCTGCCGATCGCCCCCTGGGAGGCGGCGCTGGGCGCCGAAATCGAAGCACCCACGCCGACCGGGCGCGTCGAGGTCAAGGTTCCGGCCGGCTCGACCGCCGGGCGCAAGCTGCGCCTCAAGGGGCGCGGGCTGCCGGGCGTCACGCCGGGTGATTTTTACTTCGTGCTGCAGGTCGTGCAGCCGCCCGCCGACAGCGACAGCGCCAGGTCGTTTTACCAGGGCATGGCCCAACAGTTCCACACCTTCAGCCCACGCGCAAAACCCGGAGGCAAGTCATGACCGCTGAGCTCAGGATTACCGAAATCACAGGCTTCATTCTGGAAGAGCAGACCGAACTGAGTCTGGCCGACCTGTGCCGTGCCTGCGCCGCCGAGGCCGCCCGCATTGTCGAGCTGGTCGAAGAAGGCGTGCTGGCCCCGGCCGGCAGCGCACCCGAGAGCTGGCATTTCACCGGCGTACACCTGCAGCGCGCCCGCGTGGCGCTGCGGCTGGAAAGCGACCTGGGCGTGAACCTGGCCGGCGCCGCTCTGGCGCTGGAGTTGCTTGACGAGCTGGACAGCCTGCGCGCCCGGCTGGCGCGGCTGGAAGGATATGACGGCAGATGAAACGCCCTGAAGACCTGCAAAGAGCGCCAGCGTCTGGCCCCGCTGCCGCCCTGTGCCGACGGCGCCGGATGTGGCGCTGAAAGCCCTGCGCACCTGATTCTGGAAACTGGCTTCTTCTTACCGCCTGGATCGAAAAATGGGCTCTTGTCCTTTTATTATGGCCATAGCTTGCTATTGAATTCGTAGCGCTGTTAACTCTGCGTGGAGTTGCTGGCCGGGGGTAGCCCGGCGGCTACTCACTTTCTTTGCTTCGCCAAAGAAAGTAAGCAAAGAAAGGCGACCCGGCTGTCCGGGTCCCTGCGCTACGCTTCGGGCAACCTGCGCTGCGCCCAAAAAGCGGGGGTCCGCCCAAACTCGCTTCACTGGCGTTACGCTCAGACAGTGAGCGGCCCTGATCCCGCTTTTTGAGCCCATCACAGGCCCGGCCAGAACGGGACTATCGGGATCGGGATCGGGATCGGAAACCAGAGACAAAAGCCCAAACCCAAATCCAAACCCAATGCAAACAAGGACACGCCTTGGCGTGTCCTTGGAGACTTCGGTATTTGGTATGTGGTGGTCAAGTTATTTCGGACACATCAATAGATTGTTGAGTTGTCGATTTACGCTCGAAAGCGTTGGGTGAAAAGAGCGCCAGCAAAAAAAAGCGCACCCGTCAAAGAACCGCTTCCAGCCCCTTGCGCTCCAGCAGGTTTAGCAATTTCAGCGAAGGCCCGCTGGGGTGCTTTTCGCCGCCTTCCCACTTGCGCACGGTAGACAGGCTGGTGTTCAAAACGGCGGCCAGCACGGCCTGGCTCAATTGAAGGTGGTCGCGTAGCGCGCGGATTTTCTCGCTGTCGTAGTCGGGTATGGGGTCAAGGCAAAGCGCATCGAATTTGTGCATATTGCGTTTGTTGATGAACCCGAGGCGATGAAGGTCACTGGCCGTTTCGTGGACGGCTTCAAGAATGGGGCTTTTAGCCTTGGGTTTGGTGTTTTTTGTCATGGCAAATCTCCTCTAGTGTTGCATCTTCAACAGCCTGGTCGAGTTCCGGCCCTGATCGGGCCAGCAACTCCTGGGCGATACCCTGAAGCGCCTCAAGTTCATCGTCTGCAATGTTGGCGCGGTCATTCTTTTCGAAGCCGTAAACGAAGAACCATCGATTACTTTTGTTGGTAGCAATGAGTGTCCTGGCGCCACCGCGCTTGCCTCGCCCTGCAAGTCCAATACGCTTTTTGACCACGCCGCCGCCCAAGTCGGCATCGATCAAACCCTGAGCCATTTCCATGACTGCGGCGCACAGCGCGTCATCGGTCAATTCTGTTTTACGCATCCAGCGACCGAAATGACGGGTTTTAAACACTCGCTTCATATGCAAATTATGCCACTAAGTGGTATATATTGAATGATTTTTTAACGCCCTCTCTTGGCTGATGGCGCAGCGGAGGCGGAGAAACTACTATCAAATAAAGAGCAGACTATGACCGTATCACCTGGACAACAGGCCGATTTGGCACTTAATTCACCTGAAACCGGCATTTTGCGGGTCCCAGGCAGCACTGCCCGAGCAGGTCCGCGCCTTGGCCCAGCTGCTCGCCAGCGCCCCCGCCGCCCAGAACCTGCCGACCCTTGAAGCCGGCTTCAAGGGCAAAGGCCCGTGGAAGAAGGGTTTGCCGCCCATCCTGGAAACGCTGGAAGCCCTGGGCCGGGCGCGGCGTGAAGGGGATGGCTGTCGCGGCCAGCCCTGAGCCAGCGCCAAACGGCTAAGCTCTCGTCACCATGAAATACGTCTCCCCCGCCTTGTGGCTGTTGGTCATAGCGCTCAGCTTTGGGCTGGGCTGGGCTGGGGGCAGCTTCTGGCTCGTCGCCCTGGGCGTGGCTGGCGCAGCCGCGCTGCTGCTGGCGGGCGTGCTGCGAGCATGAGTCAGCCCCGCCCGACCTTGATTGACACCCCTCAACCCATCAACCCATCAACCAACCCCCAGGAGCTTGACGATGACAACCCCTTACAAAGAACTCACCCAGCAAGTCGTGGCCAACCTGGCGCCGCTGCACCAGGGCGTGCCACAGGTCATGAAAAGTTTTGGCGATTTGGGCAAGTCGGCCCTGACGCCTGGCGCGGTGGATGCCAAAACCAAGGAGCTGATCGCGCTGGCGATTGGCGTGGCGACACGCTGCGACGCGTGCATTGGCTTTCATGCCAAAGCCCTCGTCAAGCTGGGCGCCAGCGCTGCCGAAGTGCATGAAACCCTGGGCGTGGCCATCTACATGGGCGGCGGGCCATCGGCCATGTACGCGGCCAATGCGGTAGCGGCTTTCAATGAGTTTGCCGCTGCCGCGCCGGCCCCCGCCTGACGGCAAAGACAATCTCTGGCGCCGGCCGATGCAGGCTTTTGTAACGCAGCAAGGCGCTCACGACTCTCAAATAAATAGCAAACTAAGGCCGTATCATCTGGGCTACAGACCGATTTGTCACTTATTACGCCAAATCCGCCCCCTCGGCGGCCGGCCTATTCCCGCAACAGGGCTTCAGTCCTGCAGCAGCTGGCGTCCCCTGGCCAGATAGGCCTCCATCTCGGCCGGCGGCACCATGCCGCCGCCGGTGCCCCACACCAGATGGGTGGCCTGCGCAAGGCGCTCTGCGCTCAGGCCGGCACGGGCGCGATAGCCCTGCTGCTCGGCGAGCACCCTGGCCATGCCCGGCACGCCAGCCAGCGCCGACGGCTCCAGGCGAATGCCTTCGCTCTGCTCCATGAGCGCCAGCAGCCGGTACAGCTCCTCGTCACTGACGGTGTAGTAGCCGTCCACCAGGCGCTGCATGGCCCTGCCGACAAAGCCGGAGGCGCGGCCCACGGCCAGGCCGTCGGCGGCGGTGATGTTGTCGATGCCGAAGTCCTGCACCGACACGCCATCGTGCTTGCCGGTGTAGACGCCCAGCAGCATGCACGGCGAGTGCGTGGGTTCGGCAAAGATGCAGTGCACCGCGTCGCCGAAAGCCAGCTTGAGCCCGAAAGCCACGCCGCCAGGGCCGCCGCCCACGCCGCAAGGCAGGTAGACGAACAGCGGGTGCCCGGCGTCCACCACGATGTTGGCCGCAGCCAGCTGGCCCTTCAGCCGTTCCGCCGCCACCGCGTAGCCCAGGAACAGGCTGGTCGAGTTCTCATCGTCGACGAAGTGGCAACCGGGGTCGGACTCGGCCTGCTTGCGGCCCTCGGCCACCGCCACGCTGTAATCGGAGGCATATTCCACCACGGTGACGCCGTGCGAGCGCAGCTTGTCTTTCTTCCACTGGCGCGCGTCGGCCGACATGTGCACGCTGGCCTGAAAGCCCAGGCGCGCGCTCATGATGCCTATCGACAGCCCCAGGTTGCCGGTGGAGCCGACGGCAATCCTGTACTGGCCAAAAAAGGCGCGCGCCTTGTCGCTGTCCAGCACGGCATAGTCGTCGCCCGCTTGCAGCAGGCCGCCAGCCAGCGCCAGGTCTTCCGCATGCTTGAGCACTTCGTAAATGCCGCCACGGGCCTTGATGGAGCCGGAAATCGGCAGCTGGTTGTCGGTCTTGAGCCACAAGGCGACGCCGCCCGGCGCCAGGCCGTAGCGCTGGCTCAATAGCGCTTGCAGGGCCGGCAGCGGCCGGATGCCGGATTCGATGATGCCGCCGCTGGCCGCCGTCTCGGGAAACGCCCGCATGAGGTAGGGCGCAAAGCGCTGCAGGCGGGCGCTGGCGCCGGCCACGTCAGCGGCGCTCAGGCCCACATCGCCCAGCGCTTGTGCAGCGGGGGCGGTGGCCGGGTTGAACCAGCTGGTTTCCTTCAGCGCCACCAGCTCGCGAAGCAAGGGGTGGCTGGCGTACCAGTCTTCCAGTGTTTTGCCCAAAATCATGATTCGGTTCCTTGTTTGATCCAGCTTCTATCATGCCCGTCGCTGCCCGGCAGCATCACCCCATCCGCAGCAACGGGCTTCGCGTTTGACGCAGCGTTTGCTTCGGGCTAGTATTACATTTGTAATAACGGAGAAACCTCATGCATATGCTCAAACTGACCCAGATTGGTAATTCCGTGGGCGTGGTATTGCCCAAGGAAGCCTTGGCCAGGCTGAAGCTGGGCAAGGGCGAGACGGTGTTTCTGATCGAAACGCCAGACGGCTACACGCTCACGCCGTATGACCCCGCGCTGGAGGAAGAAATCGCGGCGGGCCGGGCCTTTATGCGCGATTTTCGCGACACCTTTCACCAGCTGGCCAAATGACGTGGCGCTGGATCACCAAGTCCGCGCTGCTGCTGCTGCACGGCGAAAGCCTGGCCGAGCATGGCGGGGGCACCGGTCTGCGTGACGAGGGCTTGCTGGACTCGGCATTGGGCCGGCCGCTGAACCTGCTGGCTTATGCTGACCCGGCCCAGCCACCGGATGTGGCCGCGCTGGCCGCAAGCTACACCGTGGGACTGGCCAAAAACCACCCGTTTGTTGACGGCAACAAGCGCGCCGCCTTTCTGGCCACGGGTTTGTTTCTCTACCTCAATGGCTATCAGTTACAGGTGTCGCAAACCGACGCGACGCTCACCATGCTCGCCGTCGCCACAGGCGACATCACCGAAGACGAGTTTGCCGCCTGGCTGCGCCAGCATGCCAGCCTGCGCGGCAAGGGCTGAAGCCCGGCAAATCAGGGCGAGGCGTCAGCCGCGCGGCTGCGGATTTTCTGGACAAGCCCAGCACGGTCAAACAGGATGACAAATTCGGCGCCCGGATTGGCGGCGCGGGCCGGCGTGCTGCGGTAGACCCAGACCGCCTGGCCGCTGTCAAAGTTGATGACGGTGGCGCTGCCCAGCAGGGCCAGCACCTCGGCCTGGGTGGTTTTACCGGGAACGATCAGCTCGCCGGCCTGCTGCGCCGTCAGATGGCTGTTGGCAAACAGGGGTTTTGTTCCGCCAAATCCGGGAAACAGCGCAGAACCGGCGCAGCCCGCCAGCGCGACGCAGGCCAGCGCGCTGGCTGCCAGAGCTGCACTGGCGTGGCGCGGCTTTACCCACGCGGTCATGGTATGTCCTCTATGTATTCAAATTCGATGCGGGTGTCGTCGGGCCAGCTGCGGTCGCCCAGCGGCAGCACGTAGGTGCGGTCCACCAGCACCTCGCAGTCGCATTCGGGCAGGTCGCCGGCCAGCCGGGGGTTGTCGCTGGCGCCGGCATACAGCTTGTCGATGGACAACACCTGCCGGCGCGGCCCGGCCACCAGCGTGACGCTGAAGAGCGGCCGGTCGGCAAAGAACAGGTATTGCGGCGCCTGGCGCTCGCAGTAGGCCGGCGTGTCCAGCAGCGCGCTGGCGAGCCGGCCGGCCAGCGTGCGGTCTTCTGACACCAGGCCGGCCTCCATGCCGACCCGGCATTCGAGTCGCAAGTCGCCCAGGCGGCGCATGTTGCGCGGCAGGCCGGGCGTGCGGATGTCGGTGCGCCAGGTCATGGTCTGGCGCTTGCGGTTGGGCGTGACCTGCGCGTTTTCAGCTAACGCCTGCTGGTTGCGCGCCAATGTAAAGCTGTGGTCGGGCGCCACCGGCACATCAAAGGCAACGCTGTCGCCCGCCACTTCGATGGCGATGCTGTTCATGTCGGTTTCAGGCCGGCGCGCCAGCAGCCTGAACCGCAGCACGCCCTGCGGCGACAGGCGGGCGCGCTCGCTGTCAAACAGCTCCATGCCGCGAATCATCTTGCGGTAGGACTTTTCAACCGGATCCGGATTGGCCTTGGCGCTGATCGTGACCGACGGCAGGCTGGGCGCGTCAAGGGATGGCTGCGCGGCAGTTTGCACGGCCAGCGCCGAGCCAAGGGTAACGGCCAGCGCGGCGCACATCCGGCGCAGCGCAGCGGGCGCGTGGCATCTTTGCAGCCATCGACAAGCGTTTTGTTCAGGCATTTTGGCAGCGTTCATGGCGTCGTTCCAAGCCAAATCGTAGGCCGTGCGCATCGCCCCGCCTGTAGGACGAGTGCCGCATTTACGCAGCTGCGGCCAGGCGGGGCATTGCGACATAATCCGGCCAGCGTCGCGCCTGACGGTGCGCTTTCGCTTTCCCCCAACACGTACTCCACAACAGGAACCCTCATGCTCATTCTTCATGGTTATTGGCTGTCGCTGGCAACGTACCGCGTGCGCGCCGCGCTCAAGCTCAAGGGCGTGGCCTTTGAAGAGCGCATGCACGACCTGGCCAGCGGCCACCAGCACCAGCCAGCGTTTCGCGCCCTGAATCCGGCCGGTGCCGTGCCCGCGCTCGAAGGCGGCACACCCGAGCCGCTGACGCAAAGTCTGGCCATTCTGGAATGGCTGGAAGAAACCCACCCCACGCCGCCGCTGCTGCCGCCCGACGCCGCCGGCCGGGCGCGTGTGCGAGCGATGTTTTTACTGACGGCCGCCGACACGCATCCGCTGGTCGTGCCGCGCGTGCAAAAGCGACTGGCCGCGCAGTTTGGCGCTGACGCGGCAGCGGGCCGCGAATGGGCGGCGCACTGGTTTCGCGAAGGTTTGGGCGCCTACGAAGCGCTGCTGCTTGAGGGCGCCACGCGCTGCCACAACGAAACGCTGAGCTTGGCCGACCTGGCGCTGGCCAGCCACTTGATTGGCGCTGAACGCTTTGGCGTCGATGTGTCGGCGTTTGCCCGCGTGGCGGCGGTGGGGGCGTCGCTGTTCAAGCTGCCCGAGATTGAATCGTCACACCCTCGCCATCAAGCCGGCGCCATTGCGGTTTGAAGGGCAAGGCTCAAAAGAAGCCGAGTAGTTGCCATTTAACAGTCAAAACAGCCTCTAGCGCATGCAGGGCGGGCACAGGTAGCTATTTAATCAATAGCAGCCTGTGCCTTTTCTTTACTCAGCCGCCGCCGCAAACCTGAACACGCCCGGCTCGCGGATCGGGTCCACATCGACCGGAATCGTGCTCTTGGGCGGGAAATGGCCTTCAAGCAGCAATTTCGACAGCGGGTTTTCAATCCGCTGCTGAATCGCGCGTTTAAGCGGCCGGGCGCCAAACACCGGGTCGAAGCCGACCTTGGCAATCTCGGCCAGCGCTTCGTCCGACACCTCCAGCTTCATCTCCATCTTGGCCAGGCGGCCTTCCAGCAGCTTCAGCTGGATCTTGGCGATCTCGCGGATGTGGGCTTCGTCGAGTGCGTGGAACACCACCGTCTCGTCGATGCGGTTCAAAAACTCGGGCCGAAAATGCGCCTTCACCTCGCCCCACACCGCCTCGCGGATCAGCTCGGTGTCTTGGCCGGCCATCTGCATGATCATGTGGGACCCTAAGTTGCTGGTCATCACGATCACGGTGTTCTTGAAGTCCACCGTGCGGCCCTGGCCGTCAGTCAGGCGGCCGTCGTCCAGCACCTGCAGCAACACGTTGAAGACATCGGGATGGGCCTTCTCGACCTCGTCCAGCAGGATCACGCTGTAGGGCTTGCGCCGCACCGCCTCGGTCAGGTAGCCGCCCTCCTCGTAGCCGACATAACCGGGCGGTGCGCCGATCAGCCGGGCCACCGAATGCTTCTCCATGAACTCGCTCATGTCGATGCGCACCATCGACTCGGGCGAGTCGAACAGGAACTCGGCCAGCGCCTTGCACAACTCGGTCTTGCCGACGCCAGTCGGGCCGAGGAACAGAAACGAACCATTCGGTCGATTCGGATCGGACAGGCCTGCGCGCGACCGCCGGATCGCATCGGAAACCGCATGCACCGCTTCGTCCTGGCCAATCACGCGCTGGTGCAGTTCGTCTTCCATGCGCAGCAGTTTTTCACGCTCGCCCTCGAGCATCTTGCTGACCGGAATGCCAGTCCAGCGCGCAACAACTTCCGCGATTTCCTCGGCTGTCACGCGATCCTGCAACAGCTGGAAACCATGCGTTTCGGTTTCCGCTGATTCCGCCAGTTGCTTCTCCAGTTTCGGCAGGCTGCCGTACTGGATTTCCGACACGCGTGCGTAGTCGCCGGCACGCATGGCGGCATCGAGGTCGATGCGCGCCTGCTCGATCGCCTCCTTGGTTTTCTTGCTACCGCTGACGATCGCCTTTTCGGATTTCCAGATTTCTTCCAGGTCGGAAAAATCGCGTTCCAATACTTCAATCTGGGTTTCAAGATCATCGAGGCGTTGTCTGGACTCGGCGTCCTTTTCCTTCTTCAAGGCTTCGCGCTGGATCTTCAGCTGGATCAGGCGACGCTCCTTGCGGTCAAGCTCTTCCGGCTTGGAATCAATCTCCATGCGAATCCGAGACGCCGCTTCGTCCATCAGATCGATGGCCTTGTCCGGCAACTGGCGGTCAGTGATGTAGCGATTGGACAGCGTCGCCGCCGCGACGATGGCGGGGTCGGTGATCTCCACGCCGTGGTGGACCGCGTATTTTTCCTTCAGGCCACGCAAGATGGCGATGGTGTCTTCGACACTTGGCTCGCCGACGAATACTTTCTGGAAACGTCGTTCCAGCGCGGCATCCTTCTCGATGTACTTGCGATATTCGTCAAGCGTGGTCGCGCCGACGCAATGCAGTTCGCCTCGCGCGAGCGCAGGCTTCAACATGTTGCCGGCATCCATCGCGCCTTCGGCTTTGCCGGCGCCAACCACGGTGTGCAGTTCGTCGATGAACAGGATGACGCGTCCATCCTGCTTCGAAAGATCGCTGAGCACGGCTTTCAAGCGTTCCTCGAACTCGCCGCGAAACTTCGCGCCTGCGATCAAAGCGCCCATGTCCAGCGACAAGACGCGGCGGTCGCGCAAGCCTTCCGGCACTTCGCCATGCACGATGCGC
>JBKJKI010000018.1:0-14637 GCA_046597475.1 Polaromonas sp. | reverse complement strand
ATGCAAGCCCTCTGGATGTTAGCCGCCGCTTTTTTCTTCGCGTCGATGGCGGTTTGTGTGAAGGTGGCCTCAGAACACTTCAACAGCGCGGAACTGGTTTTTTACCGCGGCCTGCTGTGGCTCGATGAACTCGCGCTCAAAGGCGCAGATTTCTTCGGGATAGAAAAACTCCACCACGTTCAGGGTTTTGTCCGGCCCTTGCGGGTGCAGGGTGCTGACCACCAGCACATGCGGGTACCACTCGATCATCACATGCGGGTAATAAGTCAGCCAGATGGCGCCGTACTTGGGCGGCACGCCGTTGCGGTACTGCAGCACCACATCGTGCCACTTCTTGTAAGTGTCGGTGCCGGGCTTGCCCAGCTTGTCGGACACGCCGACGGTCTGAACCGAGAAGTGCGGTGCCAGTTCCCAGCGCAGGTCGTCGGTTGTGACGAAGGCACTCAGGCCGGGATGAAACGGGCCGACGTGGTAGTCCTCCAGGTAGACCTCGATGAAGGTTTTCCAGTTGTAGTTGCACTCGTGCAGGTGCACCTTGTCAAGCTGGTAGCCCGAGAAGTCAAGATCGGCCATGGCGCCCAGCGGTGCCATTTCAGCGGCGATGTCGCGGCCGTTGTCCTCAAACACCAGACCGTTCCAGGTCCTGGTCTTGTAGCGGTTCAGGTTCAGGCAGGGGTCGACCTCGAAATGCGGCGCGCCTATCAGCTCGCCCGAGGTGTTGTAGGTCCAGCGGTGCAGCGGGCAGACGATGTTGCTGCCGGTGTTGCCGCGGCCCTGCAACATCGTGGACTGGCGATGCCGGCAGACGTTGGAAATCAGCTCGATGCCCGAGGCGTTGCGCACCAGCGCCCGGCCTTCGCCTTCGTGGGGTAGTGCGTAGTAGTCGCCCAGGTTGGGCACGGCGAGTTCGTGGCCGAGGTAGCGCGGTCCGCGGGCAAACAGCTTTTGCTGCTCGCGCTGGTAGAGCGCGGCGTCAAAGTAGCTGGAAATGGGGAGTTGGCTGGTGGCCTGCAACAGGCGAAGGCTTGGATCAGGCATGCAATTTTCTCTCTGGCTGCCACCGTGCTTAAGCCGGGGAGGCAGCTGAAAAGCCAGGTTGGGCAAAAGCCCACAGGTAAGAAGATCCGGTAATTTGCATGACAAACCATGCGCCAGCACCGGCATCGAGAACTGTTATCAATTGTACCCGTGCGGCTTTCTCTAAAATACCCGCTTTGCCCGGCACCGGATAATGCCTGTTGCCCACGCACCAGGATTCCTGCATCGGCCTAAAATCACCCTTTACCCTTGAACCATGGCCAAAAGCTCAAATCCATCACCTGCTGCGCCTCCTGCGCTCCCCGCCAGCTATGAGGCTGCACTCCAGGAGCTCGAAGGGCTGGTCGGCAATCTGGAGTCGGGCAAGCTGCCGCTGGACCAGTTGCTCAGCGGCTACCAGCGGGGCGCGCAGCTTCTGAAATTCTGCCGGGACAAGCTGGAGGCCGTGGAAACCCAGATCAAGGTGCTTGAAGGCACTGAACTCAAGCCCTGGGTACAAGAGTAGATCGCCGCTTCCCCTTTCAATGCGATAGGGGCCAGGGTTTGCACCTTGGCCTGACGACCCCAGCAAGAGAAAACCGAATTGAACGCTCCTGAAAAACTTCCGCTGTTTGACCTGGCCGCCTGGAGCGCCGGGCAACTGGCCGCCATCGAGCAGGCCCTGTCGCTCTGGGTGGCCTGCCCCGGTGAAGCGCCCGCGCTGGCCGGGCTGGGCGAAGCCATGCGTTACGCCGTGCTTGACGGCGGCAAACGCCTGCGCCCCCTGCTGGTGATGGCGGGCTGCGCGGCGGTCAGCGGCAATCAGCAGGCCGCGCTGCGCTCGGCCTGCGCGGTTGAACTGATACACGCCTATTCGCTGGTGCACGATGACATGCCCTGCATGGACAATGACGTGCTGCGGCGCGGCAAGCCGACGGTGCACGTCAGGTTTGGCGAAGCCCAGGCGCTGCTTGCTGGCGACGCACTGCAGGCGCTGGCGTTTGAACTGCTCACGCCTGACGACGATTCGGTCGATTGCCGGACGCAGGCGCGTCTTTGCCGCATGCTTGCCCAGGCGGCAGGCTTTCAGGGCATGGCGGGCGGTCAGGCGATTGACCTGGCCAGCGTCGGCCTGCCGCTGACGTCGGCCGAACTGCACGAGATGCATCGCCTCAAGACCGGCGCGTTGCTGCAGGCCAGCGTCATGATGGGCGCAGCTTGCGGCGCTCCATCGCCGCAGGCGCAAAAAGCCCTTCGCGACTACGGCGCGGCGGTAGGCCTGGCGTTTCAGGTCGTTGACGACATCCTGGATGTGACGGCCGACGCCGCCACGCTGGGGAAAACAGCCGGCAAGGATGCCGCCCAGGACAAGCCGACCTTTGTCTCCCTGATGGGGCTGCAGGCTTCCAGGGATTACGCGCAGCAGCTGCTGGCGCATGCACTGGCCAGCATCCGGGCCAGCGGGCTGGAAAACACCCACGCCCTGCAGGCACTGGCCGATATGCTCGTCAATCGTCAGCACTAGGCTGGTACGAGACTGGCCATAACAGAACACACCACGATGTACTCATTGCTCGAAACCATCAACAGCCCCGCTGACCTGCGACGGCTTCCACGCCACCAGCTCAAGGCGCTCGCCGACGAGCTGCGCGCCTATGTGCTCGACAGTGTGTCCAAGACCGGCGGGCATTTGAGTTCAAACCTGGGCACGGTGGAGCTGACCGTGGCCTTGCACTATGTCTTCAATACACCCGACGACCGCCTGGTGTGGGACGTGGGCCACCAGACCTATCCGCACAAGATTCTGACCGGCCGGCGCGAGCGCATGCGTACGCTGCGCCAGTTTGGCGGGCTGTCGGGCTTTCCGCGGCGCGATGAAAGCGAGTACGACACCTTTGGCACGGCGCATTCGTCGACCTCGATATCGGCGGCGCTCGGCATGGCGCTGGCCTCCCAGTTCAAGGGCGAGAATCGCTGCTCGGTCGCCGTTATTGGCGACGGTTCCATGAGCGCCGGCATGGCCTTCGAGGCCCTGAACAATGCCGGCGTGCACGATGACTGCAAGCTGCTGGTCGTGCTCAATGACAACGACATGAGCATCAGTCCCCCGGTCGGCGCCCTCAACCGCCATCTGGCGCAACTGATGAGTGGACGTTTTTACGCGTCGGCCCGACAGGTCGGAAAGCAGGTATTGCGCGTGGCGCCGCCCCTGCTTGAGCTGGCCAAGCGCCTGGAGTCGCACGCCAAGGGCATGGTGGTGCCGGCAGCGGTGTTTGAAAGCTTCGGCTTCAACTACATCGGCCCGATTGACGGCCATGATCTGGAGTCGCTGGTTCCCACGATGGAAAACATCAGGCACTTGATGGCCACCGGCGCGGGCCCGCAGTTTTTGCACGTCGTGACCAAAAAAGGGCAGGGCTACAAGCTCGCCGAAGCCGACCCGATTGCCTATCACGGCCCCGGCAAGTTTGACCCGTCCATGGGGCTGCAAAAATCCAGCACGCCTGCCAAGCAGACCTTCACCCAGGTTTTTGGCCGCTGGCTGTGCGACATGGCCGAGCATGAACCGCGCCTGGTCGGCATTACGCCGGCCATGCGCGAAGGCTCGGGCATGGTCGAGTTCCATCAGCGCTTTCCCAAGCGCTACCACGACGTCGGCATCGCCGAGCAGCATGCGGTGACCTTTGCCGCCGGCATGGCCTGCGAGGGCCTCAAGCCGGTGGTGGCGATTTACTCAACCTTCTTGCAGCGCGCCTATGACCAGTTGATTCACGACGTGGCGCTGCAAAACCTGCCCGTGGTGTTTGCACTCGACCGCGCGGGCCTGGTCGGGGCCGATGGCGCCACCCACGCCGGCGCCTACGACATTCCCTTCCTGCGCTGCATACCCAATATGAGCATTGCCTGCCCGGCCGACGAAAACGAGTGCAGAAAACTCCTGAGCTCGGCCTTTGAGCAGAGCCACCCGGTCGCGGTGCGCTATCCGCGCGGCGCGGGTGCCGGCGTGGCCACCGAGCCCGGCCTGCAGTCACTGCCTTTCGGCAAGGGCGAGCTCAGGCGCGAGGGGTCGGGTGTCGCGATTCTGGCCTTTGGCACCTTGCTCTATCCGGCGCTTCAGGCGGCCGAAAAACTCGGCGCCACGGTCGTCAACATGCGCTGGGCCAAGCCGCTGGATACCGAACTGCTGCTCAGGGTCGCCGCCAGCCATGCCGCGCTGGTGACGGTCGAGGAAGGCGCCATCATGGGCGGCGCCGGTAGCGCCGTGGGTGAAGCGCTGCAGGCCGCCGGGATTGACAAGCCGCTGCTTCAGCTGGGCCTTGGTGACGAGTTCACCGAGCACGGCGATCCGGCTCATTTGCTGGCCCTGCAGGGCCTGGACGCGGCAGGCATGGAGGCGGCCATCCAGGCGCGCTTTGGCGCCTTGCTGGCTTCCACCCGAACGGCCAAGCCGGCCTTGAAATCCGTCGCCTGAGCGGCTGCAGCCTCGCGTTCGGGCCGGCACCGGCCCAGCCATGGTTTTGATGTCTACGGGTAAGAACCGGTCAGCTGCCGTAATAATGCTGACAAAATGCTTCCATGGCAGGGCGCCGCTGTGGATCGACTTCAATGAGGGCCCGGACGGGCATTGCCATTTTTTTGTTCGCTAACTTTTCTGGAGACCGTATTCATGGATCGTCGTTCACTCATCAAAAACGCCGGCATTGCTGGTGTGCTGGCCGCGGGCGTTGCGCCTGCCGTGCACGCGCAGGCCACGGTTCGCTGGCGTCTGGCGTCGAGCTTTCCCAAGTCGCTGGACACCATTTTTGGCAGTGCCGAGATGTTTGCCAAGACCGTCAAGGCCTTGTCTGGCGGCAAGTTTGAAGTGTCGGTGCATGCGGCTGGCGAACTGATGCCGGCATTCGGCGTGGTCGATGCCCTGCAGAACGGCACAGTCGAGATGGCGCAGACGGCGCCCTACTATTTCACCGGCAAGGACTCGATTTTTGCCTTTGGCTGTGCCGTGCCTTTTGGCCTGACCGCCCGCCAGATGGACGCCTGGATGGAGCATGGCAACGGTCGCAAGCTGATGGATGCCTTCTATGGCAAATTCAATATCAAGAGCCGCAGCGCGGGCAATACCGGCACGCAGATGGGCGGCTGGTACCGCAAGGAAATCAAGACCGTTGCCGACCTCAAGGGTCTGAAAATGCGCATGGGCGGCGGGCTGTTTGGCGAAGCCATGCAAAAGCTGGGCGTGGTGCCGCAGAACATGCCTGCCGGCGAGGTCTACCAGGCGCTTGAAAAAGGCACGCTGGATGCCGTGGAGTTTGTCGGTCCTTACGATGATGAAAAACTGGGCTTCAACAAGGTTGCACCCTACTACTACTACCCGGGCTGGTGGGAGGGCGGCGCAGAACTGGAGTTCTTCATCAACACCAAGGCCTACGCGGCACTGACGCCCGAGTTTCAGGCGATTGTCGACGCGGCCACCACCGTGGCGGCGCGCGACATGACGGCCAAGTACGACGCCGTCAACCCGATTGCCCTGAAAAAACTGGTCGCTGCAAAGACCCAGCTCAAGGCCTTCCCCAAGGAGCTCATGGACGCTGGCTTCAAGGCCTCGATGGAAGTGTTCAAGGAACATGAAGCCAAGTCTGCGGAGTTCAAGAAGATTCACCAGGACATGCGTGCCTTCCAGCGCGACCAGTTGCTGTGGGAGCGTTTCTCGGAATTCCGCTACAACAGCTACATGACGACCGTCAAGCTCTAAGCTGCCCCTGCGCAGCGGCCGCATTCGTTGCGGCACCAAAACAAAAGCCCCGTTCTGCGGGGCTTTTGTTATTTGCGTGGCAGGTCTACTTCCTGATTTCCGGCGCCGGCTCGGCGGGCGCCTTCATCGGGTCGCTTTCATCAAAACCGGGCACCGCCGGCGCTTCAGGCATGGGGGTCGCTTCGCTGTCGGGCATGGGCGCCGCGCCCGGGTCCTTGAGCACGTCAGCTTCCATCTGCAGGCGAATCTTGTCCATGTCATAGACCTCGACCTTGTCCAGGCCACTGGAAACGATGCCGGGGAAGGCGATGATGATGCCCACCATGATGATCTGGATCAGCACGAAGGGCACGGCCCCCCAGTAGATCTGCATGGTCGTCACGGGCTGGATCAGCTTTTTGGTGAGCTTGTCGGTATACGGCACGGTGGGTGCCACGCTGCGCAGGTAAAACAGCGCAAAGCCAAACGGCGGGTGCATGAACGAGGTCTGCATGTTCACGCCCAGCAGCACGCCAAACCAGATCAGGTCGATGCCCAGCTTTTGCGCCACCGGGGCGAGCAGCGGCACGACAATGAACGAGAGTTCGAAGAAATCAAGGAAGAACGCCAGGAAGAAGATCAGCAGATTGACAACGATCAGAAAGCCGACCTGGCCGCCGGGCAGGCTGGTCAGCAGATGCTCGACCCAGCGCGGACCGTCCACGCCCTGGAAGACGAGGCTGAAGATGGTCGAGCCAATCAGGATGAAGACCACGAAGCACGCAAGCTTGGTGGTGCTGTTGAGGGCCTGTCGCAGCAGCGAAAAGCTCAAGCGGCCGCGCGCCAGCGCCATGGTGATGGCGCCCAGCGCGCCCATGGCGCCGCCCTCGGTCGGCGTCGCCACACCGAGGAAAATGGTGCCCAGCACCAGAAAGATCAGCAGCAGCGGTGGAATCAGCACGAAGGTGACGCGTTCGGCCATGCGTGACAGCAAGCCCAGACGCGTGATCTTGTTGATCACGGCAATCACGAAGGCCAGGCTCACGCCCACGCACAGCGAGACGACGATAGTTTCATCCTTGGGCACACTGGTGACCGGCTGGCCGGTCCACCAGGTGTGCACATCGGCAATGTACTGGCCAAAAAAGATGGCGGCACCCGCCGACACGATGGTCAGCAACAGCAGCGACGGCGTGCCGCTTGAGCCGCCGGGCTCGCGGAAGGTACGCGCCTCAACGGGCAGCGCGGGCACCCATTTGGGTTTGAAGATGGCCAGCAGAATCACGTAGCCGGCATAAAAACCGGTCAGCAAAAAACCCGGCAGAAAAGCGCCTTTGTACATGTCGCCCACGCTGCGGCCCAACTGGTCGGCCAGGATGATCAGCACCAGTGATGGCGGAATGATTTGCGCCAGCGTGCCCGAGGACGTGATCACGCCCGCCGCGACCCGGCGGTCATAGCCGTAGCGCAGCATGATGGGCAGCGAGATCAGCCCCATGGAGATGACCGAGGCCGCCACGACGCCGGTGGTGGCCGCCAGCAGCGCGCCAACGAAAATCACGGCCAGCGCCAAGCCGCCTCGTAGCGGGCCGAACAGCTGGCCAATGGTGTCCAGCAGGTCCTCGGCCATGCCGCTGCGCTCCAGGATCAGGCCCATCAGCGTGAAGAAGGGGATCGCCAGCAGCGTGTCGTTCTGCATGATGCCGAAGAGGCGCAGCGGCAGGGCCTGCATGAGCGCCTGCGGCAGCAGGCCCAGCTCGATGCCGATGAAACCGAAGAACAGACCGCAGGCGCCGAGGCTGAAGGCCACGGGAAAGCCCATCAGCAGGAAGGCGACGAGGCCCGCGAACATGATCGGGGCGAAGTTTTGAGCGAGGAATTCCATGTCGTTTACCGCTCAGCCTGCTTTGGCGTTGTGGTCAGCCAGGCGGCGGATCGCCTCGGCCAGTTCTTCTTCAGCTGATTTTTCCAGCCGCTTGGCGGTGGGGTCTTCAATAAGTCCCTTGAGAAAGGCGATGCGCTTGATCAACTCTGACCAGCACTGCAGCAGCAGCAGCGTGAAGCCGATGGGAATCATCGCGTACACCGGCCAGCGGATCAGGCCGCCGGAGTTGCCGGACATTTCGCCGGAACGCAAGCCCTGCAGAAAGAACGGAATGCCGTACCACAGCACGGCCAGGCAAATGGGCGTGAGGAAAAGGGTAAAGCCGATGATGTCGACCCAGATCTGCCCGCGCCGGGACAGGCGGCTGGACACCACGTCGATTCTGACGTGTTCATTGTTCAGCAGCGTGTAGCCCGCCGCGACCAGGAAGGACGCGGCAAAAAGATACCACTGCACTTCCAGGTAGGCGTTGGAGCTCATGTTAAAGACCTTGCGGACGATGGCGTTGACGCCGCTGATGACGGTCGAGGCCAGAATCAGCCAGATGGCATATTTGCCAACCTGGGTGTTCAGCCAATCGACGGCCTTGGAAAATTTCAGCAGGGCTTGCATTTGTTTTTTTCTCCGGGATAAAGGATTCAGGCCTGGGAATTCATCGGAAAGACAGGGGTAAATCGCCCCCGACAAAGGCTGGCCCGAGGCCGGATTGTATAAAGAACCGCGGCCCCAGCCCGGCCAATAGACGCGGCGGGCTGCGCTGGCGAAGCACGGTTCTAGATGATTTCGACGCCGCTGCCGTCCAGCATGGTGCCGATCTGGCGGGCGCCCGCAAAGCCATGACGCTGGAAGCAGGCCAGGACTTCCTCTGCCGCCTCCGGCGAGCAGGCCACCAACAGGCCGCCGCTGGTCTGCGGGTCGCTCAGCAGCGCCTGATGCGCCGCGCTGATGGCGGCGGGCAGGACCACTTCGGCGCCGTAGCTGTCCCAGTTGCGCCCCGAGGCGCCGGTCACCATGCCTTGCCCGGCCAATTCGAGCACGCCCGGCAGCAGGGGGATCTGGTCGAGCTGAAGCTGCATCCTGAGTTTCGCGCCGCGTGCCAGCTCAAGCCCATGGCCGAGCAGGCCGAAGCCGGTCACATCGGTCATGGCATGAACGGCGTCGAGCTTGGCCAGTTCGATGCCGGGTTTGTTCAGTTGCGTCGTGGTGGCGACCATGCAGGCATAGCCTTCAGGGCTCAGCGCATCCTTTTTCAGCGCGGCCGACAGGATGCCGACGCCCAGCGGCTTGCCCAGGATCAGCACGTCGCCGGCCCGGGCACCCGAGTTTTTCTTCACGCGCGAGGGATGGATCAGGCCCAGCACGACCAGGCCGTAAATCGGTTCGACCGAGTCGATGGTGTGGCCGCCGGCAATCGGGATGCCGGCATCGCGGCACACATCCTGGCCGCCGCGCAGGATGGCGCCAATGGTTTCCAGCGGCAGCACGTTGATCGGCATGCCCACCAGCCCCAGCGCCATGATGGGCGTGCCGCCCATGGCGTAGACGTCGCTGATGGCATTGGTGGCGGCGATGCGGCCAAAGTCGTAGGGGTCATCGACGATGGGCATGAAAAAGTCGGTGGTGGCAATCAGTGCCTGCTCGTCGTTGAGCTGGTAGACAGCGGCGTCGTCGGCGGTTTCAATGCCCACCAGCAATTGCGGGGGGATGGGCAGGTTGCTGGAATTCTTCAGGATCTCGCTCAGCACGCCGGGCGCGATCTTGCAGCCGCAACCGCCGCCGTGGGACAGGCTGGTCAGGCGTGGCGTGAGGACGGCGGCGGGCGGGGGAGTTGTATTTGGCGTGTCGGGGGAAGTCATGCGCCAAGTTTAGGGCACGGCGATCCATGGCCGCAACTTCGGCGATGGCTTGCTATGCTTGTTGTTTCCCGACGCCCGGGCTAACCAGGACACTTGCTGTGGCTTCAGAACCTTTCCCTTCGACATCGGCCCCGGGTAGTCCGGAGCTGATCGACTCGCCCCTCATGCGCAGCGCCGGGCGGGAACTGCTGTCGCTGGCGCTGATGGATGCGCGCAACCACACGCTGCACCTGTTCGGCCAGTACCAGAACGCGCTGGAGAGCGTGAACTTCGAGGTGCCCCGGCTCGCTGCCTTGAACCCGCCGCTCTGGACGCTGGGCCATGTGGGCTGGTTTCAGGAATGGTGGATAGGCCGCAACATGCAGCGCGCGATGGGCACGCGCTGTGAGCCGGTGCATACCCGGCTCCCGTCCGTGGAGGCGAGCGCCGACCGCTGGTGGGATGCCGACGCCACGCCCCATGCCGGTCGCTGGGCGCTGGACCTGCCCGACGTGGCCCGCTGCCGGGCTTATTTGCTCGATACGCTGGAGGGCACGCTGGAGCTGCTTGAAAAAGCAGGCGACGACGATGACGCGCTTTACTTTTACCGCCTCTGCCTGTTTCACGAAGACCTGCGCTGCGAAGCGCTGACCCACGATGCCCAGACCCTGGGGCTGACGCTGGACAAAGCCCTGCAGAAGGTGTTCACGCCACCCCCCATGGCGCTGCGCGAGCCGTTGCTGATTCCGGCCACGGTGTGGCAGATGGGCAGCGCGGCGGGACCGGGCGCCGGCTTTGCCTTTGACAACGAAAAGGCAAGGCACGCCGTCAGCATTCCCGAGTTTGAAATCGACGCCCAGCCCGTCACCTGGTCGCAGTACGTGGAGTTTGTCGGCGATGGCGGCTATGACCGGCCCGAGCTCTGGCAGCCGGCGGGCTGGCTCTGGCTGCAGGGGCTGGCGGCTGGCGAGGGCCGCCGCGGCCCGCGCTACGTAGAGCAGATTGGCATGGGCAGCGGGGCGGTGGTGCAGAACCGGTTTGGCCAGGCCATGCGCATGCAGGGCAACCAGCCCGCCATGCACATGAGCTGGTGGGAAGCCGACGCCTGGTGCCGCTGGGCCGGCCGCCGGCTGCCGGCCGAGGTGGAGTGGGAGCTTGCCGCGCACACCGCCGCGCGGCGCGGCTTTCGCTGGGGCGATGTGTGGGAGTGGACGGGAACGACGTTTCAGCCCTATCCGGGTTTTGCCGCTGATCCCTGCCAGGCCTGGTCGCAGCCCTGGTTTGGCACGCACAAGGTGCTGCGCGGCGCCTCGTTTGCCACGCGGGCGCGCATGAAGCACCCCAATTTCCGCAATTTTCAGCGGCCCGAACGGGACGAGGGCTTTTGCGGCTTCAGATCCTGTGCGCTATAAAAAATATAGCTAGCTATGGCCGACCTGCCTTGGCAAGAGGCTGATTCGACCAATTTTCAGTCGTTTTTGCCCTTGCGATAGGTCCACCACGGCAGTACAGCCCGCAAGGACAGCACCTTGCCACCCTGGGCGCGCTCGCCGCTGTAGCCGGGCAGGCTGTCCAGCTTGGTCTGCCATTCAGCGCCTTGCAGCTCCTTGAGCAGGGCCTGCACCTGCGGCGTGGGCAGCTCGGATTTCAGGCAGACCAGGTGGTAGCGCTCCTGCACCAGCGGCACAAAACCCAGGCTTTTTTCGCGGGCTGCGGCCTCTATGCCCAGGCCCGCATCGGCAGCGCCGCTGGCCACGGCCTGCGCCACGGCGCTGTGGGAAGGTTCCCCGCTGGCGTAGCCCTCGATGTCCGATGACGTCATGCCGGCCTCCGCCAGCAGGTCGTCCAGCAGCACCCGCGTGCCGGTGCCGTCGCTGCGGTTGACGTAGCGGGTGGGCCGCTTCAGGTCGGCGAGGCCGCTGATCCGCAGCGGATTGCCGGGCGCAACGATCAGGCCTTGCCGGCGGTGCGCAAAGCCGATGAGCTTGTGCAGGCCGGGTTTGAGCAGGCTGCGGTAGGCCTGCGCCGCTGCCGACTGCCGCCCCGGCTGGTCGCGCGTGTGAAAGCCGGCCATCATGCAGCGCCCGGCATTGAGGGCCGCGATCGCATCGACGCTGCCCATGAAGCGGATGTCCAGATGCAGGCCGTGCGGGCTGGTGTGATCGCGCAGGGCCGACAGGGCGGCGTCGTGGCTGGCGTACAGCGTCAGCACATGGGCGCTGTCGTCAAAGGCGGTCGAGAAGGCGCGTTCAATATCGCCGCGCAGCGCCTCGATCTGCGGCGCCAGCCGGGCCTGCGCCTGGCGCTCGGCCCACAGCAGCTTCTGGCCAAACTCGGTCAGGCGCGCGCGCTGGCCCTTGTCCCAGACGATGAGGCTGCGCCCCAGCGTCTGCTCCCAGTCCTTGAGCGCGCCCCAGACATGCCGGTAGGATAGTTCCAGCGCCTTGGCGGCCCTGGAAATGGAGCCCTGCTCGCGCACGGCATGAAGCAGGTCCATCAGCGGGTTGCGTATCAGCGCATCCTTGCCGCGTTGGGGCGAGAGGAGATAGGAAAGTTCGACTTTGTGCATGGCCATGAGGTGTCGGCTGATTATGGGTGCATCGCCTTGCGCGAAACGGGCGCTCGGACGGGCTGCTTCCTATGCAAATGACTTCATAGCGGTCAATACCGATGCGCGGCGCGCGTTTGATCTCTAGGATAAAGTCCGCGCAGAACCCACCGCATGAACACCTTCTCAGACAGCGCCCGCACGGCTTTATCGCTCATCACCTCGCTCGATCCCCTGTTCGCCAGCATCGTGCTCCGGTCGCTGGCCGTCAGCGCCTGCGCCTGCGTGATCGCCTGCAGCGCCGGGCTCTTGCTGGGGGCCTGGCTGGGCGTGGCGCGCTTTCGGGGCCGGGCTGGCGTGCTGGCCTTGCTCAATACGGCGCTGGCCCTGCCTTCGGTGGTGGTCGGGCTGGTGGTTTACCTGCTGTTGTCGCGCAGCGGGCCGCTGGGCTTTCTGGGCTGGCTGTTTTCCTTCAAGGCCATGGTGCTGGCGCAAAGCATGCTGGTGCTGCCCGTGGTTACCGCCTTGGTGCGCCAGACCATTGACGACGCCGACCGCAGCCACGGCGAGCAGTTCCAGTCGCTGGGCGCGGGCCGCTTCGTGCGCAGCCTGATCCTGCTGTGGGACGAGCGTTATGCCCTGCTGACGGTGCTGATCGCCGCCTTTGGCCGCGCGATTTCAGAGGTCGGTGCGGTGATGATCGTCGGCGGCAATATCGAGGGCTTCACCCGCGTCATGACGACGTCGATCGCGCTGGAAACCAGCAAGGGCGACCTGCCGCTGGCGCTGGCGCTGGGCCTGGTGCTGCTGGGCGTGGTGCTGCTGCTCAACATCCTGATTGCCCTGGTGCGGCGCTGGCGCGAGCAGTTCGATGACCGGCTTTCCGACGCCCTGGCGGTCCTGGCTGCGACGCCGGCCGCCCGGAGGGCCCCTTCATGACGCCGATATTCAATCTGCATTCCGTCAGTGTCAGTTTCGGACGCGTGCAGGCGCTCAAGAACTGCACGCTGCGCGTTGCCGCGGGCGAACGGCTGGCGCTGGTGGGCTCCAACGGCAGTGGCAAAAGCACCTTGCTGCGAACGCTGCACGGGCTGCTCAGGCCCGCCAGTGGCGGCTTTCAGTACGACGCAGGGGCGCGCCAGGCCATGCTGTTTCAGCGCCCCTACATGCTGCGCGCCAGCGTGCTCAACAACGTCGCCCTGGGCCTGTGGCTGAACGCGCTTCCCTGGCGGCAGGCCAAGGTGCAGGCGCTGGAGGCGCTGGAGCGCGTCGGCCTGGCCGACCTGGCACGGCGCAATGCCAAGGCCCTGTCAGGCGGACAGCAGCAGCGCGTGGCGCTGGCGCGGGCCTGGGCGCTCAAGGCCCAGGTCTTGCTGCTCGACGAGCCGACCTCCAGCCTTGACCCGAGCGCCAAGGGCGAAGTGGAGCGGCTGATGGCCGAGTTCGCCGACGCCGGCATGACGCTGATTTTCAGTAGCCACAACCTCGGTCAGGTCAAGCGCCTGGCCAGCCGCGTCATTTATCTGGAGCAGGGCAGGCTGATGGCCGACTTGCCGACCGACGCTTTTTTCAGGGGGCCTTTGCCCGCAGCGGCGGAAAATTTTTTAAAAGGAGAGCTTGCATGACCGGTTTTCGCATGATTTTTCGAAAATTCAAAGCTTTTAGTGCTGTAGCCCTTGTTATATGGTCGCTTTTAGCTACTAATTCAATAGCGCAAACAGGCAGCATCGTGATGGCCTCGACCACCTCCACCGAGCAGTCGGGGCTGTTTTTCCATCTCTTGCCGGAATTTAAAAAAGCCACGGGAATTGACGTGAAAGTGGTCGCCGTCGGCACCGGACAGGCCCTGGACATGGGCCGCCGGGGCGACGCCGATCTGCTGTTCGTGCATGACCAGGCGGCCGAGGAAAAAGTCGTGGCCGAGGGCTTTGCCATCAAGCGCTTACCCGTCATGTACAACGACTTCGTGTTGATTGGCCCGGCTGCCGACCCGGCCAAAGTCAAGGGCAAGGATATTGTTGAAGCGCTGAAAAAGGTCAACGCCGCCAATGCCCCTTTCATCTCGCGCGGTGACAAGAGCGGCACCCATGCGGCCGAGCTGCGCTACTGGAAGACCGCTGGCGTCGAGGCACCGGCCTTTGCCGGCTACAAGGCCTGCGGCTGCGGCATGGGGCCGGCGCTCAACATGGCCGCCAGTGTGGGTGCCTATGTGCTGGCCGACCGCGGCACCTGGCTGTCGTTCAAGAACCGGGCTGATCTGGCGGTGCTGGTCGAGGGCGACACGCGTTTGTTCAACCAGTACGGCGTGATGGTCGTCAACCCCGCCAAACACCCGCAGACCAGGGTGCTTGATGCACAGAAGTTCATTGACTGGGTGATCTCGCCTGTGGGGCAGGCCGTGATAGCGGGCTACAGGATCAATGGTGAGCAGCTGTTTTTTCCGAATGCGGGGAAATAGGCCCATCGCACGGAATGCAGGACGCCATGCGCGCGGCGGGCAGGCGAGGCTAGTGTTTAATTGCGTAAGTTAACAATTGTATTTCTAAGCTGAGCGCCTTTGACCTCACGTTTTCTCCAGACGAATGGCGCGGCCGTTTTGTTGTAGTGGGTCACGAAGGCTTCG